>JBBKXQ010000037.1:0-33831 GCA_037969565.1 Acidimicrobiales bacterium | reverse complement strand
GGTACGGGCTTTGGTGGTACGGGCTTTGGTGGTACGGAGTCAGCTCAATCCACATCGCAAGGTGAGATCCGTGACCTTACTGCACGGATCGAGCGGCTCGAGGAAGCCGGACAGGTCGGCACTTGGCACCTCGACCTTCGATCGACTCGGATCGAGGTTTCACCGTGGTTGCAGCGGACACTCGAGATTCCCGACTGCTTCGATTTCGACGTCGCCCTCAACCAGTTCTTTTCGTCGGCTGATGCCGAGAGCATCGTGCGGGTCATGGCCGAGGCTGCGGCTGAGGCGATGCCCTTCACGATCGTGACGCAGGTGGAGGTGGTCGACGGTCGGGTGGTCAGCGGCCGGACCGCTCCTGCCTCATCGGACCCTGACGCTGATGCTGGCGAGGGCTTGGGTTCCGATGACTCGCTCGACCGGATGTGGTTTCGTCATCGGGGCGAGCCCCAACGAGACAGCTTCGGAGGTCTCGTCGGGTACATCGGAGTGTCCCAACGGATCGATCACGAGGTTCGGGCCGGCGCCGAACGCCACGCGTTCCACCAAACCCTGCAGCGCGTCCAGAGGGATGAGGCCGGAAGTTATCTCGCTGGTGGATTGGCCCACGAAGTGTCGAATCTCCTTCAACCCGCATTGTTGATGTGTGGCATGGCGGCAGCGGCGGTCGCAGTGGAGGACAGCGAGCGAGCGACTCGATACATCGAGCGGGTGGAAACCGCGATCCGACGTTCGGCTGAGGTCGTGTCGTCCACACTCGAGTTGGCCCGTGTCGATTCCGAGGAACTGGTCCCGGTGAGTCTGGGAGCGATGGTGCAAGATCTCGAGATCTTTCTCGATCCGCACCTTTTCGGCCGAGTCCAGTGGGAGATCCCCGACGAGATTCACGCCCTCTCCTTCTTGGCGACCCGAGCCGGCGTGGTGCAAGTCTCACTCAACTTGCTGAAGAACGCGTCCGAGGCATCTCCTGGCGGCGAACCGATCACGTTGCAGGCACGCGTCGAAACGAGAGTCTCGCCGTTCCGAGAAATGATTGTTCTCGATTTCTGCGACCACGGAGCAGGATTCACGGCCGAGGCACTCACCCGAGCGTTCGATCCTCGTTTCACGACACGGTTCGGCACGACCGGGAACGGACTCGGACTCGCCGTGGTGAGAACCATGGTCGAACGATGGGGCGGCACCGTGAGTCTCAGCAACCGAACGGACGGCGGAGCCTGCGTGAGCCTCCGGGTTCCTGTCGTCCGAGCTGAATCGTGAGCCTTCGCGTTTTGATCGTCGACGATGACGAACTCACGTTGTCGCTCTTTCTGGAACTGGTCTCGTCCTTGGGGTATGCGAGTTTCGGGGCATCGACGGCCGCAGCCGCGTTCGAGCAGATCGATCGGCAACAGCCCGACGTGGTGCTCTCGGATTGGGATCTGGGCGAGCAACTCTCCGGAGTGCATGTCGCCGAATATGTTCGACGAGTCTCCCCCGCTTGTCACCTGATCATGATGACGGGGCGCGACATGGAGCCGCTCGTCCGGGAAACGGCTTCGCAAGGTGTTTACGCCTATCTCAAGAAGCCGTTCTCGCTGGTCGAGTTGTCGGAGCTGTTCGGCCAGCTCACGTAGACGATGCGTCGTCGCTCGAGTCGACTCGTTTCCGCAATCGCTCGAGCGTGTTCCGTTGCCGTCCGTGCTGGTCAAAATTCGCCGGGGCCAGCCATGCCGAGAAGGAACTCCGCAGGTTCGGCCATTCCGAATCGATGATCGCAAACCAGGCCGTATCGCGATTTCGGCCCTTGTAGTGGGTGGCTTGCCGGAAGGTTCCTTCGTAGGTGAACCCCAGCCGGCGGGCGGCTGATATCGAAGGAGCGTTCACGCTGTCGCACTTCCATTCGCAACGTCGATACCCGAGCTCGAAGGCGTGGTCGATGAGAAGAAACACCGCTTCGGTGGCCGCCGTGGTTCGCTGGAGTGTCGGTGAGAACGCAATCGACCCGATTTCGATCGTCCCGGCGAGCCGATCGATTCGTAGGAACGAGAAAAACCCGAGGGGTTCGTCGTCGACGATGATTGCGAACGGCTGCCAGTCGGGGGACGAATCGATCTGATCGATGGTGGCGGTGAGGTCGGCGACCGTCGGGAACGGGCCAAATGACATGTAGGTCCACAACGAATCCGAGGCCGTCTCGAACGCGGCGAACAGTGGCGCAGCGTGCTGCGAGGCGATCAGCGGAACGAGCGTGACGTGGCGACCAACGATGGCGTCAGTCGTGGGTGGAGGAGGAGAAACCCAACCGCTGAGGGCGGCGCCGATCGGTTGGCCGAACTCATTGAGGCGCGAGCTCTCTGCTGTCACCGATTCCGGTGCTTTTCGGCCGACTGTACGAGCCAACCAAAGATCGGATCTCGGCTGCGGGTGGTCATCATCTCGGGATGCCATTGCACGGCGACGATCGGCAGTGTGTCGTGTTCGATGCCCTCGACGGTCCCGTCCGCCGTGGCCGTGACTCGCAGGTTTCGGCCCAGCTGATCGACGGTTTGGTGGTGGAGCGAATTGACCGCTCGCGACGGCCCGTACAGATCGGCCAGGGTCGAGTTGGCCTCGAGGCTGACGGTGTGTGGTGTATGGGTTGGTGGGTGATCGAATCCGGCGTGAGCGGGGACGTGTTGATGCAGCGTGCCGCCGGCTGCCACATTGATCAGCTGGAGCCCACGGCAGATCCCGAGCACGGGAAGCTCGGCGGCGATCGCACCTTCGAGAAGCGAAAGCTCGAACTGATCTCGGTCGGGCTCGGGTGGAAAGTCGTTGGTTTCAGGGCTTGCGCCATAACGATCGGGCCCGATGTCGGCCCCACCGCTCAGAAGGATTCCGTCGAGGTGGTCGGCGTACATGCTGGGGTCGGCATCCAGCGGAAGGTGAACCGGAAGCCCGCCGGCCTCGAGGACCCCGCGGGCGTAATCGGCGAAATACCAGTCGCCTTCGAGATGCTGCAGCGACGGTGGCGTGCCGATGATCTGGTCAGCCCGTTTCCGGCGGCCGCTCAAGCCGATCAGTGGTCTCGTGCCGCTCATCGGGCTGCCTCGACCGACGATGTGTCCTGATCGTCGGAGGGGAAGGCAACGGAGTCGAGGAACCAATCGACGAGTGCGTGACACTGTTCGATGTTGCGCGATTCGTGCTGCTGCATGGCGGCCAGTATCGCTTCCGGATGCTGGCCATGTTCAGCCAGGTAGCTCTGGTCGACGAAGGCAAGCCAATCTTCGATGTGGGCAACGTCGACTTCGGGGTGAAACTGGGTGCCGACCATACGGCCGACGGTGAAGAGCTGGACGGCGTCGGCGGTCGTCGCCAGAATCTCCGCTTCCGGGGGCGGCAGGAATCGATCGTGATGCCATTCCATCCATGGCCCGCGACCAACCGGGTTGATTGCACCCACCGGCGCCTCGATCTCGAACCAGCCGATCTCGGTGGCGTGGGACTGTTCGACCGACCCGCCCAGGGCTTCGGCGATCAATTGACCGCCGAAACAGATGCCGAGCACCGGTTGGTCGCGGTCTCGGGCCGCTCGGATCTCGTCGAGTTCGTCGTGGACCCAGCTACTGATCTCGTGCTTGCTCGTGAGCGAACGGATCGAACCCATGATGGCCACCACGTCGAACGGGGCGAGGTCAGGAAAGGGAACGGATCCATTCGGGTTGCTCGTGTCATGCGTGACCACGTGGGTGATCACTTCGTAGTCTCGTTCTCGGAGACGGATCGCGACCTGGCCGCCGGGTCCATCAGGCTCATGGGCAATGATCAGCGCTCGTCGTGTAACTGGCATGGCTGGCTCGCTTTGCGGATCGCACAATAAATTCGTTTGCTACCAAACGAAATGCTACGTTTCGTCCCACGGAACGTGCGTGGCTTCGTTGACATTACTTTGGGACCAAAGTTAATGTCCGCTCGGCGTCAGCTCCACCTCTCGAGGTTGTGTTTGATCCCAGGCGTCGAAGTCAGGCGGGAGCCGAGCGTTCGAGTCTTGCAGCTGGTCACAACGGCCGTGCTTCGATTGGTAGGGAGAACCAATGAAAATACGACAGATCATGGGCTTGCTGTTCGCGTTGGCGCTGGTCGCCGCTGCGTGCGGCAGCGATGCGGCCGAAACGACATCAGCCGACGGCAGCACCGATTCCACCGTCGCTGATTCGGGTGGGTCCGATTCGACCGTCGCTGCAACCGGCGGCGAGACGTCGATCGACATCGATGGGATCCTCGCCGCCGACCTTGACAACTGTGCGGACGCCCCGTCGGGGGACCCGATCAGGGTCGGCATGGCCATGGACTTCAGCGAGGTTGTCGGTTTCGTCGACATTCCCGGATCGAAGCTCGTTCCTTACGTCGCCGAGTTGATCAATTGTTCCGGGGGGATCAACGGCTCGCCCGTCGAAGTGCAGGTGCAAGACGTCGGAGGTGATCCCGCACAGGCGGCGATCGCCACCCAGGATCTGCTCGACTGGGGTGCTCAATTTCTCATCGGCCCGCCCTTCGCCGACTTCGCCCTTCCCATCCTCCAGACCACCGAGGGCAAGGTTCCGCTGTTCGTCGCCGCATCAACCGAGCCGACACTCGCCGATGCATCGATCAACTCCTACCTCGTCAGTTTCGACGACACGCTGATGGCGACGGCGGCGGCCAACTGGGCGCTCGACCAGGGAATCACCCGAGCGATTGTCTTCACCGAGGGTGAAGGAATTGCGTACACCGGCTACAACCCTGACGTGTTCGCTGCCGCCTTCACCGCCGGTGGGGGCGAGGTGGTCAGCACGCAGACCTACGTTTGGGGAGCCGACACCGATTTCTCATCGCAGGTGAACGAGATCGCCGGCTTGTCGGAGAACAACGAAGTGGTCTTCTCCGCCGCTCTTGCCTTCCAGGTCACCGCCCTCCGGGGCCAGCTCGAGGGTCAGGGACTCGACGGGCTCACCTACATCGGCACCGACGCGCTCGACGCCACCGGGCTTGCATTCGAGGAGAACAACGAGGGCATCGCCCACACCCCGCACGTGAGCATTTCCCCCGGTGACCGCAACGACACGTTGCTGGCGAACTACGCCGCAGCCAAGGGTGAGGAACTCGAGAGTCGCGGCTTCATGGCCCTCTATGTGGACTCGATGTTCCTGGGCATCCAGGGAATGCTCGATTGTGGATGCACCGATTCGGAAGGAATCGGTCAAGCCGTTGCTCAGATCTCGGGTTTCCAGGGGCTCTCCGGAGAGATCACCTACGCCGGTACCAACGGCATCCCTCCGAAGGCGGTCCCCATCAACCGGATCGTCGACGGCGCCGACGTTCTCGTCGACACCAAGTAGGCCGTTCGCCGATGCTCGAGGTCTCGGGGCTGACCACTCGGTACGGCAATATTTCGGCGCTTCGTGATGCGAATGTCTCGGTTGGAGCCGGTGAGGTGGTTGGCCTCATCGGACCGAACGGGGCCGGCAAAACCACGTTGCTCGGCTCGATCGCCGGTTTGCTGCGCCCGGCCTCGGGATCGGTCGTCTTCGACGGCAACGACGTCACCGGAGCACCCCCCGAGGTGATGCTGCGATCGGGTCTGGCCCTGGTGCCCGAGCACCGTCGCATCTTCACCGACATGACTGTTCAGGAAAATTTGAAGATCGGCGGGGTCACTCGCTCGGCCGACGAGCGGGCCGAACTGCTCGATGAGATGGCCCTGCTGTTTCCGGTTCTCCGAGACAAGTGGGACACCCCCGCCGGCTTCCTCTCGGGGGGCGAAGCACAACAACTCGCCATCGCTCGAGCGCTCATGTCGAAACCCAAGCTCCTCATGATGGACGAACCGACCCTCGGTCTTGCCCCGGTTCTCGTCGACGCCATTTTCGAATTGATCGACACCCTTCGGAGCGAGGGCCGCACGATCCTGGTGGTCGAGCAGAACGCCACGCGCATGCTCGGAGCCGCGGATCGGGCCTACGTGATGCGAAGCGGCGAAGTGGTCGTCACGGGAACCGGCGCCGAACTACGTGAACGTTCGGATCTCTTCGACACCTTCGTCGGCGGCTGACATGACGAGCACGACCTCGGAGGAGACGGTATGACGGGTCTACTCCAGAACCTGATCGACGGCCTGGGACGAGGCAGTATCTACGCCCTGCTCGCCCTCGGAATTGCCGTGATCTTCGGCGTGATGCACCTACTCAACTTCGCTCACGGTGAATTGATCACCGTCAGCGGCTACGCCTCGTTCGCCGTTTTTCAGAGCGGTTGGACCTGGTATTTGGTTGCTCCGTTGATCATCGTGGTATCGGTACTCGCATCACTCCTCATCGAGCGGGTTGCGTTCAGTCGTGTGCGCGGCGCTTCCGACTTCACGCTCCTGCTGACGTCCTTCGGTGTGCACTTCCTCGTTTCTGCGATGTTCGTGATGTACGTATCGGCGTCGGTGAAATCGTTTCCCCGTCCCGGTTGGGTCACTGATACGTACTCGGTCGGATCACTGAGCATCGAAGTGTTCGACACGGTTGTGATTCTGGTGACGCTGGTGACCCTCATCGCCACGGCCGCCTTGCTGCAACGCACGATGTTCGGGCTCTCGTTGCGTGCCGCGGCCGCCGACTTCGATACGGCCCGACTCATGGGCGTCCGCTCCGACTCGGTGATCCGGGGCGCCTTCGCCCTCTCGGGTCTCCTTGCCGGCATCGCCGGCATCTTCTGGCTGATGCGAGCCGGGAGCACCACCCCGACCGGAGGAATCGACCCGATGCTGAAGGGCGTTCTTGCTGCGTTGATCGGTGGCCTCGGGAGCCTCCGTGGTGCGGTGTTGGGTGGACTCGCCCTCGGCATGGCCGAGGTGCTGCTGCGTTCTCGCCTTCCCGCCGGTGTTGCGCCTCTCACCGAGGGGGTCGTGTTCGCCTTGATTGCTCTTCTGTTCATCTTCCGACCGCAGGGCCTGATCACCGTTGCCCACGCCGAGCGCGTCTGATGTTTCCCGACCTTCGCCGCGATCTGGCCTTCCCGGTTGTCGGCTCCTTGATCATGTTCGCCATTCTTGTCGGCGGTGGCCTCACCTATCAGGCGATGCTCGGCGGCTCGGCCGAACGCCTCGTCACCTCGATGCTGATCGACGCCGTCATGGTCATCGGCATTCAGATCTACATCGGAAACACGGGCGTCCTGTCGTTCGGTCACATCGGTTTTGGCGCCATTGCCGGTTATGCCTTCGCCGTCTTTGCCATCACGCCCGCCCAGAAGGCCCGAGTGCTTCCCAATGCGCCGTTTGGTCTCGCTGACGTGGCCGCGTCCCCACTGACGGCCGTTCTGGTGGCGCTTGTGGTGACTCTGGTCGTTGCCGCAATCGTGGGAATCGGGCTGGCCCGATCGGGCGCCGAGTCGGGCTCGGTTTCGGCCACCGTGATCACCCTGGCCCTTCTGTTCGTGACCCACGAGGTCGCAACGAACTGGACCGAACTGACCGGCGGAAATCGAGTCGGACTCTCGTTCGGAATCGGTGACACGCTGGATTCCCGTCTGCCGATCTATGCCGCTCTCGCTGCCGCAGTCGTCATCGGCCGTGTTTTTGCGCAGAGTCGAAGCGGCCGTTTGGCCAAAGCGGCACGCGAAGACAATCTGGCGGCGCGGGCCATGGGGGTGAATCCGCTGGTGCAGCAGATGGTGGCCTTGCTCATTTCCGTCGCCGTCGTCACCGTCGCCGCCTCGCTTCGGGTCTACGAGACCGGGACGCTGTTACCCAATCAGTTCTTCTTCCAGTACACGTTGCTCACGCTCGTGATGCTCATCGTCGGTGGACGCAACAGTGTCACCGGAGCGCTGCTCGGCGTGGCCGTGATAGCGGCCGGTCGCGAGCTGGCCCGTCGGCTGGGTTCGGATGGCTTCGAGTTCTTCGGTATCGGGCTGGACGGCGCACCACTCGACTGGATCTTCCGTGAAGGTCTTCCCACCGTCTTTCTCGGGCTGTCGATGGTGGTGTTCATGATCGTGCGGCCGGTTGGTCTCGTCGACGATTGGGAGTTCGACACCTGGTTGTTCGAGAGGCTCGGTCGTGGTGCCGAGCAGGAACCGGCGCCCCTCAGCGAGGTCGACGATGCCCCCGACGCCCAGTTGGTGGCTGCCGACATCGATGTGCGATTCGGTGGATTCCAAGCATTGGACGGAGCCAGCATCGAGGCTGCGAGTGGTGAAATCGTCGGGATCATCGGCCCGAACGGCGCGGGTAAAACCACCTTGGTGAACGTCATCACCGGGTTGGTCGAACCCACCGCCGGAACGTTCTCGATCGACGGCCACCACCTGAACGGCGTGCCCGCGTTCCGGTTGGCCAGAACCGGACTCGTCCGGACGTTTCAGAACCTCCGGCTGTTCGGTTCGCTCACGGTCCGTGAGAATGTGGAAACGGCGGCCCTCATCGCACGGGAACACCGTGTGGGTCGGGTGCTGCCGAACACCGATGCGCTGGTCGCCGAGGCCGGACTCTGGGATCAGCGGAACCGACGGGCCCGTGAACTCGACTATGGGAACTCTCGCCGCCTGGAACTCGCCCGTGCCGCAGCCCTCGCTCCATCGTTCATGTTGCTCGATGAGCCAACGAGCGGCATGAGCGATACCGAATCGATCACCATGATCGAACAGGTCCGCCACATGGCGGCCACGGTCGGAGCCGGCGTGATCGTGATCGACCACGACCTGAACTTCATCACCGGGATCTCCGATCGGATCTATGTTCTCGATCAGGGGCGGGTGATTGCTCATGGCACCCCGGCGGAGGTCCAAGCCGACGAACGTGTACGAGCCGCCTACCTCGGCACCGCAGCCATCCCGTGAACCCCCGAGAGGGCGATCACAAAACAAGAAAGACAATGGACGGAGGAGCACGTTGAACACCATCGCAATCTCGCCGACGATCGAGGACTTCAAGATCGTCGCTGCGGAGCAAGAACTACACACCATCGAACTGGCGGTGCCCGACACCCAGGGCCACCTCCGGGGCAAACGGATTCCGGCTCAGCGGTTCTTGGGTGGGGTGTATGAAACGGGTGCAAATGTGGCCGACGCCATGTTCGTCTTCGACATCCAGAACGACTTACCCGACAACGAATTCGTCAACATGGACACGGGTTATCTCGACTGCCATCTCGTTCCCGACAACTCAACAGGCCGGGTGCTGACGCACCGACCCGGATATGGCCTGGTGTTTGCCGATGCGTTCGACGAAACCGGTGGGCCTCATCCACTCGCTCCCCGGTCGGTCTTGGCTGCGCAGATCGAACGATGCCGCCTTGCCGGCCTCGACCCGGTGGTCGCCACCGAGATGGAGTTCTACCTCTGTACTCCCGATTGGCAGCCGGCACAGGGCCACATCCAGTACAGCTCGCTCACCGACGGACTCGAACTCGAGCCGGTCCTGTACGCCATGCGTACGGCGTTGTTGGGTGCCGGGATCGACGTGGAGTCGTCGAATGCCGAGTACGGACCGGGCCAGATCGAGATCAACGCTGGCCCCACCGATGCGATGACGGCCGCCGATAATGCTGCGCTCTTCAAGTCGATCGTGAAGCAGGTGGCCGTGCAACATGGTCTGCGGGCGACCTTCATGCCGAAGCCGTGGGCTGATCTTTCTGGTTCGGGCATGCATGTGCACACGAGCCTCGACGTCGATCGCACAAATGCCTTTGCATCGTGCGAAGAGGGCATTCCGAACGAACTGATGTCGGCGTGGCTCGGAGGGTTGCTCGAGCATGCCTCAGCGCTCACACTGCTCGGGGCGCCGACCACCAACGGCCCGAAGCGAATCCGTCCTTACACCTTCGCTCCGACTCACGTGACCTGGGGGCTCGACAACCGAACCGTCCTGGCCCGCTGTGTGGCCGAACCCGGTTCGGCGGCCAACCGGGTCGAGTTCCGTTCGGCCGGAGCCGACGCGAACGCCTACCTGCTCATCGCCGGCCTGCTCGCGGCCGGCGCCGATGGCGTTGAACGATCCCTCGACCCGGGCAAGCTCTGCGAGGGCGACGTCTACGCCAATCCGGGCGACCACGTGGCCCTTCCCACCGATCTGGGAAGCGCCGTCGATGCGTTCTCCGGTAGCGGCCTCGCCGCGCTGCTGGGCGACAAATTCTCCCGGAGCTATGTCAGCATCGCCCAGGCGGAAATCGCTCTTGCGGCTGAGAACAACAATGATCTCGATCACGTCAACGACTGGGAACGGTCCCGCTTCATCGAGCACTGCTAGCCGACGAGCCGAAGGGACCGCTCATGACCAACGCTGCGATCACCCCGAATGTCACCGATCCGGGTCTCTACCTCGACGGCATTCCTCACGACCGCTTTGCCCAGATGCGGGACACCCCAGGTCTGGTTTGGCATCCGTATCTCGACGACGGATTCTGGGCCGTCACCCGCCATGCCGATGTGAAGGAGGTCTCGAAGAATTCCGAGGTGTATTCGTCGGCCATCGGGCACACCAATCTCTGGGACTCCGAAGCCGACGCACTCGAAGCTCGGCGTTCTCTGATCGACACCGATGCTCCTGATCACACGCGACTCCGAAGGCTGATTGCTCGGTCGTTCACACCCAAGAACGTGAGGCGCTGGGAGGAGACGGTTCGGTCGATCACCGGCCAACTGCTCGATGACTTCATCGCGTCCGACGGCGGCAACTGGGTCGAGCAGGTGGCCGCCCCTCTGCCCATTCGCGTGATTCTCACGATGCTCGGTGTGCCGATCGAGGACGCCGACTATTTGGTCGAACTGTCCAACTACCTGGTCGAGGGAACGGGCGATCAGCAATCGATCCCGCCCGACGCGTTCGGCAACACCACCGACCTGCGCTTGTTGCCGTTCAACAGCCCGGCCAGTCATGCCTTGTTCGAATACGGCGAGAAGCTGGCTGAACTGCGGCGGGCGAACCCCCAGGACGATCTGGTCACGACGCTGGTCCAAGCTGCGGCGGAAGACGGGAATCGGCTCACCGGAAACGAATATCGGAACCTCTTTCATTTGCTGGTTTTCGCCGGCAACGAAACCACTCGTACGGCCATCGCCCACGGCGCGATGGCCTTCGCCGATCATCCCGAGCAATGGGATCGAGTTCGCCGAGCTCGGTGGTCCGGCGACGACGGCGTTCTCGAAACGGCCGTGGAAGAAGTGCTGCGTTGGTCGACCCCCGTTCTGCACATGCGACGAACCACCAGCCGAGCGACCGAACTCGCCGGCACACCGATCGCCCAGGGGGAGAAGGTGGTGATGTGGTACGGCTCGGCCAATCGGGACGAGCGGGCCTTCACTGATCCGTTCACCTTCGACGTGGGGCGACCCGACAATCAGCAGCTGTCATTCGGTGGTGGTGGCCATCATTTGTGTCTGGGCGCGTTCCTGGCCCGGCTCGAGCTGATCGTCCTCATGGAGGAAATGGCTGATCGCAAGATGACGCTGGCGAGGCGAGGCGAACCGGTGCGGGCACCATCCAATTTCGTGCACGGCGTACTGTCCGTCGACATGGGAGTTGAGACGGCATGACGGGAGACAGTGTGACGGGCGACGGCATAACGGGAGACAGCGGAGCGGAGATGCTGCGGGTGGTGGTTGACAACGACTCGTGCATCGGCGCCGGCCAGTGCGAGATGCTCGAGGCAGAAACCTTCTTGATCGATGACGACACGATGATCTCGTCGGTGATCGGCACGGGCATGTTGCCCCGCGAACGAGCCCTACAAGTGGTCGAGCGCTGCCCGGGACGGGCCATCTCGATCGCCCTCGAGTAGCCGTCAGGTGGGTGATTGGTCCCCGCTGGGACGAACAACAACCGCTTGCAGCAGTGTGGCGAGTTCGTTGATCTGGTTGCGTTTCAGTCCATCGAGCATCGACGCGGCCCACGAGTTGAACTGGGGGTAAACGCGTTCGATGACCTTCTCGCCAGCCGGGGTGAGGATTGTCTGCATCCGGCGTCCATCGTCGGGATCACGACTGACCGATACGAGGCCCTGTTTCTCGAGACCTCGACGAATGCCGGTGAGCGAACCGGCGGTGAGTCCCAGTTCGCCCGCCAACCGAGTGGAATCCATGCGGCCCCACACCCAGAGCACCCACAGCACGGTGAAGCCACTCCACGACAAGTTGGCCGCAGCAAGTACCTCACGTTCGGCACTGCGGCTCACCACCGTGGCGGCTCGATAGAGATTCGAGATCGCATGCTGGACTTCGATGTCGACGGGCTTGCCTTCGAGCCGTCGTCGAATGTCGGATTCGGCGGCGAGAAGAGCATCGGGGTTGTACTCGTGGGGCAACGGAGGCCTTCGTCGGTCGGTCAGGTGTCGGTGGGTCGATCCGGTGGCTCCGGTCTCGATGGATTGCACATTACTTTGGTCCCAAAGTAATGTGAGAAATCATTCAACCGAGGAGTGGGATGTCTCGAGTTCTGGCCCCGATGGATCTCAACGATCCCGCCACCTTTGCGGCAGGGATTCCGCACGAGGCGTTCGCCGCGATGCGTCGGAGTGAAGGGCTCACCTGGTCGCCCGCAGGTCGCGGTTCGTCGACCGGATTCTGGTCGGTGACCAGGCAGGCCGATCTCGTCACGGTCTCCCGGGATCCCGGCACCTATTCATCGGCCGTCGGCCACATTCAGATCTACGACATCGATCCTGACGCGCTCGATGCTCGAGCGTCGATGATCGACATGGATCCACCGATGCACACTCGATTGCGGCGCCTCGTGAGCGCCGCGTTCACACCCCGCCATGTGCAGGGCTACCGAGAGGCCATTCGGGTACGAGTGCGGTCGGCCCTCGACTCGTTGGAGGCCTCGGGTGGAGGCGATTGGGTCAGCACGGTGGCGGCGCCGATCCCGATCGGGGTGATCTGCGATCTGATGGGAGTTCCCGAGGCCGACCACGGCTACATGATCGAACTCTCCGATCACTTGGTTGCCGGCACGGCGGGCGCACCGCTCGAACCCACCGCGTATGGCAACACCATCGACCTGCGACTCTTGCCGTTCAACAGCCCTGCGGCCTTTGCCATGGCCGAGTACGCCACCGACCTCGCAGCCCGACGCCGCTCGAAGCCAGCCGACGATCTGATCTCGAAGTTGATCGAGGCCGAGATCGACGGTGAGCGGTTGAGCGTCGAGGAGTTCGCCAACTTCTTTCGGCTGATGATCTTTGCCGGGAATGAAACGACACGCTCATCGATGGCTCATCTCGCGTTGCACCTCCACCACTTCGGGTCGGTGTTCGATCAGGTCCGAACCGATCGATCCTTGCTCGGCTCCTTGACCGAGGAAGTGATTCGGTACTCGTCGCCCATTCTCTATTTCCGACGCACGGTCACGGTTCCGACAACGCTGGCCAACACCGATCTGGGTGTCGGTGACAAGATCGTGATGTGGTACTCAGCGGCCAACTTCGACGAAGCCGCCTTTCCCGCTCCGCTCGAGTTTCGGGCCGACAGGCCCCAGTCTCCGGCCCACGTTGCTTTCGGCGGAGGCGGGGCCCACTTCTGTCTCGGCGCTTCGCTGGCCCGGCTCGAGGTTGCCGAACTGATCGATGACGTGCTCGACCGGGGCTGGTCGTTCAGCCAGGTGGGAGAACCCAGGTTCGTCGAGTCGAATTTTGTCAATGGAATCGAAGCGTTGGATGTTCGGTTGTGAGTGGACGTCGGACCGAGATCGACGTCTGGGGCGAGTCCGTTGCGGCCACTTCCCGCTCGTCGGTCGAGGCTTGGAACGCGGCCTGGAACGAGACGCTGCACTTCGTCGGCGACCCGTTTGCTCGCCTCGCCGAGGCAAACAGTTCCGACTCGGATTTCGCCCTGGGCTCGGTGTTCTGCGCGACCTATCGGCTGCTCGGTGGCGCCTCGCCCGGATCGGCCGAGGTGCAAGCCGACCTCGAACGGGCTCGAACTCGAGCGTCGGATCGGCGAGAACTCGGCCATGTGGATGCACTCACACACCTGGCCAACGGCAACTTCACCCGAGCCGGTGAGCGCTGGGACGACGTGGCAGGTGGCACCCATGATCTTGCTGCCGTGCGGTTTGCTCATGACGTGTACCTCCACGTCGGCGATGCTGCTCGAAGGCTCCGTTCGACCGAGCGCGCCATCGGCTTTTGGGGCGAGGCCGATCCCGGTTGGGGTTTTGTTGCCGGCCAGCACTCCTTCTCGCTCGAAGAGGCCGGGTTCTACGACGACGCCGAGCGCATCGGATGGCGAGCGCTCGATGCTGATCCTCTCGACCTCTGGGCCCTCCACTCGCTCGCCCACGTGTACGAGAGCACCGAGAATCAAGTGGCGGCGCTCGACCTGTTGCGGAGCCGGGAGGACACATGGAGCAAACAGGACTCGCTCGCCGTCCATGTGTGGTGGCATCTGATGCTCCGGCTGATCGCAGCCCGAGAGTTCGACGAGGTTCTCTCGATACACGACCGGTTGGTTCCGGAGGCGACGACGCCGTATCGCCTCGGTGATCTCGCGTCCACGCTGTGGCGGCTCGAACTCGCCGGGGTCGACGTGGGCGATCGATGGGGGAGCGTCACCGATGCATTCGCTCGACGTCCCGAGCGGCACACCGCGGGGTTCATCGACCTCCACATGGCGCTGGCCTTTTCCCGTTGTCCCGATCATCCGCAAACCGACGCCTTCTTCGACGGTGTCGGGTCGTCTCACAGAAACGACGACTCCGAGAACGGTGACATCTTCCAATCGGTCGTTCGGCCCCTGGTCGAAGCCGTGCGGTCGAGCTCGACCGACCGTCATCGGGCCCTGCAGCTGCTGAACTCGATCGATGAGAACGTGCACAGAATCGGAGGAAGCGTGGCGCAACGAGATCTGATCACGCTCACCAAATCGGCATTGGAGACGTCATGACCTGGACATTGACCGAAGACCAATTGAGGTTGCAACAGCGGGCCCGCGAGCTGGCACGCGACGTGATCGGCCCACGGGCCGCGGCCGTCGACGAGGCCGAGCAATATCCGTGGAAGAACGTCGAAGCACTGCGGTCAGCCGGATTCACCGGCATGACGGTGCCGACCGCACTCGGTGGGCCCGGCTGTTCTTTTCTGGATGCCGTGCTGGTCGTCGAAGAAATGGCGAAGGTCTGTGGGGTCACGGGGCGAATCGCCGTCGAGTGCAACATGGGCGCCATCTCCGCGGTGATGGCTTACGGCACCGAGCAGCAGAAGAAGCTCGCCGCCGAGCTGGTATTGAGCGGCGACAAGCCAGCCATCTGCATCACCGAACCCGGAGCCGGCAGCGCGGCTTCGCTGATGACCACCCGGGCCGACCGACGGGGAGACGGATATGTACTGAACGGGATGAAGCACTGGATCACCGGGGGAACGGTTTCCCGGCTGCATCTGATCTTTGCCCGGGTCTTCGACGAGCAAGGCAACGACGAAGGCATCGGTGGCTTTCTGGCCGTTCGCGACGAAACCCCCGGCCTCCGTTTCGGTCGACGTGAGCCGACGATGGGGCTGCGTGCCATCCCGGAGATGGAAGTGATCTTCGAGGACATGGAGGTCGGCGCCGACATGGTGCTGACGCCGCCCTCAGGATTTCGTCGTGGCTTCGCCGACTTGATGAATGCCTACAACAGCCAGCGAGTGGGAGCAGGAACGGTGGCCCTCGGAATCGCAACCGGTGCCTACGAACTCGCCATCGATTTCGCCAAGGAACGCACCCAGTTCGACCGTCCGATCGCCGAGTTCCAGGGACTTCAGTGGATGCTGGCCGACATGTCGGTCAAGCTCGAAGCGGCCCGGAGTCTGACCTATCGGGCCGCCGAATCTCGAGGCGCAGACAACTCGCCGTTTCCCGACGCCAACTTGGCGGCCCAGGCCAAGATCTTCACGGCTGAAGCATCGATTCAAGTCGTCAGCGACGCCCTCCAGATATTCGGCGCAGCCGGTTACAGCAGACGCAATCCGCTCGAGCGGATGTACCGAGATGTTCGCATGTTCACGATCGGTGGCGGCACGGCCCAGATCCTGCGCACGGTTGTTGCGTCTCGTATTCTCGACATGAAGTTGCCTCAGACCCGGGGCGGGTTCGTGCCGGAGTCAGGCCGGGGGAGCTCAACGAATACGTGATGAATCACTGATGTCGATCGGAGCGGAGATCTCGCTCGCAGCCCTGGAGGCTGACCCGGATCCCCTCCTGGCGCGTCTTCGCGCTGAAGCCCCAGTGTGTTTCGTCGATTCGCTGAAAATGTGGTTCGTCACCCGCTGGGACGACGTTCACTATTTGGAGCAGCACCCAGAACTCTTCAGCGCGGCAACCGAACCTTCCTTCCTTGCCAGAGCGTTGGGTCAGAACATGCTGACAACCGACCCGCCGGAACACACCCGCTTGCAATCGATCATGAGGCCGCCGTTCCAGCCAGGAGGACGAAGCGGATCATTCGTGGCGACGGAATTGGCGGCGCTGGCCGATGGCCTCGCAGCTCAGCTCGACCCCGCAGGATTCGATGTGATGTCGGCCTACGCCCAACCTCTGGCCGCCGGCAGCCTCGCGACCGTCCTCGGCCTCGACCACCACGGCTTCGACCGCATGTGGGCCTGGTGCGAGGGGCTCTGCGCCGACATCGCCAACTTCGAGAACGACCCGGCTCTCACGGCGCTGGCGGCGCGAGCCAAGCTCGATCTCGGTGAAGCGATACAGGAGCGAATCGCCGCTGTGTCGCACAGCGACGATTCGGACAATTCGGCGATCGGCGCGTTCGTGCGAGCAGGGGCAACACCGCCAGAGGTCATCAACAACGTTCGATTGATGATCTCGGGTGGGATCAACGAGCCCCGGGATGGCATCGGGCTCGTGGTGTGGGTGCTGCTACAGCGGCCAGACCTGCGAGCTCGCGTCGGCGCTGAGCCGGGCAAGCTGCGTCGGCTCATCGAGGAGGTGTTCCGGCTCTTCAGCCCGGTGGGAACGGTGACCCGTCAGGCCACCCGGGATCTCCAGATCGGTGGTGTGACGATCCCGAAGGGCGATCTCGTCGCCGGGGTGCTGCGCTCTGTCAACCTCGACGAGGATCATTGGACGAATCCGCTGGAAATCGATCTCGATCGGCGAGAAGGCAGCCACGCCGCGTTTGCGCTCGGGGCCCACCGCTGCCTGGGTGAATGGCTGGGACGTCAGGAGGTGCGGGTCGGAGTCGAGCGCTTGTTCGCCCGATTCCCGATGTTGGCCCTCGACCCGACGGCCGACGCCGTAGAGCTCCACGGCTTCGAGTTCCGTGGACCCAGGTCGCTTCCTGTAGTGGCCTGACCCGGTGAGTCTGGACCCGTTCGTCAGCGGTCGAACCAGATGTGGGCTTGGCCGGTTCCGGCCACGGCTTCGTACTCGCCGAACTGTTGGCCCCGAGATGTGCACGCTCGACCGCCGAGCGCTCCGACCATCGTGAGGTAGTGCCCGAACCGGCCCTCCGGGGCGTGGAGCCGGTACTCGGGCAGGAAGTCGATGATGGCGGCATGATCTCCGGCCTTCATCATGGCGATGACATGCCGATCGGCCGCCGCCGCCTCAGGGGTTCGCAGATGGAGATCGGGGTCGGCGGCCTCGTGGTCGCGGAACTCTCGCAACGGCCAGAACCGATGGCTGAGCCCGCCACTGGCGAGAACGACGACCCGGCGATCGAGCGACGCGATCGCCGTGGCCAGCAACTGGCCGAACAGCAGAAAATCGAGCTCGTCGCCCGTTTGGCAAACGCCGGCCGACACCCAGCGCTCGTCGCCCTGCAGGAATGGCAGCAAGTTGATCGTCGGGTACTGAACGGGCAGATGGGAATCGTCGATGGCGGTGATCCACGTGTTGTCCAGGCCCTCGGCGGCGACGGCCCAAGCTTCGGCCAGTTCGCGATCGCCGGGCATGTCGAACGGCACTTGGGACATACCCCGAGGCAGCTCTTCCGACGTGTAGACACCGGTTCGTCGGTCGTGGCTGGTGACGATGTGCTCGATCGTGGTGGCCCAGTGCGAGTCGATCACCACCACCGTGTCAGCCTCGAGCGGCCCGAGCTTTTCGGCTCTCATCTGGTGGAGTCCGGCGTGCAACGTGGTGTCGGCACCATTGTTCATCTCGCGCCGATCGGCCTCGGGCAGAACCAAGGTGGGCACATGGGACACCAGTGCGGCTCCGACGATTTGTCCCATCAGACGACTCGCACCGGGAGTCGTTTGATCCCGGCGATGAAGTTGGATCGCAGATGGTCGACCGGGCCGGCGAGCTCGAGTCGATCCACTCGTTTCATGAGCTCCTCGAACACCAGACGAACCTCCATTCGAGCCAACCAGGCGCCGAGGCACAGGTGCGGACCGTTTCGGCCGAACGCCATGTGATCGTTGCTCTCGCGGGCCAGGTCGTATCGATACGGATTGGCGAAGGCATCGGGATCGTGGTTTGCCGAGTTGAACCACATCACGACCTTGTCGCCCGCTTTGATCTTTTTACCGCGGAGCTCGATGTCGTTGGTTGCCGTTCGGCGGAAGTGCATCGTGACCGAACTGGTTCGAAGCACCTCCTCCACTGCCGTGGGTGTCAACCCTGGGTTGGCCTTCCATGCGTCCCAGAGTTGCGGGTGATTCATCAGGCTCCACAGGCCGTGGGTCATCGTGTAGCGGGTGGTGTCATTGCCGGCGGCCACGATCAGGGTGAAGAAGTTGTTGAACTCGAGATCGGTGAGCGGCTGACCGTCCGATGTCGGCTCGAGAAGCTGGGAGATCACATCGTTGACCGGGCAACCCCGACGCTTGGCGGCCTGCTCTTGCGCGTACTGGAAGATCTGGATCGAGGCCGGGCTGCGGAATGGAACCATCCGGAACTGTTCGGTGTCGGTGAGATCAACGGGGTAATCGGTGAACTCGGGATCGGTGTTGCCCAGCAGGGCATCGCCCCACGCGACGAGTTTGTGGCCGTCTTCATCGCTCGTGCCGAGCATCCGCCCGAGCATTCGCATCGGCAGTTGTTCAGCGATCGCCTTGACGAAATCGAACTGAGATTCTTGCAGGGCCTCTTCGATCACCTCGACGGCGAGCTCACGTATCACGCCTTCATACGACTCGACGGTGCGGCGGGTGAATCCCTTGCTGACGAGTCGACGGTAACGAGTGTGTTCCGGCGGATCGAGTTCCATCATCGTGCGGCGAGCTGCTGTCTCCTCCTCGTCCATCTCTTCGAGGCGGATGCCCCTGGCCGAGGTGAAGTTGGCGACGTCTCGACTCACGGCGAGTGCGTCGTCGTAGCGAAGGATCGACCAGAAGCCCGACCCGTCGGCCTCGTCGGTCCAGTGCACGGGATCCTCGAACCGAAGTCGATCGAACGTGGCGTGGGGAACACCGTTCGTATATGCGTCATGACTGGTGATGTCGGCGTCGTCGGCTCCGAGATCGGCCAGATAGTTGTCGACGAACGCTGCCATCACGACGGTCCGCTCTGAGCCATGGGGTTGGGTCCGGCCCACACGGTGGTGCCACCGGCCATCGAGTTGCCCACTTGTCGGTAGTAACCGCCGATGATCTCGAAGTCGTCGAAACGGGTGAGTTCTTCGGTTGGAGTGTCGTGAAAGTCGAGTTCGGCTTCACCGGAGTAGACGGGCCCGAGCTCGACGTCGAAGCCCCGCATGGTGACCAGCTCGTTCAGCGAATCTCGTCCGTCCATTTCGATGGCCGGCATTTGACGGTTGTGGAGCATCGGATGTCCGTTCACGAATCCGGCTGAATCGGACGTACCGGTGATCGTGAAACGGGCATCGGCGATCCGACGGCCGAAGGTGCTGAGCGTGCCGCCGAACCGGCCCCCGGGTTCGAGCCGGGGCCCCGCCTTGCCGATGGTGATGGGTCTGGTCATCCAGATTTCGGACATCTTCTTCGGGTAGCCCTGGACATGGCCCCGAGCCATGGCGAAGTCTTTGTCGACCCAGATGTAGGAAGCCCGGCTGTAGGTGTTGCCCTCGTATTGGCAACGCACCACGACGAAGACCTCCTTGTATTGCGACCGAGCGGGATCGAGGAGTTCGTCGAAGTTGTTGCTGCAGCTCTGCCAATCGGCCCAGATGATGGCGACAGCTCCGGGATCGTCAGCGGCGAGCGAAAGGGGAGCGGGTAACAACTCGGCCACGCGGGCGGGGTCGGTACGAAACTCGATTGTGAGCATCTCTCCGCTGTAATGCCAGGGTGGTGAGGGAAGGATGCTTCCGGCCCCGGTCGGTGTGCGGGGATACATCAGGCCCTTCAGTCCGACGGCACTGGGTTCGACAGCACTGGGTTCGACAGCACTGGGTTCCGTCTCCGGTTGATCTGGCATCCGATGAGCTTAATCGTTCGGTACCAAACGATTCAACTGGTTCGTCAACCCGACGAGTCGGAAGCCGTTGTGTCATCGGCGTTGGTGATGACGACTCGAAGAAGACGGGCCAACTCTCGTTTCTCATCGGGGGCAAGGCCCTCGGTCATCGTGGCCTCGTAGGCATTGAATCGTGGATACAACTCGTCGATCGTGGCGGTTCCTGCCTCGGTGAGGGCGACGAGGACGCGGCGTTTGTCCTCGGCGATTCGAGTTCGTTCGACCAGGCCCTGCTTCTCGAGGGTGGTGAGCATCCCGGTCAGGGTTCCCTTGGCCAGCCCACATTCGGTTGCGAGTCGGGCCGTCTCCATCTCGTCCCACACCCAGAGCACCCAGAGAATCGTGAAGCCACCCCACGAGAGACGGTATTCCGCCAACAACTCGCGTTCGGCCCGACGTCGCACACCGGAAGCGGCCCGGTAGATGTTGGACACCGCGTCGAGCGAATCGAAGTCGAGTGGATGGTCTCCGAGTCGGGCTTGCACATCTCGTTCGGCATCGAGTCGTAGATCGTTGTCGTGCCTCTCGCTCACGAGTGGGCCCTTTCCGGAATTGTCGCCCCCTGGTGGCGAAATCGTTCGGTACCAAACTATTGTCGCTCACCAGATCCGTGTAGTGGAAATGCTGCGGACGATTCTTCCCCGATGATGGAGACGCGGTTGATGACTGAGATTCGACGGATTCTGCTCGATGGCATGATCGCCGAGGTCCGTCGGGAGGGCGATCTGCTCCTTGCCGCCGATGGTCGGCACGTCGCGGCGTCCGAGGCCATTCATCTGGCGCCGACCGTGCCCACCAAGATCATCTGCATCCATCTCAACTACCGCAGCCGAGTCGACGAATTCATGACCAAGCTTCCGGCCGCTCCCACCTACTTTCACAAGCCGATCACTGCGCTCACCGGCCATGGCGGCGACGTCGTGCGGCCCGCGGGGTGCGAATGGCTGAACTACGAGGGTGAGATCGCCATCGTGATCGGCAAGACGTGTCGCAACGTCTCGCCGGCCGAGGCGGGCGACTACATCGCCGGCTACAGCGTCAGCAATGACTATGGCCTCCACGATTTCCGCGACACCGATGCCGGGTCGATGCTTCGGGTGAAAGGCAGCGACACGCTGTGTCCCGTCGGGCCTGGCCTCGTCACCGATTGGGACTTCCACGGCAAGCGGATCACCACCACGGTCAACGGTGAGGTGAAGCAAGATGGCAACACCGATGAGATGGAGTGGGACATGCACTACATCGTCGCCGACTTGGCCCGAACGATCACGCTCGTCCCCGGTGACATCATCCTCTCCGGGACGCCGGCCAACTCCCGTACCGTCTATCCGGGCGATGTGGTCACGGTCGAAGTCGAAGGCCTCGGCGCCTTGACCAACACGATCGTTTCCGGGCCGACGGCCATCCGAACCGATGTGGGAGCTCAGCCGAGCAGCTCCGAAGAAGTGATGTCCACGGCTCAGGGCGGCGATTGGGAGTTCCGCGGGATCCGGGCACCCCGAGGTCCCGGCGCCCAGCACTACGAAAGCACGGTTGACGAAAAGTGAGCGTCCGCAGGGTCGACGTCGGGGGAGTGAACGTTCCGGTCGACCATCTCATCGGCGGTCGCTGGGTCGGCTCGGACGAGACGTTCGAGACCCGTTCACCGCTCGACTGGGAAGCAGGTGCCATCGCTCGAGTGGCTCGTGGCGACGAGGCAACCGCCAGCGCTGCCGTCGAAGCGGCAACTGCTGGATTCGATGCTTGGAGTGTCTTCAGCCCGCTGGAACGGGCCGAGGTCCTCCATCGACTGGCTGATCTGATCGACGCCAACACCGAGGAGATCGCCCTCGTCGAAACGCTCGACATGGGTTTCATGTACGAGTCGATGCGGCAGCGGCTCGTTGGTCGGGGCGCCACGAACTTCCGTTTGTACGCCGATCTGATCGTCGGGTACGAGGAGCGAGCATGGAACGCGAAGAACATGCGGAACGTGGTGCAGCGCATGCCTGCCGGCCCGGCCGTGGTCATCACACCATGGAACGCCCCCTTCATGTTGAGCACCTGGAAGCTGGCGCCGGCACTGGCTGCGGGAAACAGCGTGATCCACAAGCCGGCGGAATGGTCACCCCTGAGTGCTGCCCTCCTGGCCGAGCTCACGCTCGAGGCCGGGTTCCCGCCCGGCGCCTACAACCTCGTGCAAGGCATCGGCGAAGAAGTCGGCGCCGCACTGGTCGCTGATCCTGCCGTCGCTCGCATCACCTTCACCGGTTCTCCTGCAACGGCCAAGCACATCGGTAAGGCGGCAGCCGAGAACATCGTGCCGTTCACGGCCGAACTCGGGGGCAAGGGCCCGCTGATCGTCTTCGCCGACGCCGACCTCGATGCGGCCGCCCACCGTGCCGCTTGGCAATTCGACGATTCGGGCCAGGTCTGCCTGGCCGGTACGCGTCTCTTGGTCGAGGCATCGGTGCGGGACGAGTTCATGGCGCGGTTTGATCGCATCGCCGACGGCCTCGTGCTGGGCGACAGTCGAGAGCCGACCACCGACATCGGTCCGATGGTGCACCCCGATCATCGATCCACTGTGCACGGATTCGTCGAACGGGCCAGAGCGGCAGGCGACACGATCTTGCGGGGAGGGCACCCGGTGGAGGGCAGCCTTCACTACGAGCCAACGCTCATCGAGCCCAAGTCGAACGACAGCGAAGTCGTCCAGCGTGAGATCTTCGGGCCGGTGCTCACGCTCCAGACATTCGCCGACGAATCCGATGCCATCGCCCTGGCCAACAGCACGGCCTACGGCCTGTCGGCGATGGTCTGGACCACCTCCCACGAGCGAGCATCCCGAGTCGGTCGAGCGCTACGGGCGGGCGTGGTCTGGGTCAACACGTTTCTGGTTCGAGATCTCACGGCGCCCTTCGGTGGTTGTGGGATCAGCGGGATCGGGCGAGAAGGGGGCGATCACGCTCTCGATTTTCACAGCGATCTGAAGACGCTCATGATCCTCGACGACTCAACTCGCTGAGGTCTCCACGATCGACCAGACTGCGACTCATGAGTGAGCATCCGCTGGAACTTTCTGCCCGCCTCATCGATTCCGGAGTGGTCGACACCCCACCCAACCGCATCACCCAAGAGCTCACCGAGCTCGCTGATGGCGTGGCGCTCATCGAGTCGTTCAGCCATGTCGTCGTGGTCGACACCGAGGATGGCCTGGTGTCGTTCGACGCCAGCGGAGCCCATTCGGGACCCGAAGTCATCAGCTCACTTCGCCGCTGGTCCGACGATCCGGTTCACACGCTCGTGTACACCCATGGTCACGCCGATCATGTCGGCGGGTCGAGGTCCTTCGCCGCCGACGCCGCCGATCACGGGCGATCGAATCCACGGGTTCTGGCTCACGAGCGCGTCGGGCCGCGATTCGATCGTTACGAATACACCAACGGCTACAACCAGGTCATCAACCTGCGTCAATTCGGGGGAGCGGCGAAAGCCGCCGGGCAGCAGAGCGATCGCCCGTTCATCGCTCGAGGAACGCTTCGCCCCGACACGACCTATGAGACCGAGCTGATCGAAACCATCGGTGGTGTCGATTTCGAGTTCCGCCACTGCAAGGGCGAGACCGACGATCACACCTGGACGTGGATCCCCAGTCACAAGATGATCAGCGCCGGCGATCAGTTCATCTGGAACTTCCCGAACTGCGGCAATCCGCAGAAGGTGCAGCGGTATCCCGTGGAGTGGGCCGAGTCTTTGCGGGCCATGGCGTCGCAGGGGGCCGAACTCTTCGTGCCCGCACATGGTCTGCCCATCGCCGGCCGAGCTCGGATCAAGCAGTGCCTCGACACGGTTGCTGCGACTCTGGAGACGCTCGTCGCCCAAGTCATCGAGGCAATGAATGCGGGTGCCACACTCGATGAGATCGTGCACTCCATATCCGTTCCGGCCGAGACGCTCGACCTGCCGTATCTGCGGCCCTTGTACGACGAACCCGAGTTCGTCATTCGCAACATCTGGCGGTTGTTCGGTGGCTGGTACGACGGCAACCCGGCCCGACTCAAGCCGGCGGCCGACTCGGCAATCGGGGCCGAAGTGGCGACGCTGGCCGGCGGGGCGCAGATCCTGGTCGACCGGGCCGTCGAGCTGTCGACCGCCGGCGATCATCGCCTGGCTTGCCAACTCATCGAATTCGCCGCGGCCGCCGAGCCTGAGTCGCACGCCGTTCACGAGGGGCGCGTGATGGTCTATGGCGCTCGTCGCGCTGCCGAGTCGTCGTTGATGTCGAAAGGCATCTTCAAGTCGGCCCAGGCCGATTCCGAGATGGTTCTCACGGGTGAGGTTCCGCCAGTGAAGATGGTGCTCTCCATCGGCGAGTAACCCAACCGGACCTACTCAACGGGAGCGTCAGGCCGCGGCGGAAAGCGGTCGTCGACCGTGGATCACACCCGAGCCGAACAGCAGGGCCGAGAAGATCAGGCCGATGATCGACAACACATCGAAGCCGGCCGCGCTGAGGACGAAGCCCGATGCGAGCGCGGCGGTTCCCGACACGACGGCAGCAACGAGGTCGGCCACCCCCTGAGCCGAGATGCGGTCTTCGTCGGGCACCGACTGGGTGAGCAGCGCACTCCCCGCAACCATGCCGAAGCTCCAGCCGAGCCCGAGGAGAAACAGGCCGGGAAACATCAGTTGATTTGATGCGTCTCGGGCCAGAGCCGTGAGGGCAGTAGCAACCACGAGCACGATGGCGCCGAACGCAATCGAACGGACTTGACCGAATCGGTCGGCCGCCCAGCCTGCGACCGGAGCGAAACCGAACATGCCCAACGTGTGCGCCGAGATGACCCACCCGATCACACTGATCGAATGCCCGTGGTCGTCCATGTGCAGCGGAGTCATCGCCATGACCCCGACCATGACCGCCTGTGAGATCACCAACGAAGCCAGCGCGAGACGCGACAGCGGATCGGCCACGATGACTCTGAGCGTGTCCGACACGCTCTTGCGGGCGGGCGTGGTGGCCGAGTCGAGACCGCCGGCGAGCTCGAGAGGATCGGGCCGCAATGAGGTGAACACGATGACCGAAGCAACGGCGAAGAACAGCGACGTTGCTCCGTAGGGACCCACGTTCTCGGCTAGACCGGCCGATCGGCCGATTCGGTCGGCCACCCCCACGAGGGTCGGACCTCCCACTGCTCCGATCGTCGAAGCAAAAACGATGAAGCTGATTGCCTTGGCCTTGCGGGTTGGATGAGCGAGATCGGCGGCCGCATAACGAGCAAGATTTCCCGCCCCCGAACCGACACCGGTGAGCAACAACCCGATGAGGAAAATGGCGATCGAGTTCAGCTGCGCCCCCCACAAGGCGACGCCACCGCCGATGACTGCGACGCCATAACCGAGCACGAGACCCGGACGACGGCCCTTCTTGTTCATGTAGTCGCTGATGGTCGATGCACTCAGCGCCGTACCCACGGTGATGGCCACGGTCGAGAGACCGGCCCAGGTTGCTCCGCCGAGCATGTCCTTGATGAGCAGTGAGGCGACGGCGAATCCGAGCGTGGTGGCGGCACGGCCGAAGATCGCACTGCCGAACAAGACGACCAGCGTGCGCTTCTGGGCCGCGGCGTGATCGGGGCGGGCGGCCAACGGAGGGCGCCGTGGTTGGGTCGTGAAGCTCATGTCGAGACGGACGCTACTCCCCCTTTCCGAGCAGCCGAAAATTGATCGAACCTCCGACTTCTCGCCTTGACGGCACAGCTCGCGATCGGCCCTTCACGGCGCCAGTGGCTATCGTGCTCCCGGCGACGGAATCCTCCGCCCAACCACGAGAAGGCTTTCATGACAGACAATCAGACCGCAGCGGTCGACGCCGAGGAAAGCATCCCTCAGACCCTGGTGGGTATCTCGTTCGAGGATGTCTACCGGGCCCGCGAATTCATGACCGCCGCCGGCCGGTTGGCGTCGAAGAAGCAGCTCGTACTCGAAGACGCCGTGCTCATCGTCAAGGACGAGGAAGGTCGTGCGACCGTCACCGAGACGACCGACCCCCAAGCGGGGCCATCGGCGTTGTCGGGGGCCATGTGGGCCGGATTGTTCGGTCTCCTGCTCGGCGGACCGGTTGGATGGGTGGCCGGTCTCGCAGCCGGAGCCGGTGCCGGCGTCGTGGCTTCGAAGGTCATCGACCTCGGGATCTCCGACGATTGGGTTGCCTGGTTTCGGGATGCCGTCACCCCGGGTTCGGCAACGGTCGCCCTACTCGTGACCGATCTGCAGGAGGAGCCGCTCCTCGCCGAAGCTCGCCGCTTCGCTGGTTCGCACCTCGTCTACGCCAACTTGGAAGACCGCTTCGTCGACCGTCTGGCCGAAGCCCTGGGCGACGAAGCCGGTCCTGATCTGCGAACTGGTCCTTCCGATACCTGACACTCCTTCCCATCGGGGGCATGTCCGCCACCGACCAATCATCCGTCTCGCCGTTTTCGACGATCCGCTTCTGCGTTCAGAGCTCGAGCCGCCAGTTCTGGCCGATCAGTTGTTGCCCGAAACTGTCGTGGGGTTCCTCATCGATCAGCTGGAATCCAGCTGCCTCGTAGATCTGCCGAGCTGACGTGAGGACGTGGTTGGTCCACAACATCAGTGACGAGTACCCGGCGGCGGTGGCGAAGGCGATGCAGCGCTCGACGAGCTGGGTCCCGAGCTTCAGTCCCCGAGCCCACGGCTCGACGAGCAGGATCCGCAGTTGCGCCGTGGTGGCATCCCGTTCGCAACAGAACACACAACCAGCCCGGACGCCATCGACGGTGGCGATCCAGGCATTCTCGCGCCCGGGTTTGAGGCCGGTGTGGTAGTCGACGACGATGGCGGCAACGAGCGCCTCGAAATCCTGGTTCCAGCCGAACTCGTCCCAATAGACCTCGCCGTGGCGTTGCACGACCCACCCCAGGTCGCCGGGCTGCAAGCCGCGGAAGGTGACCTCCCGTTGGCTCAACGGACCACCGGGACGAATTGGCTTCCGCCGTAGGTCTGTTCCGTGGGCACAATTTCGAGCTGGCTGATGTTGACGTGTCTCGGTGCATCGAGAACATGCAGAATCGACGCCGCAACGTCGAACGGGGAGACCTCTTCGATACCCGTATCGAGCGCCTTCGCCCGTGCTGCCTCATCATCGATGGCGACGTCGTAGAACTCGGTGGTGACCCGACCGGGGTTGATCTCTGTCACGCGAACTCCCGTTCCCTGCAATTCCTGTCGCAGATCGCGTGACAGCTTGTGGATGGCCCCCTTGGTTGCGCCGTAGAGCGCTGCGGGTCCGGGGTAGAGCGCGAGCACCGAACTCATGTTCACGATGTGGCCCCGCTTGCGTTCGACCATGCCTGGCAGTACCGCCCGGATCATGTGGATGGCGGACGTGACGTTCGTGTCGACGGTTCGTTCGATGTCGTCGATGTCGGCCTTCCAGATCGATCCCATCGCACGACCGAGGCCGGCATTGTTGATCAGGATGTCGACGGGAATCGAATGCTCGATGGCCGCAACCGCAGCCCGGTCTCGCACATCGAGAGGGAACGGGATACATCCGGTCTCGGCCGCCAGAACGTCGAGCCGATCTCCTCGTCTTGCCGCTGCGTGAACCGTGACCCCGCGAGCTCGGAGGGCGCGGACCGTGGCTTCCCCGATTCCGCTCGAAGCGCCGGTGACGAGTGCTACATCTGAACTTCCGAGCGGCATGGTTGGTTCGATCTTTCCTCTGAAGGCGATTTGACTATCATGGCCTGAGTCGTTGCCGGGGACGCCGCCGCCCTCCTCGGCAATGACGACCTGCTCCGGCAGGTCCGGCCGGCCACCTCTCGGGGTGGCGGGCCGTTGTGTTCCCAAGTGTGTCAGATCGCTCGTTCGGTGTAGATCTGACGACGCAAGTAGGGTCGCCGCATGGCCGACGACGTCACGTTCCATGACGACATCGAGGTGTACTGCGGATCGCTGAGTCATCGGCACGGCGAAAGCGTTTCCCTCCACGTCTCCTCGAAATCGACCTTGTTCGACGTGGTTGTCGAGCGCTGGGGGGCCGAGCGCGATGTCGTCTGGCGCCACGATGGGTTGCCCGGGGTCTTCACCCCGGCCCCGGCTGATGCCGATGCCAACGGTTGCAACTGGCCGGCGTCGATCCAGGTCCCGATTCCCGAATCGTGGAGGAGTGGTTTCTACCTCGTCACCTGCATCGCACGAGATGCCCCGGAGGGTCGCCGAACGGCTCACGCCGGTTTCGTCGTACGGCCCAACGGGCCGCAATCGTCGATGGTGCTGGTTCTGGCCACGAACACTTGGAATGCCTACAACAACTGGGGTGGATGCAGTCTCTACACCGGGGGGAAGCAGGTCTCCTTCCGGCGACCGTTCGGTCGCGGCATGTTGTGCCGAGACGAAGTGGAACGAGACGATCGAAAGGCACGCCCCGCCCGCTGGGGCGAGGAGCCCGACGCTGACGGATCCATCTTCCAGAAGTACCGTTTCGCCAAGGGTTATCCGGCATCGGTTGGATCGAGCGGGTGGTTCACGTTCGAGCGTCGGTTCGTCGAGTGGGCCGAAGCCGAGGGCTACGAGTTCGACTACGCCATTTCCTCCGATCTGGAAGCCGACGCCGCCGCACTCGACGGATACGAGCGCGTGCTGAGCATCGGCCACGACGAGTATTGGTCGAGCGGTCAGCGGGCAGCGGTCGAACGGCATGTGGAGACGGGCGGAAGCTTCTCGAGTTTCTCGGGCAACACGATGTTCTGGCAGGTCCGGTTGGAGGGTGATGGCCTCGGCACGATGGTCTGCCACAAGTACTCGGCCCACGAGACCGATCCGGTCGTTGCCGATGGCCGGCCCGCCGAGATGACCGGTATGTGGTGCGATCCGTTGGTCGGTCGTCCGGAAGCGGCTCTCCTCGGAGGCAGTTCGGCGTGGGGCCTCTACAACCGATTCGGTCAGGCCACGGTGCACGGTTCGGGAGCCTTCACGGTGTATCGGCATGATCACTGGCTCTTCGAGAACACAGGCCTGCGGTATGGCGATCTCCTGGGCGCCAAACACGGCGCCGTTGGATACGAGACACTCGGATGCCGAATTCAGTTCGACGAGTATCAACTGCCGATCTCGGCTGGCGGCGACAGCACACCGGAGATCATCGAGGTGGTCGCCTTCACCCCCAGTTCGAACATCGGGATGGGGGAGTATCCCTCGTCGATCTCCGCTCTCAGCGATCAGGGCGATCTCGAGTTCATCGCGTCTCGTCTGTTCGGTCGGGTCGACGAGGACTCCCTGGCCCGATGCCGCTACGGAAACGCGGTGATGGTGGTGTGTCGGCCCTATGGCCGTGAAGGCGGCGAGGTCGTGACCATCGGCACCACGGACTGGACCTTCGCTCTGGCCGACGATCCGGCCGTGGCCCAGGTCACCCGCAACGTGCTCGACCGTTAGCAGCCATCAGCCAGCGGACGGCTCCACGACCACGCCCGCCATGAGGAGCCCGATGCCGTCTCGGGTTGCGTCGGCGCTGTCGACAATCGCAACGATCTTGCCGTCGAACATCACGGCGATCCGATCCGAGAGACCGAGTACCTCGTCGAGATCTTCGGAGATGAGCAACGTTGCGGTGCCCAGCGTCCGTTGGGCGATCAGCTGGCTGTGGATGTATTCGGCGCTGCCGATGTCGACCCCCCGGGTTGGCTGCGAACAGACCAGGACCGAGGGTCCGGCCGTGAGCTCGCGGGCCATGATGACCTTCTGGATGTTGCCGCCCGACAAACTCGAGGTGGGGGTGTCGATCGATGGAGTCTTCACCGCGTACCGTCGGACGAGCTCGGTGCAGTGTTCCTTGATGGCGCCGAAGTCGAGCAGCCCCGAACGGCAGAATTCGTCGCTGCCGTGATTCACGAGCATGAGGTTCTCACTCACGCTGAATTCACCGATGGCGCCGTCCTTCATTCGTTCTTCCGGTACGTACGCCAAGCCGCGCCGACGCCGACGCTTCGTGTTCTCCCGCTCGACGTCGACTCCATCGATGGAGATGTGACTGTTCGGTCGAGGAGTTCGCAGTCCGGCGACGGCTTCGGCCAACTCTCGCTGACCGTTTCCCGAGACGCCGGCCACGCCCAGGATCTCGCCGCCGTGAACATCGATCGTCACGTCATCAACAGCCATCGTTCCGCGATCGCCCTTCACCGAGAGATTTCGAATACGCAACCGGGGCTCGCCTCGTTCGACCGGGGGACGATCGGGCACGAGCTTCACGGCCCTCCCCACCATCATCTCGGCCAACGCCTCCCGACTGGTTTGGGAAGGAACCGTGTTGCCAGTGACTCGGCCGTTGCGAAGAACCGTGATGCGATCACTCAACGCCATCACTTCGTTCAATTTGTGGGAAATGAAGATGAGTCCCCGTCCTTCGGCGGTCATGTTTCGCAGGATCGCGAAGAGATCATCCACCTCTTGCGGTGTCAACACCGCCGTGGGTTCGTCGAGCACCAACAGGGTGGCGTCGCGGTAGAGCGCCTTGATGATCTCCACCCGCTGCCGCTCGCCGACCGAGAGCCGCCACACCTCGACTGCAGGGTCGACGGAGAGTCCATGGCGTTCGGAGATCTCGTTGATTCGGGCCGATACCAATTCGAGGTCGGTGAGAATTCCACGATTCGATCCCAGACCGAGGGCAACGTTCTCGGCCACCGTGAGCGTGGGTACCAGCATGAAATGTTGGTGGACCATTCCGATCTTGGCGGCAATGGCGTCAGCCGGACAGCTGATGCTGATCGGTTGCCCTCTCAGCAGCACCTCGCCCTCGTCTTGCTTGTAGAGACCGAAGACGATCTTCATCAGCGTGCTCTTCCCCGCACCGTTCTCGCCCAGCAGGGTGTGAACCTCGCCGGAGCGAACGTCGAAACTCACATCCTGGTTGGCGATGACACCGGGAAATCGTTTGGTGATGCCACGGAGTTCGAGCAATGGCACTTCGGGAGACGGCACTTCGGGAGACGGCACTTCGGGAGACGGCATGCCATTGCCTGTTGCGTCGGAACTCGGAGTGTTCGGGGTGATGTCGTGCACGCTGGTCTGGCCTCGGGAACCGTGAGCGGTCGGGACGGGACTGACGCCCCGGAGACAGCGACTGGCGCGCTGCTCCGGGGCCGGTCGGATCAGGCTCCGGTGTCGATGGAGCCGTCGATGATGCCGGCGATCGTTTCGTCGAGTGTGGCCTGGAGGTCGGCTGCCCCGGGGTAGTCGGGGTTCATCTCGACGACGAGTCCGCCATTCTCGAGGTTGATGGCGAACGCTTCTCCGCCGAGTGTGCCGGCGTCACGCAGGGCCAGCATTTCTTCGAGCACGACCTCCCAGTGGTACACCTGCGAGGCAACGACGAATTCGGCCGACAGCGACGACTGGTTGGCCTGTGTACCGAACCAAGGAACGCTGTTCTCGACCGCAACGCCGACCGCACCGACCACCATTTGGGCGCTGCCGGTGAGTACGTCGGCTCCGTTGGCGATCAGCGCCTGAGCAGTTTCGGCCGCCAGAGCAACGTCACTGAACGACCCGGTGTAGACGATGCTGACGGTTGCGCCGTTGTCGGTGGCGCCCTTGTCGAAGCCATTGATGTAGGCGACGGCGTCTCCGGCCTCGACCGGACCGACCACGCCGATGTTGCCCGATGCGGAGATGGCCGCCGCCAGCACACCTTCGACGTAGCCACCCTGATCGGCTTGTGGGTAGTAGGCGAACACGTTGTCGAGACCCTGTGTTTCGGTGGCGGTGCCCCAGATGAATGTGGTTTCGGGGAACTCCGGAGCGATCTCAGCCAGCGATCCGCCGAATTGGGTTCCGTGGACGATGATCACTTCTCGTCCTTCTTCGGCGTAGGCGCGTATGGCCGCTGCGGCCTCCTCGACGACGAAGGTGCCATCGGTGACGGCGAGATCGATGTCGCGACCGAGGGCATCGATCGATTCGATCATGCTCTGGGTGAAGGCGAGATCGTTCGATGCGCTCGGAGCCACGATGGCCATGGTCAGGGGTCCGGATGCGGTGTCGGGAGCGGTTGTGGTATCGCTTCCGGCGGCGGTCGTGTCCGAACCGCCCTCGGTGGTGTTGGCGTCCGATCCCTCGCTGCTGCTGCCACAGGCAGAGGCGACGAGCGCCAGTGAGAAGAGCAACGCCAAGAGGCGTCGGAATGTTGATGTGCTCATGTTTTTGTCTTCCTTCGGTTCTGACTCAATGGTTTGGCGGGAGTTGGTTGTTGCTGTTGTGGAAGTGAGGGGCGGGGCTAATGGCGGATGAACGGTTTGGCGAGTGCGGCCGGAGCCTGAACTCGGCGGGCCAGAACGATCAGGGCCACGATGGTGAGAACGGCGGGGGCCATGGCCGCAATGTCGGAAAGGCCACGTGGAATCGTGCCTTGGGTCTTGAGCTGGAGCACCGTGGCCGCCACCAGTCCATAGAGCAGCGCCCCGGCCATCACGCCAACCGGTCGCCAGGCCCCGAAATACACGAGCGCAACGGCGATGAAGCCGAGGCCCTGCGTGAGGTTGGCCTGGAAGATTCCGAGCTCCAGTACCAGTGCCGTTCCGGCGAGGCCGGCCATGGCGTTGCCGATGAGGATGGCGAGGAAGCGGGTGCGAGCAACGGAGACCCCGAGGCTGTCGGCAGCGCCGGGATTTTCGCCGACCGCTCGAATGTTCATTCCGAATGTGGTCTTGCCGAGAAGGAACACCGTGAGCGGAACGAACACGAACGCAGCGTAGGTGAGGAGGTTGTGGCTGAAGAGCGCCTCGCCGACGAAGGGCAAGTCGGAGAGGAGCGGAATCTCGACCTTTGGCAGCTTCGGAGCGGGTAGCGGTGTGCCGACTTGGCGACGAAAGAAGAGATCGCTGAAGCCCAGACCGAACAAGAAGATGCCGATGCCGCTGATCCCCTGGGTGGCATGGAAGACCACCGTGATCACGGCGTAGATGACTCCCATCACCACGCCGCTCAGCAAACCCAGACCTGTTGCCAACCAGAAATTGCCCGTTTCCAGGATGGCCCAGTAGGCGAACACCGCGCTGAGCTGCATCACGCCGTCCACCCCGAGATTGAGCACGCCACTCTTCTGCCCGACCGTTTCGCCGAGGGCGGCGAGAAGGTAGGGAGTGGCCAATCGAACACCAGAGGCAACCACCGCAATGAGCACCGACGTGGTGAAGAACTGGCTCATGCGGGTGCCCCGCCGGAGGAGGCCGAGGTTTGTACTGGTGGTGGTTCCGCGGCGGGGGGCTCGCTCATCGCGTTCATTTCGGAGCGAGCGTCCATGATTCGGTCGAGTCGAGCCCGGAGTCGCCCGCTGCTCACGACAAAGATCACGACGATGCCGTTCAGTGCGGTGGCCAGTGCGGCCGGCACCTGGAGCGCGAGTTGGAGCTTCGTTGCCCCGGTGAGCAGGGCGCCGAAGAGGAATGCCGATGGGATGGTCCACAGCGGATGCAGGCCTCCGAAGAGGGC
>JBBKXQ010000036.1:0-15806 GCA_037969565.1 Acidimicrobiales bacterium | reverse complement strand
CGCCCCGCTTGACTCCACCATATTTCATGCGGGTGTCGCTCAGGGCCGCCGACCGAGCCTCGTCGTCATTGATTGCGGCGTCGACGACCTCGCCGACGAACAGTGTGTGCGTGCCGAGGTCGATGGCCTGCCGAACCTCGCAATCGAACCAGGCGATGGCCTCGTCGAACACCGGAGCACCACCCCCGGCGTTTCGTACTGCTCGACCGTTCAACGCAGAACCGTCGTCAACTGCGGGTTTGGAGAACTTCACGAAAACCCGGGTGTCCTCGGCGTTCCAAAGGTTCACGGTAAACGAACCACCGCCGGTGATGAGACGATGGGTCACGGATGTGTTGTCGACTCCGACTCCTATCAGAACTGGTTCCATCGAGAGCTGCATGATCCAGCTCGTCGTCATGGCGTTCCGCTCCTCGCCGCTTCGTGATCCGACAAGCGCAAGAGCGTTCGGAATTTTCCACGTTGCCCGGTTGAGCAGCTCGTCGTTCACAGACATCAAGGGGGTTCTAGCCAGCTCATTCGGACTCGAAACATGAAGTTGATCACGACAGGGCAACCCCGCAAACGCTCAGGGCGGGCCCGACCACGCCACCGAGCGCCCGATTGCGGAGATTCACGCCAAGCAGCGCAGCGGCTGACCGTTGTTGAAGGCGAGCATGTCGGCGATCGGCCGACCCAGATCCATCGAACCACCCGGCTCGCCGCCTCCGATCTCGTACATCGCTCGATGGAGGTTGCCGACCAAGCGTTCGTGGTCGCTGAGTTCGGCGAACTCACCGAGATCAGTTTCCAACGCGGCCTCGAGTGGCGCGACACCGGAATGGTGAGCGTCAGTGGCAACGGCCTGCACGAACTCGAAGTACCTCGTCAGCGAGTCGAGAATGGACGCATCGCAAACGGGTCCATGGCCGGGGACAATCGTTTCGGCACCAAATGCACGCACGGCGTCGACGGCCTTGATCGCCCCGCTCACCGAGCCCATGAGGACGAACGGCGTACCGCCGTTGAACACGAGATCACCGGCGAAGAGCACCTTCTGGTCCGGCAACCACCCCACCACGTCGTTGTCGGTGTGGGCCGGGGTGCCGATGTAGTGCAGTTCGGCATGGATGTCACCGGCGTGCACGTTCATGCGTTCGGCGAACGTGAGCATCGGGGGAGCCAACTCGAGGTCACCCCAGCTCGGTGGCGGGTCGCCGAAAACCCCCGGATAGTGGACGATCCCACTTTCGATCATCGCCGAACGGCATCGTTCGTGGCCGACGATGGTGGCCGGATGGGTCAGATAGTTCCCATGCGTGTGATCGCCGTGATGATGGGTGTTGACCACGACACGGATCGGTGCGGCCGTGATCTCTCGCACGTGATCCAAGAACAAACGAGTACGCCGTTCGGTTGCGCAAGTGTCGAAAGCGACGACACCATCAGAAGCGACGAGAAATCCGGTGTTGTTGATCCACCAGGTGCCGTCGGGTTGGATGTAGGCGAAGACGTTCTCGGCTACCTCCTCGACCCGTGGAGGGTCGAGTGGCTCGTGGCTATGGCCATGGTCGAGGTGTGAACTCATCGCCGTAACCATGGTCCGAGAATCCGGGTGACGGGTGGCATCAACACCCAGGTGAGGATGGCGATACCGACGACGTTCGAGACGAACAGCCCAGGAATCCAGGGGACGTCCGGGGTGAACGTTCGCTGGAGATAGCCCAACGTGAGCGTCGTTGGATAGAGGGCGATGAGCACGGTTGTGGCTTGCTTCCATTGGGGCGGCGAAGGTTCCTCCCTCGCCACGAACCAGCCGCCGAAGCCACCGACCACGTTCATGGTCCGCTCGCCTTGGATGAAGGGTTCAACCAGTTTGAGCACTTCTCGGCGCTCTTTGGACTCGAGCCATCGATCGAGGTCGCCTCGAGAGGCGAACGAGAACGTGATCACGTAATCATCCTGAACTCCGCTCACCGGCTCGGCGTGTTCGAGCGAGATGAAACCCGGAAATGAGCTCATCGCCAAACCGATCAGAACCTCGGCTTTGCGAAACTCGGCGATGTCGTCGGGTTGTATCAATTGCGACATGACCGCAGTGACGACCTGACCGTCATCGTTCGGTCGAGCCAACCGCTGCTCCCGGGTCGGACCATCGATGAGTGCTTCTCCCGCCGCCATGAGTGCAGCCCGCTTCTGCGACGTCAGCCAAGCGTCCAAGTTCGGCTGGGAATCGAAGCGGTAGACAATCATCCACTCATCGGGATGTGCGTCATCGGGCGGTTGCGCCTCAGAACCGAGATACCCAGGGAATTGACCGGCCGCGGCCCGGATCTCGTCGTTCCACTCCTGGAACTCGACTTCCTTTCCCGCCTTCGCTCGGCGGGCAACGATCACGGTCGGCGATGACTCGTTCATCAGCTGAGTCTTGCGCTCGGCGAACCTGATCGCACGCAAAGCGCTGGCCTGATTCCCACCTGCCAGACTTTGGCCATGAACGACGAGATTCCGGCACCCCTTCCATGAGTCGGCCGCACGGACCGTGGATCGATGTCCATGCCCACCCGGGCCGGTGCTTTCTCGCCGGGTTGGACGACCAGTCGCCGCTCGTGCGTAGCCTCGGACGGGATTCAACGCGGCAAGCGTTGGCGGACGCCGGCGAGGCCGGGATGGCCGCCGTGAGTCTTTCGACGGTGGCCGATCTGCTTGTCATCGGCCCAACCCCAGCTGGCGGTCTCGCCGCTCAGCGTGAGTTCCAACCGGGCGAGGCCAAACTGGATCACCAGCGTCAACTGGCCGGCCTCGAATCCACGTTCTCCGATGGGCGACGCCAGATCCGAGTCGTCGAAGACATCCTCACCTCTCATGAGGCAGGTGTCTGCTCGGCCTTCATCTGTTGTGAAGGGGCCGACTTTCTCGACGGCGACCTCGACGCCCTCGACGCGGCTCACCGAAGCGGTGTCAAGGTGATCACCCTCGTCCACTATCGAGTGAACGAACTGGGCGACATCCAAACCGAACCACCCCGTCATGGCGGGCTGACGTCGTTCGGGAAGTTGGTCGTCGAGCGGATGAACGCTCTGGGAATCGTCGTCGATCTGGCCCATGCAACCTTCCAGACCACGGTCGACGCGCTCGAAGTCTCTGGGTCGCCGATGATGATCTCGCACAGTCATCTCGCCCGACCGGGATCCGAGCATCCGCGGCTGCTCACCGAAGAACATGCCCGGGTGGTCGCCGACGCTGGGGGGCTGATCGGTGCATGGCCCGCTGGCGTCACGGCCACATCGCTCGCCGACTACGTCGACGAGATTCGTCGACTCATCGACGTTGTCGGAGTCGACCATGTTGCGATCGGCACTGATCTCGACGCCAACTACAAACCGGTTCTCACCGAATACAACGAGTTCTCCAACGTGGCCGACCTACTTCGCGAGCACGGCCTGACGGCCGCCGAAGCCGACCAGATCCTGGGCGGCAACGCCTTCGATCTGTTTCGATCGGTCTGGCACTGAACGGTCTGGCACTGAACAATCGGGCACTGAGCCATCAGCGGTGGACAAGCCATCTCACGATGGCCTTGTTTCCCGGCGGAGCAGCACCCATGAGACGAGTCCGGCAATTCCAGTGATTGCGGCAAGCCCGGTGAGATCGAGAACCGCTGGGTCGACACCTCGCAACATCACGTCTTGGAGTCCGCGAATCGAATACGTGACCGGCAACGCCCAAGCGAGCGCCTTGAACGGATACCGCAGGGCGTCGAGATTGAGGAAGAAGCCGCCGAAGAACAAGCTGGCCAGTAGCACGAGCATCGCGTACTGCACGGCCTGGCTGTCGGTTCGAGCAACGGCTGACAGACAGAAGCCGACCGCAACCGACGCCGCGAGCAGAAGACCGAAGATGAGGGCCAGCGCAAGCAGTGAACCGGCACTGGAAACACCGAGCCCGACATCGACCACCGCAACGAGAATGGCGGACAACACGCCGCCGACGAGCACGAAGGCGAACGCCTTACCAAGCAAGATTGCCGACGACGGTGTGGAACTGACCTGATAGTGCTCGGTTACGCCGAGGTCTCGGTCGCGAACGAGCGTGAGGGCAGCGAACGTGAGCCCGGCGTGCTGGATCAGCAGAGCGAGCGCAGAGGGAACGAAGAAGTCGACGGGTGAAATCGACCGTCCGACGATGCTCTCCGCATCGTGACTGAACGGCCTGACGATCACATCGGCGGGGAGAGTCTGGATCTCGCTCAGCGGGCCAACGAGTGCCTGAATGCTCTCGTTGATGGCCAGCGCTTTCGTCGCTGCTTCGTCCGAATTCGGATCGTTTTCGAACTCACGCACCAGCACCGACACCTCCGAGACATCGTTCTGGACCTGCCTGAGCTGCATGCGCTCCTCTTCGCTCGAAGCGTCGGCCTCGACCGAGTCGAGGAGACGGAGCGACGTCTCTGTTGCCAGCGTGGTCATCGCCAGCCGATCGTTGAGTTCAGCGGCCGTGGCCGACACTTCCTCGTCGGACGCAACACCGACCGTGGCGTTGAGCGTGTCCGACAAGGCAACGATGTCCTCGATCTGGGTGGAGTTCTCGGAGAGCTCGTCCTGACCCAGCTGAACGACACGGGTGAGAACGCCGGCGTTGATCTCCTGCACGGCAACCTGGGCTGCGATGTCGACGGCGGCCTGCTGGATCGGGTCGAGCTTGTCGTGCAGCACGGCAACCTCGACTCGCTTCCCTTCACGGAAGGTTTCCGCCGGGTTCGGCGGAAACACAACGACGAGATCGACGTTGCCGTCGATCAGTTCTTGGCGGGCCTCGATCAGATCCGACGTGAAGAGCGTCGGCACCACGTAGTCCTTGAACGAGCCTTGGTTGTCTTCGATCTCCTGTTGGAGGCCTTGCCCCGCCGGCACCACGAAGGCCGTTCGAAGGCTGATGGTTTCGTTCTTGTAGCCGGCGCCGAACAACAACAGGATGGCGAACGGTCCGAGGACCAGGACCGCCAACAGCCGTGGCTGGCTGAACAAGGCGAGTAACTCGCGTCGGGCCAGGCCGACGAATGCGATGAACCACCTCATTTGTCGGCCCCCGGGCTTGCTGACTCTGGGCCTGCTGACTCTGGGCCTGCTGACTCTGGGCCTGCTGACTCTGGGCCTGCTGACTCTGAGCCTGCTGACTCTGGGCTCACTGGCTCCGGCTTGGTTTCACGTTCGATCAGATCCACGAACATCTGATCGAAGTCGATGATCTTCTCCTCCACGGCCACCACCTCATGGCCGACCTCAGTCAGCAGTTTGGTGATAGCTGCGATCGCTTCGCCCGCATCATCGACAACGATCTCGATGGTGTCTGGGCTGGGGATGGTGGGGGCCATCCGCGAAAATGGGAGTTCGGCGAGGTGGGGAATCACGTCGAGCGGAACCATGCCGTCGAACTTGACCAACACGACGTCACCTCCGTAGACGTCGTGTCGTAGGCCCTTCGGGGAGTCGAACGCAATGAGGGTCCCTTCGTGGATCACCGCAACGCGGTCGCAGTACACGGCTTCGCCGATGTATTGAGTGGTGATCACGAGCGTCTTGCCAGCCTCTCGTAGAGCTCCGAAGTGCCGCCACAGTTGTTGTCTGAGCACCGGGTCGATTCCCGCTGTCGGCTCGTCGAGAAAGATCAACGCTGGGTCGTGAAAGAGTGCAGCAACGAGGGCAGCCCGTCTGCGCATGCCGCCGGACGCGTGCTTGATCTTCGTGCCGCCATCGCTCGACAGACCAACGAGATCCAACAATCGCTCCATCTGCTCTGATCGACGGAATCCCACCCCGAGAAGCGATGCCTGGAAGTGAATATTTTCCTTGATCGACAGGTCGGGCAGCAGCGCCGGCAATTGAGGGAGGTAGCCCACCCGTGACCGCTGCTTGGGCTTCAGGTCGCCCAAGTTCTTGCCCCACAGGTGGACCGTCCCCTCAGTGGGCTCGTACCCACCGGTCATCATGCGGACCGTCGTGGTCTTGCCACAGCCGCTGGGACCGATGATTCCGACGATCTCGCCGTACTCGACATCGAGGTCGAGTTCATGCACGGCAATGGTTTCACCGAACCGCTTGGTCAAACCACGAACACTGACGATTGGCCCGACCTCGGTTGATGTCATTTCGTCTCGCGGAGAAGCACTCCATCGATCACATGCACGACACCGTTCCCAACCGTCAGATCCGTCCTGACGATCTCGATTCCGTTGACCGTGGGAACGGGGCCCGACGTGTCGATGACCAGTTCGAGACCACCGTCGCTCATGAGCGTGCCGTCCGTGAGGTCGCCGGCCATCAGTTCCTCGGTGACCAGGTGATCCTGGAGAATTGTTGCCAGGGTGGCCGGGTCGGCCAAGAGCGCCGACAATTGATCCGCATCAATGGCAGCAAAGGCAGAGTCGTTCGGGGCGAAGAAGGTGAATGGCTCCTCCCGCTCGAGATTGTCGAAGCCCACGAGGTTCATGGCCGAATAGAGGGTCGTCAGGTCTGCCTCATCGAGTTCGGCCTGGAGGTTGCTCCCGGCTTGCATCGCTTCGGCCTCGAGATCGGAGGTATCGACGTCGCCAGCGGCGGCGGAGACATCGCTCGCAGCGTTTTCAGCGTCGGCGGCGAGAGTACTTGAATCGCTCCCACAGGCAGCAGCGACGAGCGCGACGGCACAGAGAAGTCCCAAGAGTGGGCGCATGATGTTCCTACTTTCTGATTGTGATGTTGGCGGCGTGGAAGCTGACGGTCAGGCGTCGACCAGACCCTCGGCCTTCTTGGCCGCCTTCTTGATGTCGCGGCGTGCCGACTTCGTCGCCCGCTTCGCTTCTCGTCGAGCACGCCGACCGGCCAACACAACTGCGTCACCGGCATCAACGATCTTCGAGTCTGCCGTTCGGCTCGCCCTACGTCGTTCCCGCTTGGCCTTCTCGGTTGCCGCCAGTGCCTTCAGTTCGGCCTTGGTGGCCCGCTTGTCCGAGCGCTTCGCTCGAGCCGACATGCGACCTTCGGCTTCGCGCAGCTCGACATTCTCCTCGACGACCTGGTTGAGCTCCAGTTCGGTCCGCTGAAGGCGTTCCTTCTTGCTGCGGAAATTGATGAGTCCCAATGTCCCTATCGACAGTGTTTTGCGAACGATCCCCATGATGAGTCTCCCTTTGCGTATCGAGCCGGATCTTCGGCCCGTGTGGCATGCGTTACTACCCATCACCGGAGGCTCCCAAACCGAACGGCGTTCGTCGAGGGTCGCTCCGCCAGCGTTTCGATTGCTCCGACGTTGGGAACAACCGACCTCGCTCCGCCCCGAGGCCGAGCGATACGAGGGATCAGGCGTGAGCAGGTGAGCAAAGTGAGTTCACTCGACGAGTTGCCGGCAGCGAAGGGGCATTCGGACGTCTCGGTTGCAGCCCTCGGCCTGCTGACGCTGTTCATCGTCGCGACGATTGCGCTCGCTATTTTCGTCAGTCGCCTCGACGAAGTGATCGGGCTGGTCCTGGTGGCCGTCACCCTGGCGTGGATGACCTCGCCTGTGCGAACGTGGCTGGAACGGTTCATCGGACATGCCGGGTCGTTCGTGGTCACTGCGTTCGGCTCTATCGCTGCGGCCGCCGTCGTCAGCTTCCTGGTCCTCCGCCAGCTCTCCCAGCGGGTCGAAACAATCAATCTCCTCATCACCTCGCGACTCGAAGAACTCGAACCCGGATCGTTCTGGTCGCGAATTGCGCAGTCAACTCGCCTGACGCAGGCGCTGGAAGCCTGGCTGGGCAGTGTTCCGGCTGAAGTGGTGATCGGGGCTGAGAGTGGTGTGGATATCGGTCGAGCGATCATCTTCGTCCTGACGGTCGTGATTCTCGCCACCTTCTTCCAGGCCAGCGCCCCAAAGCTCCAAGATGCCGTCGTTGCGCTGTGGGGGCGAGAAGATCGGGCTCAGGTTCGGTCGTTCGTCATCGACGTCGACCGTCGCGGGGCGGGCTACGCCCAGCGCTCGTTCATCCTGGCGATCGTCAGCGGCGGACTCGTGACCGCCACCCTCGGTGTGTGGGGGCTTCCCGGCGGTTTGGTTCTGGGAGTTTGGGCCGGAGCGTGGTTCGTCGTCCCCGCCGTCGGCTCCTTCGTGGGCGTTGCTCCCTTGGCAGCGTTCGTTCTGATCGACGGTGGTGGTCGCGGCTACGCCGCGCTGGTGTTCGTGATCGTGGTCGCGCTCGTCTCCATGTACGCCCGTCGGCAATTGATCGAAGCCAAGACCTTTCGCCTGGGGGTCGGGCCGACAACCATCGCCATTGCCCTTGGAACTGCGGTGGGCGGAATCGACGGCGCCGTCGTCACGCTCTTCCTCGCAGCCCTCATCGCAGCCGCCGCCAACTCGCCGGATCTCCCGCAGACGACTCCGTCCTGGACGCTTCCGACGGAGCAAACGGCTTCGGTCGGATCTCTCACCGTCCCGCTCGGTATTCGGGGCCTGGCGTTCGCAACCGGAGCCGTCGTGGTCGGCGTCTTGTTCTGGTCACTGCTCACCCAAGTCGGAGCCTCGATCGTGTGGCTGCTGGTCGGCGCGTTCGTTGCGGTTGCGTTCAGCCGGCCGGTGGGGTGGTTGCGATCGCACTTGCGCATCTCGCACACCGGGGCCGTCGCGCTGATCGCGGTCATGGTGACTGCGATCATCTTCTTCGTCTCGGTTTCACTCACCACCACCGGGGCCGATGCAACCAATCAGGCGGTGGAAGACCTACCGGAGGTCGTTGCCGGACTCGAGCATGTTCCGCTGATCGGAAACTGGCTCGAGGACCACGGGGCTTCGGTATGGATCGCCGATCAGATGGCCGATCTTCCGCAGCGGCTCAGCTCGGCCCGGAGCGGGGCCGATTGGCTTCCCCAGCTCGGAACTCGTCTCCTGGATTTGTTCTGGACCGTTCTCCTCGGGTTTGCCTTCATCCTCGACGGCGAGCGACTCGTCGACGCCACCCGGCGACGCGTGCCGGCCCGATGGCGTCGTCAGTTCTCTCGCCTCATCAGCGTGGCCGGCGTGGCACTCACGGGTTACGCGGCAGGCGCCGCGCTCGTCGCCGGGATCAACGCCGGCGTCGTGTTCGCCATCGCCCTGTCGCTCGGACTCGGCCTGGCCCCCGTTCTCGCCATCTGGTCGTTCACTTGGAACTTCGTGCCACAAATCGGCGGCTTCGTCGGTGGCCTCCCGCTGCTCCTCTTGGCCCTGGTCGCCGGCCCTACCCAGCTGCTCTTGGCGAGTGTGCTGTTCTTGATCTATCAGCTCGTCGAGAACCTCGTCATCCAGCCCGCGGTGATCTCGACCGCGATCAACATCCCGGCTTGGGCCACGCTGCTCGGCGCAATCGCCGGCGGCACGGCGGCCGGTGTGGTGGGTGCGGTCATCCTGACTCCGCTCGCCGGTGTCGCTCGCATCATGTATGTCGAGTACCGGCGCCAAGACTTCCCCGGCAACACCGTCCAGCTCTCGTCAGCTGACCCACCCGTGTGAGCCGCCAAGACCGTGGCTGATCTCTTGCGCTGATCTGGGTCGCTGGTCCGGAGGCTGCTCCGGTTTCAGCGTTGCGTCTCCGAACGGGGCGGCTGAGACGGCACATGGTCAGACGGCACATTGGTGGACCTGACGATGGGCTCATCGAGCCTTGCGGAACGTACCGTTGCGAAGGAGCCGAGATTGGCGGCGACGATGGCTCCGCACAGCGCCACCAGCAATACTTGAGCCAACCACAGGTCTACCGCCTCGCCACCCACCACGCCGTCGATCGAGGACTGGGCGTCCCCCACATCGTCAGCCAACGAGCTGATGTCTTCGGTCGACTGCCGCAGATTCGTGGCAACGATGCGGAGCTCGGTGGCCAGGTCACGACTGCGCGGGCCCAAGAGCTCGGCGTCGGCCGACAACCCGTCGAGCGACCGCTGGGCTTCATCGAGATCATCGAGAAAAGGGTCGACATCGGACAATGCCGGATCCAGCCGGAGCGTGTCGGTGGAGAAGCCGAGATCGAACGGAAGTCGATCGAACGCGAGTTGTACTTCGTTGAGCGTGCGGTCCAACTGATCGAGCCCGTCGGCGACACCGATGACCACGGGTGGAAGCGTTCTGGCCATCTCGGCGATGTTGGCGGCGACTTCGCCGGTCGAGTCTGAAGTCTCCGCTGCTGCGTCCAAGGATTCGGCTGCTGCGTCGAGCGCATCGGCGGTCCCATTCGCCACGTCGGTCGAGCCCCGCAGCGACGCTTCGACCGACACGAGCGCCTCACTGGTGGCCACGAGCGAATCCGATGCGCCGAGTTCGAGCCGGCCGAGACCGAACCAGCCCACGATGGCAACAGAGATCGCGAGAGCAATCGACATCGTCTTCCAAATTCGCACTCTTGATCCTCCGTGACAGTGTTTACCGAGTCCGAACCGTACGTGATGACCCCGCTCGGTTCGTCGCGGGCACACGTTCTCGTCCTCAGACGCCGCGAGCTGGGGATGCGTCGAGGGGGAGCCGAGCGACTGGCGTCTGGCGGGCACGTTGCCGCGTCGGGTGGCAAGATCTCGCAATGAACGTTGCCACTCTCGCCGATATCAGCCGGAACAATGCTGCGGAATCGCCGAGCAAGATCGGTCTCGTGGCGGGAGACCGAACCTGGACCTTCGCCGGCCTGGAGTCCGAATCGCGGCAAGTTGCCAACGGGTTACGCGTCGCCGGTATCGGGTCGGCCAGTCGTGTTGCGTTCCTCGACCGCAATGTGCCGGAGTATTTTCCGCTGGTGTTCGGTGGGGCCAAGCTCAACTCTGTGTCCGTTGCGGTGAACTGGCGTCTCGCCCCTCGTGAGATGGAGTTCATCATCAACAACGCCGAGGCCGAAGTCATGTTCGTCGGCGAGGAATTCCTCGGTCATCTCGAATCGATCGAACTCGACACTGTGCGGCTCATCGTCGTGATCGGTGATCCCGGCCAGTCTGGTCATCAATCCTACGTTGACTGGGTTTCGCAGTTTCCAGCCGAGGACATCCATGTGGAGATCTCCGGCGACGACACGTGCTACCAGCTCTACACCTCGGGAACCACCGGCCTGCCCAAAGGGGTCGAGATCACGAACGACAACTTCTTGTGCACGATGACGGTCGGTCGAGAGAACTGGCGGTTTCACGAAGACGCCGTGAATCTCGTTGCGATGCCGCTGGTCCACATCGCCGGGAGTGGCTGGGGTCTTGCCGGGATGTACTGCGGGGCGAAAACCGTGCTGGCGAGGGAGGTCAATCCCATGGAAATCATCGAGATGATTCCCGAACACCAGCTCACTCATGCGTTGCTCGTCCCGGCCGTGCTGCAATTCATTCTGTCGGTACCCGGAGCGAGCGACGCCGATTTCTCGTCGATGGAAGCCGTTGTCTACGGGGCCTCACCAATCACCGAAGCCGTGCTCGTCGGCTCGATCGGTCTCTTCGGTTGCCATTTCATCCAGGCCTACGGCTTGACCGAGACCACCGGTGGCGTCGTCCAACTCGACCCCGAGGACCACGATCCCGGCGGCCCCAACGCCCACCTGTTGCGGGCCGCGGGCCGGCCGTGGGGCGACGTTCAACTGCGAGTCGTCGATCTCGGTGAGATGGCAGACCTACCGGACGGAGAGGTCGGTGAAATCTGGGTGAAATCTGCTCAGAACATGAAGGGTTATTGGCGGAACCCCGCGGCTACGGCCGATGCCTTCGTAGAGGGCTGGTTCCGAACCGGAGATGCCGGTTACCTACGAGATGGCTACCTGTTCATTCACGACCGGGTGAAAGACATGATCGTGTCGGGCGGAGAGAACATCTACCCGGCCGAGATCGAGAACGTTTTGATGCAGCACGAAGGAATTGCGGACGCAGCCGTGATCGGCGTGCCTTCCGAGCGCTGGGGTGAGTCGGTCAAAGCGATCATCACTCGCGCTGATCCCTCATTGAGTGATGATGCTGTCATCGCCTATTGCCGAGAGAACCTTGCTGCATACAAATGCCCCACCACGGTTGACTGGATCGATGCTCTCCCCCGGAATCCGTCGGGGAAGATCCTGAAGACCGAATTGCGCAAGCCGTATTGGGAGGGTCACGAACGGCTCGTCAACTAGATGGATCCTGAGAACCCGGAATCCCCGCTCGAATACGCCGAATTCGGCGATTGGTACGACGAGTATCGACGCGCCGTTCTCGAGCCGTCCCTGGCCGCCGCCTCCGACGCCCTCGACGCTGCGCTTGTCGATCAGCTCACGGATCGCGACCTCGCCCGCATCAGGCACGCCGCGGGCCGAGTGAAGTCAAAGCGGCGGACCTGGCGGAAGATCCACCAGCCTCGCTACGCCGACCGGATCCGCACGGTCGCCGACATCCCGACGGTCATCGACGACCTCGTCGGCTTGCGCATCACCTGCACGAACCTGCGAGACATCGACATGGTGCAGTCCGCTCTCGACACGCTGCCGAGAACACCGGGCAAGAACTTGTGGCTGGATCCTTCGTCCGAGCGTGACTACGTCGTCGCACCGAAAGAGTCGGGATATCGCGGTTGGCACGTCAACCTCGGAATCGGCGACCAGGCTGCGGGCAAACGGTCGCCCATCATGTGTGAACTCCAGATTCGCACCCTGCTACAAGACAGTTGGGGCGAGCTGACGCACGAAGACACCTACAGCAAGGACGGTGAGCTGCCTCCGCTGGTGGAGGTCCTGAGCAAGCGTATGGCCGACCTGTTTTCCACGCTCGACGACATTGCCGAAGACCTCCGAACCGAACTCGATCGAATCGACGATGCCCTGGTTTCCGAATCGTCTCTCGCCCCGTCGGAGTACCTCGGATCGATCGAGAGTGAACCTGTGGTGCCGTCCAGCGCGCTTGCGTCGGATGCGGCCGCCCTCTTGATCGAACGATGGCAGGCAATCGACCGACCGACCGACATGGGGTCGTTGGCGTGGGCTCTGCAACGAGAATTCGGGGCCGAGATCAGCGACGATTGGTTCGGTCACGGGAGCTTCAAGCGGTTCCTCCGCTCGGCTGTTCCCGACGGCGAGATCTCGGCCGGAGGGAAGCCCTACCTCTTGCCCTTGGAAGATCGAACGAGTGCTCAGGCCGATGACGAAGACTCTTCCGTGCCGGCACCAGCGCTCCAGTTGCGGCGTATCGATCGCGGCTTCCCGCTCCTCGACGGCGAACAGTGGAAGCAACTGTACGACCCGTTGGCCGATGCTTGGAAGAAGCTCGGCCACCGTAACCAGACCTCACGAGCCCTTCACGAGCTGACACGTTCAGCTAGAGATGGGGCCGAAGCCGCCGGTATCCCCATTGCTCGTCGCCATTTCGACCATGTGGCTCGAACCATTCTTGCCAGCGACGGTGTCACCGGGGAACCACTGGAGGCAGCCGAGATCGGGCGCCTGTTCGTGGGCCTGACACTCGAGCGGATGATCGATCTACGGATCCTCGGTCGGGACGATCATGACGAGATGGCTCATGTCAGTCGCTGGCTCGCTCCGCGCCACCCGAGCAGACGCCCGTCATCGTGATCAAGCAGAGCGGTGATCAAGCAGAGTCGGCGAGGTCGTTCAGCTCGTTGGCTGCCGCCCGCCGCTCGCTACCGACCAGCTGTCGAGCAACGATCACCGCTCGTCGACTCGGCGAACGGGGAGCGAAACCGGCGACGGCCCGCTCCACCTCATTCTCCCCACCCCAGAAGCCGTGTTCATTGTTGTCTCGAGCGAACTGCTTGCACTGGTCGATGACCGGACAGGCCATGCAGTAGGAGTAGGCAACCGCCTCTCGCTCGACGCGGCGTTCGGGTCGTTCGGCCACCGGGCCGAAAAAGACGTCGGTCAGGCCCTGACAAAGAGCGTGATCGGTCCACTGACCCGGCAACTGGTAGCGCGGTGAGACAAATTTCATGTCCATGATCTGACCTCCGGCGGACGAGGTACCCGATTTCGTCCTGACCAATCAGCAAATGCCCGAAAAGATTCTGGGCGGGCGGGACCCGAGCCACCGGCCGAAGTTGCCTATGCTCGCCAGCCGATGATCATCAGTTGTGGTGAAGCGCTCGTAGACCTCGTTCCCGAACCCGTTCCGGGCGGCGGTCCGATGAACGTCTCGATCGCAGCCGCCCGCCTCAAAGCACCATCTGCTTTCGTGGGAGCCATCTCCACCGACACCTACGGCGAGCTGATCTGGAACCACCTCACCTCGAACAATGTCGACGTGTCGGCTTGTCAACGAAGCGATGCACCGACAGCCCGAGCCAGCATCGAGCACAAGCCGCACCTCGTCTTCACCTTCGAGGGCGACAACACCGCCGACACGACACTCCGCCAGCCCGCGCTCGACTCGCTCGGTGCCGGACCGCATGTTCTCCATGGCGGAACTCTTGGTCTCTTCCGGGGCACAACGGCGGAGACGCTGGCGACGCTGGTCGAATCGCACGACGGAATCGTGTCGCTCGATCCGAACATCAGGCCACAAATCATCCGCGATCGAGCGCAATGGCACCACTTCCATGATCGTTGGCTCCCCCACACCAACATCTACAAGGGCTCCGACGAAGACCTCACCTGGATCTGGCCCGACCGGTCTCCGGGGGAATCCGCTCTCGCCCTGATCGATTCGGGGGTGAGCGTCGTGATCCTCACCCGGGGTGCCGACGGGCTCACGATCTACACGAAGGCAGACGAAACCAAGGTGGCAGCTCCACCGATCGTCGTGGTGGACACGGTCGGGGCCGGCGACACCATTGTTGCAACCGTGCTCACGTCGATTCTCGAACTGGGAGTCGAGACTCCGACTCGGCTCGACGCCGTGAACTCGAACGAGTGGCAACGGGTCGGATCACGAGCCGTCAACGCGGCGGGCATCACCTGCTCTCGACCGGGCGCCGATCCACCACATCGCCACGAACTGGACTGGTGATTCGGAATGAGTGACTCCAACCGAACCTCGATCTTGGGAATCGGGGCCAGCCTTGCCATCAGTGTCCTTGTCGCACTCGCCGGAAGCGACGGCAGCTCGACCGTCGGTGGTCTCGCCGTCTTCGCCCTTTGCGGACTGGTGAGCTTCGCCGTCAACTGGCTCGTGTACGTCCCTTCCGCTCGGGCGAAGACCGAGCACTACTACGACCTGACCGGCAGCATCACGTACGTCATCGTGACCATCACCGCATTGGTCCTCAGTGATGAGATCGACACCCGAGCAGTGATCGTGTCCGTCCTCGTCCTTGTCTGGGCGGCTCGGCTCGGGAGCTTCCTCTTTCGGCGGGTGAAACGGGACGGACGAGACGGACGCTTCGATCGAATCAAGGTCGACCCACTTCGCTTCCTGATGACCTGGACGATGCAGGGACTCTGGGTGTACCTCACCCTCGCCTGCACTCTCGCGATCATCACCGGAGCTGATCGGCGCCCGATTGATGCGTTCGTCGTCGTTGGAGTAGTCGTGTGGACGACCGGCTTTGTGATCGAGGTCATCGCCGACCGGCAGAAGTCCGAGTTCAGACGCGACACCGTCAATGATGGTCGCTTCATCCACAGTGGGCTCTGGGCCTGGTCACGGCACCCGAACTACTTCGGTGAGATCACTCTCTGGGTCGGCATCGCGATCATCGCACTCCCCGTCCTGTCGGGATGGCGCTGGGCCACCCTGATCTCACCCGTCTTCGTGTTCCTACTCCTCACCAGAGTGAGCGGAGTGCCGATGCTCGAGAGACGAGGCAAGAAGCGGTGGGGCGACGATGAGTCGTACCTGGCCTACGTCGAGAGCACGCCGGTACTGATTCCCCGCCCGCCCCGAACCCGCTGACATCGCGCC
>JBBKXQ010000035.1:0-8075 GCA_037969565.1 Acidimicrobiales bacterium | reverse complement strand
GATTCTGGTTGACCGATCCGACCGACTCGGCGAAGTTCAGGGTGACGCCCCGAGCGGTCATGTGCCAGGTGGAAAAGATCCGCTCGGCGATGTGGCACAGCGGCAGATAAGTGAGAACGGAGTCTTTCGGCGATGGCAGCTTGCCGCCGGGCATCCGCTCGGGCGTGTTGATGATGATGTTCAGACCGAACATGGCGTTTGCGTTGGTGAGCATCGCCCCCTTCGGTGGCCCGGTAGTGCCCGATGTGTAGACGAGCGTCATGACGTCGTCGGCTTCGGCTGCCGCCATTCGATCCGTGACGGCGCTCGGGTTGGCCTTGCGATGCTCTTGGCCCATCGCGAGGAAATCGTCCCAGAACAGCAAGCGTTGGTCTTCGCTGCGGCGGATGCCCCGTGGTTCGATGTAGATGATTCGCTCGACGGTGGGGAATTGTGAGTCGGGGAGATCGATGACCTTGTCGGCTTGTTCCTGGTCTTCGACGAGGTGGACCCGAGCGCCGCAGTCATTGAGGGTGTAAACGACCTCGGCCGATGGGTTGGTGGGGTACATCCCCACGGTGATTCCCCGAACAGCCACTGCGGCGAGGTCCATGATGACCCACTCGGGCCGGTCTTCGGAGTGAATACTCACGCGGTCGCCGACGTTGACGTCCAGCGCGAGCAAGCCATGGGCCGCCTGCATCACGAGATCCCAGGTTTCATCCCACGTGAACTCCTTCCAAATCCCGAACGCCTTCGCTCGCATGGCGATTTCCTTGGGGGTTTTGGCCGCCCAATCTCGGGCTTGTGACGCAACGGTTTCGTATCCCGTTCCAGCACTGGATGACGCCGGTCGTTCGGCAACTGCGGTCATGCTCTCCCCTGGCTTGTCGGACTCGTACCGTGCGCGTTCGTGGGCCTTGGGACCCAACGGGTGCGAAGAGTACTGAGACGAACGTCACTCTTGCAAATGTGATCATGAAGTCCTTCACGATCGGGGCTGCGATTGTCGACAACTCACGACGTCGTACATCTCGACGGCAGGGTCAGCGCTCCTGGCCAGCAGCTCAATATCCGGCGTGAACATCGACCAACCCTGCAAGCTCTTCCCCGGCGATGAAGCGACGAACATTGTTCGAGATGTGTTCGGCCAGCAGCGGAACCCCCATGTCGGGGGTGTTCCCGACGTGTGGTGTGATGATCGCCCGGGGCTCGATCCAGAGCGGGTGGCCATCGGGAAGAGGTTCCGGGTCAGTCACGTCGAGCACCGCTCCACCGATCGAACCGGCAGCCAGCGCAGCGACGAGCGCTTCGGTGTGGATGTGCCCGCCACGAGCGACATTCACCAACCACGCATGGCCGGGCATCGCCTCCAACTCAGCACGGCCGATCACTCGCGCCGTCTCGTCCGTGAGGGCGAGAGCCAGCACGACGAGGTCGGCCTCGGCCAGAACCTCGAGCCGACGATCGAGTTCGACCGTTCGGTCGGCTCCGGGGAACGGGCGGTCGGAGCGACGGATGACGGTGACCTGACACTGGAACGGCTTCAGCAATCGCAGGAACTCCGATGTGATGCCGCCACCGCCGAAAACCACGACCTTTCCCCCGTAGAGATTTCGACCGATCGGAGCAGACCAGGTCGACGATCGGGCAAACGTGTGGATTTGCCGTAAGCCGGCCAGCGCGGACGCCAGCACGTGTTCGGCGACCGGCGTGGCGTAAACCCCTTTGGCGCAGGTCCAGGTGTGGGACGTGTCGAGGTAGTGGACATAGGGCTCGATGCCGGCGTAGGGCAGCGCCACCCAGCGAACGCGATCACCGGCGGCCAGCGTCTCGGGTAACAGATGGGGAGCCTGCGGGTCTGCCCATATCAGCGCTTCCGCATCCTCGATCGAAGCGATCGTGCCCCCACCGGCCACAACGGCAGCCTCGAGACTCTCGTGTCGACCGGTGCTGGGCGCCACACAAATCGGTGTCATGGCCGTGTCATCGCTCAGGAGACTGGACCGAGGGCCTGCTCGAGGTCAGCGAGAATGTCGGCGATGTCCTCGATACCGACCGAGAGCCGAACGAGATCGTCGGGCACCTCGAGTGGTGAACCCTCGGCCGATGCGTGCGTCATCACCCCGGGATGTTCGATCAGCGATTCGACCGCGCCGAGCGACTCGGCGAGCGTGAAGAGCTTCGTGGATTCGATGATCTTGATCGCGGCGTCCCTCCCGCCGGCGGCCCGGAAGCTGACCATGCCGCCGAACCCGCTCATCTGACGGGCGGCGGCCTCGTGGCCAGGGTGGCCGGCGAGGCCCGGATAGAGAACGGTGGAGACGGCGTCGTGAGCCTGGAGCATCTCGACGACGGCGGCCGCATTCTCGTTGTGCCGATCCATTCGCAAGGCGAGGGTCTTGGCTCCACGCAGGGTGAGGTACACATCCCACGGGCCCCGAACCGCACCCACGGCATTCTGGATGTAGCGAAGGTGCTCATCGAGGTCGCCGTTGTTGGTTGCAATGAAGCCGCCGACGGTGTCGGAGTGGCCACCGAGGTACTTGGTGGTGGAGTGCACGACGAGGTCGGCGCCATGAGCGAGCGGCTGTTGCAGATACGGAGTGGCAAACGTGTTGTCGCACACGAGGAGGGCGTCATGCTCGTGAGCCACCGCAGCCACCGCAGCGATGTCGATCACGGTGAGTAGAGGATTGGTCGGTGTCTCGGCCCAAACGATCTTGGTGTTCTCGGGCCAAGCCGCCCCGAGCGACTCGGGATTCGTGAGATCGTGGGCCGACCAGGTGATGCCCATCGGTGCGAACACCTTCGAGATCAGACGGAACGTTCCGCCATACGCGTCGTTGCCCATGACGATGTGATCGCCCGGGCGCAGGACCCGCAGGATCGCGTCTTCCGCCGCCAGGCCGGAAGCGAAGTCGATTCCGAACGATGCCCCTTCCAGGGACGCGAATGCTCGCTCGAGCGCCGTCCGTGTGGGGTTGCCGGTGCGGGCATACTCGTAGCCCTTGTGTTTCCCGACCGCGTCTTGGGCGAACGTGGACGTCTGGAACACCGGCACCGTGACGGCACCGGTGATCGGCTCGGGATCCTGACCGACGTGGATGGCCCGGGTACTGAACCCATAGGACTGATGATCAGACATTGACGACTCCTGCATCGTTGCGATTTCTTCGGTTCTCGTGTTCGAGCGACGGGGCCGCAGCGGTCAGACGGTGGTGGTACTCAACGAGAGGAATCCGAGCACGTCGGCCCGGGCGATCACGGTGCGCGGCCGACCGCCATCGAGCACGACCAGCGCCGGCGCGAGGTCGAGCAGATGGACGGCCCGCTCGACCGGTTGACCGATTCCGATCGTGGGGAGGCGAGCACTCATCACTTCCTCGACCGACCGATCCAAGACATTCTGATCGCCGAACACCGACTCCATGATCCGGAGCTCGTCGATCGAGCCCATCACCTCAGCCGCTGCGAGCGGCATCTCGTTCTTCGCAACGAGCAACTGCGAGACGTCGTGTTCGTGCATCATCACCACGGCATCGCGCACCGAATCGGTGGGCCGAGCGTAGAGCAAGGGAGGAATATCGCCTTCCTTGGCATCGAGTATGTCGCTGACCGTGGTGCCCGGGGCAGTCGTGAAACCGAACCCCGCCATCCATGCATCATCGAAAACCGTCGACAAGTAGCCACGGCCGGAGTCGGGGGTGAGAACGACCACGAGGTCGTCGGCGGTGAGTTCGCGGGCAACAACGAGGGCTGCGTACACCGCCGTTCCGCATGACCCTCCGATGAGAAGCCCTTCTTGTTCGCTGACCCGGCGAGCGGTGAGGAAACTCTCCTGATCACTGACCGGGATCAACCGATCGACCACCGATGGGTCGTAGGTGGTCGGCCAGAAGTCTTCACCAACGCCTTCCACCAGATACGGGCGCCCCGAACCGCCGCTGTAGACGGACTGATCCGGATCGGCGGCGATGATCTGCACGTTCGGATTCTGTTCCTTCAGGTACCGCCCGACGCCGCTGATCGTGCCTCCCGTGCCCGCTCCGGCCACGAAATGCGTGATCTTGCCGTCAGTCTGACGCCAGATCTCGGGGCCTGTCGTTTCGTAGTGAGCTCGTGGATTGGCCGGGTTGGCGTACTGATTGGGGCGGAACGCCCCGGGGGTTTCCTTCACCAATCTCGCCGCAGTGGAGTAGTAGGAGGCGGGATCTTCGGGCGCCACCGCAACCGGGCAGACCACCACCTCGGCGCCATAGGCGCGGAGGAGGTCGACCTTTTCCTTACCGACCTTGTCGGTCACAACGAATTTCGTCTTGTACCCACGCTGTGCAGCCACGATGGCGAGACCGACCCCGGTGTTGCCCGAGGTTGGTTCGATGATGGTGCCGCCCGGCTCGAGAAGCCCGTCGCGCTCGGCATCCAGGATCATGGTGAGGGCGGGCCGGTCCTTCGAGGATCCACCCGGGTTGTACACCTCGTACTTCACCACGACCGGACACTCGATGCCTTTGGTGACCTGCCGAAGCCGAACCATCGGCGTGTTGCCGATGAGGTCGAGCACCGAGTCAGCGATCTCCATTACGTACCCCCTGAAGGCCGGCGGCGAAGGTCACCGCGACAATCGGAGCGTAACAGTCACATTTTGTCTCGCTGTCGCTCGACGCTCACCCGCATCCAACCCACAAACCACGACAACCACACCCCGTCGCTCGACGCTCACCCGCATCCAACCCACAAACCACGACAACCACACCCCGTCGCTCGACGCTCACCCGCAGCTCAGGCGTTGAGCCGAATTCGGCCGGCGATGTCGACGGGCGGACGGTCGTGCATGGGAGATGTGAGGTCGACCCGGGTCGAGTCGCCGAGATCGACGGCCTCCGCGATCCGGTAGCGGCCGGACGGGTCCTGCACGAGCCAAAGCATTCCGTCCCGAATCTGCGGCGGTCGTTGTCCGATCTGGCGCCCGTTCGGATCGACCAGATAACGAAGAGGATGCTCGACCGTGACCGACAAGGTCACCGGCGAACTGGTGTTGACGACCGTGAGCGCCTTCACGATCGGGGGCTCACCGGCGACTCGGAGTCCGGTGCCGAGGAGGCGGTAATTGTGATCGGCGACCTCTTGGAACAGTGGTGTCTCCTCGACGAAGATCGTTTCGAGATCGGCTGTCTCCGGGAAGGCCTGGCAATCGAACTCGGAGCGAAGAAGCCCCGACACGATACGACGCCACTCCGGGTCGATCTCCAACTCGACGGGTCGGCTGCCACCTCGAATGGCCAGTGCTTGGGCTCGCAACCCTCGCCGACTCGTGGTTCGTTCGATGTTGACTCCGGCAGCCCGCTCCCCCAACACCACTGGTCGCAGTAGCCAGGTGCCGATCAACAGCTCGATGACCACACCGGCCGCCACCGCGATACCGAGGCGACGCGCCACTTCGATGTCGCTGACCAAGAATCCGAGACCGACGAGTGCCGTGATGCCCATGCCGAACATGGCGGCCCGTCCCTCATGACGAAGGGCATCGCCGACCAGAACCATCGGGGATCCGGCGAGCGCCTTCCCGATGGCGATACGCCGCAGAAAGCCGATCTCGAACAATCCGACGCCGATGTTGACGATCAGCGCCAGCACCTGGAGCTCGGTGCCAGCGACCGAATCGGCCGCGATGTAGAACACACCGATCGAGGCACCCGTGCCGAGTAGCCGAAGGCCGACCGTCACCGCGGCGAGGAACAGATCTCGCAGCAGGACGTACGCCGTGACTCCGCCCGCGAGTGCGAGCAGCGCGACGAGGAGCCAGAGGCCGCCGGCCCCACTGTTGGCCACATCAGCGGCTTCGACGGCGATGCCGGCCAACGACGCATCGGTGGGAAGACCCGGAATCCGGCCGATCGTGCGAACGAGATCCTGCGCCGCAGAGGATCGTCCTTCGACCGTCGGAGCGACGATGGCGAAGAAGGCGTCGTCGGTGGCAAATCGAGCCGGCACCGTCGACTTCTGGACCCGAACACCACTCTCGTAGCGTCCGGTCGAGGTTTCGACCCAACCAACGGTGCTGATGGCCGAGACGGTGATCGCCCACTGATTGAGCTGAAGCGGACTGGTGGAAGCATCGATCGTGGCGACAACAGCATCCGTCGGATCTCCGCCGGACTGCACGAGCTGTTCCGACACTCGCCGGGACGCTTCCGCCGATGGGAGTGCGCTGCCATCGAGCAAAGCATCGCTCGGGGACCGGAGCGCAACCACGCCAAGGCCGAGGAGCATGCAGGCAAACACGGCAAGAACCGGAACGGGGAAGTCTCGACCGTCCGGGGTGGGCAGCCGCATGAGCCGAAAACGATCGGCCCCGGGCACGGGTGCCAGCGCAACCATGATTGCGGGGAGCGCCCCGAGCGTGACCACGGTGGCGGTGATCGCACCGACAGCGACGACGGTCGCCGCCGAACGGCCGCCGGAGGTGAACTCCATCACGGCCACAACAACCGCGAGACCGCCGAACAACAGACCGACTTCGGGCAGGAGATGTTTGATCGAACGGCGGATGGTTTCGGCGTGGTCTGTGCCCCGTGGCTGTTTGAACCAATCGAGCAGCCGAAATGTGAGCACCACGGAGACGAGAAGGGCCGCGAGCACCGCAGGAATGGCGGTCGTCGCCAGCGTGCCGTCGAGAGTTCCGGCCGCCCTGGCTCCCATGACGCCCCCGAGAGCGGAGGACAGGGCAACGACCGCTGCGGCAGCCAAGCCGAGTCGAACACCGAGGGCCGCCGCAACGAGAAGGGCCAGAAGAACGATCACCGGCGCCACGGCAATCAGCAGGCCGTTGTGAACCCGCTCAACGATGTCCCGGTCGACAACGGCTCGACCCCCGGTCGACACTTGAATACCGGGCAGGGCTCCTTCGACTGTCGTGGCGATGCTGTCGACGGTCAGGTCCGATGCATTGTCGGCGAGCGCCACCAAGACCGAGACCCGACCGTTGTCCATGGTCTCGGTGACGATCGAGGTGATTTCGGGTAGTGAAGCGAGTGCCGGGACCACGGCCCGGTCGATGTCCGCCAGGTTTGCTCCGGTGACGACCAACGCAATGTCGGGCAGGTCGCTCGGGATCCACGACCGTTCCGAACCAGGGGCCGTCGGATCGGCCGAGCCGATCTGAAGCGAAGAGAACGATGGGCGCGTGGCATCGATCGATGCCAGGGCCGTGCCGGCGAGGATGAGCACCAGTGTGGAGGCCAGGAGCAGCGTCGCCAGGCGGCGGAAGAAGCCCACGGGCAGGAGACCCGGACTGACGTTTTGGGATGACGCAAAAGAGCTGGCCACGAGAATCCTCTCGGCACCAACCCCACCCGTTGCGTGGCGACGGTAGTGCACACGCTCGGTGGTTGTGTCATCTCTGAGAGGATTTTTTGTACCGATAGCGACCACACGACCACACTCCGAGAGATCCGCCGTCAATTTCTCGCCGTGCGTGATCTCGGTCGTGATCTCGTTTCCGTAGGAGTTTCCGTCACGAAGTTTGTCCTGGGGATCGTCGTTGGCTAAGCACTTCCCATGTCGAACGCCATCGATCCCCGTACACCCGTGATCATCGGGGTGGCACAACAAACACAACGACCCGACGATCTGGCCGAGGCCGTCGAAGCCGTGGCCTTGATGAAGGCCGTCGTCGAGCAGGCGGCGATCGACGCCGGCGCTCCGAGCATTCTCACCGATCTCGATCTGGTGGCGGTGGTGAATGGTGCGTGGCGCTACTCCGATCCTGGTCGACTCGTGGCCGACGGCGTCGGGGCCGAGAACGCCAAGTCGATGCTGTCCTATGACGGCGGCAACACTCCCCAGTCCTACGTCAATGCGTTGGCCTCGCGCATCCAGGCCGGCGAGTTCGATGTCGTCGTCATCGCCGGGGCGGAAACGATCTGGAGCCGCCGTCGCCAGCGAGCAGCCGGAATGCCGCGAAACCTCACCGAACAGGTGGACGTCGAACCCGACGAGCGGTTTCAGTCCAACGTGACCATGTCCACCGAATTCGAGGCGTCACGCGGGCTGGAACAGCCGATCAACTTCTATCCGATATTCGAATCGGC
>JBBKXQ010000034.1:0-3157 GCA_037969565.1 Acidimicrobiales bacterium | reverse complement strand
GCGATCCCCTTGAGACTTCGTGGCAACACGATCGGAGCGCTCAACCTCTTTCGATCCGACACCGGAACACTCAGCGACGGAGATATCGCCCTCGCCCAACAACTATCTCGTAGACCCTGACCTGATGGGAAGCGAAGCCTGCCGTGGTCGGCTCGCCCATGCAACGACGTCGTTGCCAGCGGGCGCCCATGGAGCCGCGAACGCCTGACCAACACCCGCGGTTCATTCGAGGGGCCCTTGCATTCTGTCCGGTGGGGCGTAGGGTGAGGGCCGAGGGTTTTCCCCTCGTAGCGTCGCTCCGGACCCTTGGCTGCGTGTTGAACCCGCCAGGAGGCTCGACGTTGGCCGTGAGCGTTTCTGCCACCCATCGCAACGATGCCAACTTGGTGAAGATCACAGGCGATCTCGGCCTCGCGAGCAGCGCGTTGGTGACACGCCGGTGTATCGAAGGGCTTGCCGAAGCCGTCGTGGTGGACTTGGCGGATCTGACGTTTTTGAGCTGTGGCGGCTACGGGGCCTTCGTCGCGGCCCGGGCAGAACTCGAGCAGCATCAACGAACGCTCACCCTCGTTGGTGCCGTTGGCGAGCCTCGCCGACTGCTTGACCTGATCCGACAACTCGAGTCGAAGGCACCGCCATGGTGAAAATCCGAGGAAACGGCGGCATTCTTCATCGGACTCAGCCGCAACGTGTTTGCCGACCGACCACTCGGGAGATGGTCATGACCCGTAGGGGTAAAGAGCGACGAACTCTGGGTTCAGGGCGACGAACCTGACCACGCCTCCTCGGTCAAGTGTCCCTTCGTTCATTTTGCCCAACCAGTATTCGAGGCCCGCTTGGTCGGGTGTTCGTGTCAGCATGTTCTGGTAGACCCGGGTCAGGTAGGCCCGGTGGTCACCGGGAGCGATGTCGCTGTAGAACTTCACGAACTCGGGTTGTGCCGGGCTGGCGAAGAATTGCGTGATCTGCTTTACGGTCTGTTGCTCACGGAGGTGAACGTCGATCACCCAGTATTGGGCTCCCTCCACGTCGGCCTGACGATCGAAGAACGCGGGGTAGAGCCGCAGGATGGGGCCATGGAGGTCGGGCTTGTAGTCGGTGGCGGTGATGAACTGGCCGAGCGTTTCGGCTGCGGCCATCGTCCCGGCCGCCGGGGGCTGATTCCGAAGATCTTCGAGGGTCGATCGCATCGTTGCTCGGTCGATCGGCTCGACGATCCCATCGACTTGAAGTCCGGCCGACGTCTCGAAGGCCCGAGTTGCTGCAGTGCTGTTTGCGCCGAAGACTCCGTCCTCGGTGATCAGGCCGGGCCCGGCCTTGGAGTAGAAGATCCAGTCGTTGAGGGCAATCTGCCAGACCTCGACCAGTCGACCGGTCGAGCCTTGCTGCACCACCGACTCCGGCAGCGAGGATTCGAGGGCTTCGACGGCACGACGGAGCGCGACGAGCTCGGCCCGTGTCAACACGCCATCGACGGTGCGTCCGGTGGCGGTCTCGAATTCGACGGCGGCCGCAGTTGTGCTTGGACCGAAGATCCCGTCCTCGCGTATCAGCGGCGAGGAGCTGGCGGACAGAGCCAGGTAGTCGTTGAGGAGGTCCTGGGCGTTTTCGACGACCTTGCCGCTGTCGCCGGTCACCAGTGGTGGCATGTCGCCACTGCCTCGCAAGTCGTCGAGGGTTTCTCGCATGGCTGACCGATCCTCGGGCTCGACGACGCCGTCGACCTGGAGGTCTGCCAACTTTTCGAAGTTTCTGGTGGCGAGGGTCGTGTCCGAACCGAACACGCCATCCTCGACGATCAGGGCGGAAGAGGAATTCGACAGTCGGTAGAGGTCGTTGAGGGAAATCTGCCAGCTCTCGACCGTCGCACCAGTGTCTCCCTGGCGCACGGTCGAAGATGCGGTTGACTCCTCCAGGGACTCGACGATGGCAATGAGCTGCTGTCGGTCACTACGAGTAACGATTCCGTCGACTGGCAGGCCCGTCGCAGTCTCGAACGCCTCGACTGCTGCCTCGGTGTCGCGTCCGAAGATCCCGTCCTCGCGTATCAAAGAAGCATCCGAGCTGCTCAGAGCCAGATAGTCGTTGAGCAGGGTTTGTAGTGACTCGATTGAATCGCCGGCGTCACCTCGCTCGAGTGGGGGTTCGGGTGTTCCCTGTGCACCGGCAGGCGACGCCAACAGCGTGACCGCGAGGGCGAACGTGGCGGCGACGGCTGAAAGGTTTCGCGCCGTTGTACGTGGCAAGGAGAATGGTCGGGGCGTTCGTGTCATGGACTTCCGATCGTGGATCCTGCGTTTCGCATCGACTTTAGAGTGACAGCGCCGGCCGTGTCGGTCGCGTAACGCCGAACGGATCGGTTGCGTCAGGCCTTGGCTCGCCGCCGTATGACGGCGCGGTAGGCAGTGATGATGTTTTGTTCGAAGCCGATCGTGCATGCCCAGTGGAAGTAGCGGAACATCCGGTAGGGGTATTCCCCGAACTCTGCAACGAGTTCGTCCTCGCGTTGCTCGAGGGCTATTGCCCAGGATCGCGAGGTCTTGGCGTAGCTGTCTCGGTCGTTGTGAATTCGCTCGAGCTCGAGCGAATCGGATCGCTGGCCCTGCTCGTGCAGGAGCCGGGGCAGGTCGACCAGGTCGCTCGCTGGATAGATGTACTTGCGCGTCACCGAGGAGATCCGGTGAGCGGGATCGGGCTTTGCAGAGAAGTCGCTGTAGATCACCCCGCCGGGCTTCACGAGCGAGCAGTACTGGTCCATCAACGCTCCGTAGTCGAGGAGATGCTCGGTGATCCCGCAATTGATGATCGCGTCGAAGGGTTCGTCCTCATAGGTGTAGAAATCAGCCATCAAGGCATGGCAGCGGTCCTCGGCGCCCTCTTCCTTGATCACCCGTTGGAGCGTGTCGACTGAGTTCTGCTCCAGGGTGATGCGCGTGACGTGAATCCCTCGCTGCGTCATGAAGCGCAGTGGCCCGCCCCAGCCACCGCCGATCTCGAGCAGGCGCGAGCCCGGCTCGAGCTCACACGCTTCGACCATGTAGAGGAGCTTGCGTTCCCGGGCCTGCTTCCAATCGCTGGCAGTCTCCCCGTCCTCGAACACATATTGCGAGAAGACGGGCAACTGATCGTCTCCGAGCCACGACAAGTAGAAATCAGG
>JBBKXQ010000033.1:0-17259 GCA_037969565.1 Acidimicrobiales bacterium | reverse complement strand
ACAGGGGTTCGAGTCCCTCACCCTCATGCTCCGGGACATCTCAAAACCCCGCTCCGAGAGCACTGCTGACCAGGGAAAACACAATCCCAGACACGCCGAAACCTGAGAAATGAGGTGTGGGCCTTCGGGGACAGCTTGCGCACCCCCAACAGCGGCTGTCGCGGCGACGTTGTGAGCGCCAGCGAGCAACTCGGTAAGTGAGCGAAGCGAACGACGTGGGCCTTCGGGGACAGCTTGCGCACCCCAACAGCGGCTACCGCGGCGACGTTGTGAGCGCCAGCGAGCAACTCGGGTTTCGCCGAAGGCGAATACGTGGGCGTTGAGGGACTCGAACCCCCGACCTGCGCGGTGTAAACGCGACGCTCTAGCCAACTGAGCTAAACGCCCTCGAGCTCATCGAGATGAGCAGTTGCGGATACTAGCGCCGTCATATTGGTCGCAAACCCGTCACGGCTCTGTCACCTAACAGCAACCCGCCTTCGCAGCGCATTTTCTACACTTCTGGCTCCGCCGATCTGGAGCCATCCCCTCGTGTTTTCCGCAGCACCAACCCTGGTGCGCTTTCTTTCCTGTGTCGTCATTGCGGTGCTTGCCATTGGCGCGTGCTCGATGGCAACCTCGGATCCAACGGCGAATGCATCGATCGGCACGGTCAAGAATCCATCCACGGGCCTCATCGCCCTCGACGGAGTCGACTATCCCTTCACCCCCGAAACCTGTTTCGTGGGCAACGAACGCTTCGTCGCTTCCGGGGCCGGATCGATGGACGGCGAGGCCTACCGAGTGTCGGCGTCGCCCAGCGTCGTCGAAATCACCTTCGGGGTTGCCGAGGAAGGCGCCGCTGTGCCCGAGGGAAGTCGCTGGCTCAGCACGGTCGACGTCATCGATTGGACCTCCGCTGGTCAGCAGGTGGCGGCCACCGTCGAACTCTTCGAGCGGAAGTCCCAAGGGACCGGCAAGTCGTGGGCCGCATCGCTCGCCCTGAACTGCGTTGAGGGCAGCTGATCAGCGAGGCTGATCGACTCGGCCCACATTCCAGCGGGCCCACATCACGAGGAGTTCCTCGAGCAGCTCCGGAGTGGCGGCCGCGATCGGGGCCAGCCGAGCAGCCGGATCGAGCGTGACAAGCTCACGGCGGGCACCGTCGGACATCACAGCTCCCGCCTCGAGACAGATCAGGTACGCACCGAGGTAGTCCCACACGCCATGGGCGCTGTCGACATCGACGAAACCGTCGAACACTCCGGTTGCGACGGCGCAGAGGTCGAGGGCGGCCGCACCCTGAGCGCGGAATTGGCGCCACCCACCGTGCGACGGAGGGAGCCCCGAAAAGGCGATCAACGCATCGCTGAGGTCGGCGACAAGCGATGGCGCCGCCCCGTCCTGCTCGACTTGGATGCCCTCCCCCCGGATGGCTTCGAACCGTTCACCGGTGGCGAGATTGGTGACCGACGCCGCCAGTGGTCCGTCGGCGTCGACGGCACACAAGCTGGTTGCGAACCAGGGCAGACCGTGAGAAGCATTCGTGCTTCCATCGACCGGGTCGACCACGATCGTGAGTTCCGCCGTTTCGTGCCCTTCGACAAATCCGGACTCTTCGGTGAGCACGTTGAAGCCGGCGTCGAGCAGCGGCTGGAGCAGCACTTCGTCGGCGACGAGGTCGTGGTTGTACTGCCCGGCTCGCATCCCGCTCAGACCCCAATCCTCGAGTTCCGCGAGGGCGTCCATCAGGTCCGAAGTGAGTTCGTCGAACAGTTCGATGAGGTCGGGACCGTCCATGACAACCGACCGTACTGCTGCCCGGCGATCGCCCGGTCGACCATGCGGCAGATCCGATACATTCGGGATCTCTATGGCGATCATCGACATACCGGGCTTCGTGGCCGATCTGAAAGACCATGCCACCGACCACGGGTTCCACGTCCACGACGAACGACACTTCGTCGAGACCTACTCGATGCGCCAGGCCTGGGAAGTCGACCTCCATCCCGAACGGGCCTGTGGCGGTCCGCTCGATCTCCATTTGGCCATCGAGGTCGACCCCAGAACCCTGCTCACCTTCGAAGACCAGATGCTCGAGCTCGATGAGGAAGCCGAGCCACCAACAGGATTCACCTTCCCTCTCGTGTTCAGCTGGGCGATGCCGCCGCTGCCAAAAGGCCCTGATCTCCTCGTGCTGGCCACCGAACTCGCCGGACTGGGCGGCCCCGACCTCCCCCTCGAAGTCTCGGCGATCGACTCCACGATGGCCGTCACCGACGCCCCCGAACGCACACTCACGATCACGGCCAAGATCGAGTTGGAACTCGGCGATCTGTTCATGCATCGCGAAAATCTGTGCGACGCCTTCGATCGCTGCCACGAGGTGAGCGAGTTCATCCTCGATCGGGCTCCCGTCTGGCTCGACGAGTTCTGAATGCAAGCCGCGTCACCCGCCGACCGGCAGCAGACTCTGTTCGGCCGACCAGCCTGATCAGCGGCCGCCGGAGACGTTCACCAGGCTTCCGCTCACGTACGACGAGGCGTCGGAGGCCAAGAACAGGATGACCGAGGCCACCTCGTCGGCCAACCCTCCTCGCAACATCGGCACGTTGACCGCCAGACGAGCCACGCGGCCCGCTTCCCCCGAGCTGGCGTGGATCTCGGTGTCGATCAGACCGGGCCGCACGGCGTTGACCCGAATACCCTCGGCCGCCACTTCCTTGGCCAGCCCGATCGTCATCGTGTCGATGGCTCCCTTGGTGGCGGCGTAATCGATGAACTCGTTCGGACTGCCGAGATAGGAGGCCGCCGAGGACACATTCACGATCGTGCCACCCTCGCCCCCGTATTTGGTCGACATCCGGCGAACAGCTTCTCGGGCCACCAGGAACGCTCCGATGATGTTGACGTCGACGACCTCTCGCAACCGCTCGAGCGTGAACTCATCGAGCCTCGCCTGAGTGTGGAGAATGCCGGCGTTGTTGACCAAGCAGGTGAGCGGTCCGAGTTCGGCTTCGCTCTCTTCGAAGAGTTCGATCACCTGTTGCTCGTCTCGAACGTCGGCTTGTACCGACATTGCGGAGGCACCGGCGCTGCGGCACTCGGCCACGACGTCGGCGGCAGCGGCCGCATCCCGGGTGTAGTTCACGCAGACGTCGTAGCCATTGTTTGCGGCGTGGACCGCCGTGGCGGCCCCGATGCCTCGACTTCCACCGGTGATGAGCATCACTTTCGACATCACCGTGGTCTAGCACGGCTCGCTATCCGCCGTGCGTGACTCGACGTCCGGGCCACCGGCGATCCATGATGACACCCGGCCCAACCGCAGGAGCAACACATGACCGACACCCAACCGCTACCAACCGCTCCGTTCGGCCGCACCGGCCACGAGTCGACCCGCGTTCTGTTCGGGGCGGCCGCCCTCGGCGCCATGAGCCAGGATCGCGCCGACGCCACCCTCGAATTGATCTCGACGTGGGGCGTCAATCACATCGACACGGCGGCGTCGTACGGCGAGTCCGAGCTTCTGCTGGCTCCGTGGCTCAGCGACCATCGCAGCGAAGTCTTTCTCGCCACGAAAACCGGAGAGCGAAAGGGTAGCGATGCGCGGGCCGAACTCGAGAAGTCGCTCGAGCGTCTCGGAGTCGATCAGGTCGACCTGATCCAGCTGCACAACCTCGTCGAACCCGATGAGTGGGAGGTCGCCCACGGACCTGGCGGCGCCGTCGAGGCGTTGGCCCAGGCGAGGGACGAGGGACTGGTTCGTTTCATCGGCGTCACCGGTCATGGTGTGCGGATCCCCGGCATGCACTCACGGAGCCTCGAGCGCTTCCCGTTCGATTCGGTGTTGTTCCCACTCAACTACCTCATGCTCCAGAATCCCGCCTACCGGCACGACGTCGAAGCGCTGATGGCCACCTGCGAGGAGCAGAACGTGGCGATGCAGACGATCAAGTCGATCGCCCGCGGCCGGTGGGGTGACGATGCACCCGAGCGGCGCTTCAGCTGGTATCACCCACTCACCGAGGAGGAGGCCATCGGGCGAGCGGTGCAGTACGTGCTCAGCGACCCCCGCGTCTTCCTGAACACATCGAGTGACGCTCGCCTGTTGGAGCCGGCACTGCGAGCAGCTGCGGCAGACCTCACGCGACCAAGTGACGACGCAATGTCGGCCGATGTCGCCGAGCACGGCATGACGCCGCTGTTCGACGGGGCCGAACTCGAACGCATCTGACGCATCTACGACGTCGATCACGTCCGAGGTTGTCAGCGATCCGAGAGCAGTAGGGCGACGACATCTTCGATGGTTGGCGACTCGTCGCCACCATGGGGACGACCCTTCAACGAGGCGAGCCGGCCATAGATCTCGGCCGCAGCCCGATGAAAACCGTCGGGCAGATCGGCGGCGGCGAACGTGTCGGCGATCTCCTCCATTTCCGCCTCGAAGCGCCATGCTTTCGGTCCGACCACCGCTGGCGTGCGCTCGCTGCGAGCGACGAGTTCGGGCATCGACGTTTCCCACTCGGCCATGAGCGCCTCGGTGACGCCCTCGACGTCGGCGAGGGCTCGAATCGCCAGCAAGAGAGCCGAGGTGCCCTTGGTCCATGCCGCGAAACTCATCTTGAGCGCCGACGCGGCGCCGACTCCCCCGCCGACCACTCGGACCTCCAACCAGGATCCATCGAAGAGGGCTCCCACCTGAGACGCGCCATCGCCCGACAAGTAGAGCCGGGTGGTGCCCGCACTTTTCACCGGTGGCCCCACGATCCCGCCATCGACGAAATGATCGAAGTCTCCTGCGATCGCTCGGGTCGTTGCTGGCGCGATGGCATTCATGTCGACATAGATGCCGTCGAAGCCGAGCGCCTTCACCGTCGCTGCTTGCTCGACCGCGGCTGCGGGAGGACACACTGAGATCACGACCGACGCCATTTCGATCCCTGCCGCAAGGTTTGGAACTGCTGTGAGGTCGGCTGCTTCGGCCCGGGCGTGGGTCTCGCTCGATCGGAGTTCGGACACCCACATCACCGGAGCGTCGGGCCCGGCCATGCGAAGCGATTTCCCGATCGAGGCTCCCATCAGGCCGGGATGGAGCAGGAGAACTGTCATGGCGCCACCGTAGGTGCTACATCATGACGGTGACCGAATCGCTCCTGGCCGCGCTGCTCGCCAACACCAACGCCGACGATCCATTCCTGATCGAACCTTCGGGCCCAGCGGCGTCACCGGGTGAGACGGTTCACACCTACGGCCAGGTCATCGAACGCTCGCTGCACCTGGCCGGCGCCCTCACGGCCAGCGGTGTCGAGCCGGGCGACCGGGTGCTCGTGCAAGTGGACAAGTCGGTGGATGCGATCGCCCTGTATCTGGGCTGCCTTCGGGGCGGCTTCGTCTACGTGCCGATCAACACGGCGTACACCGCGGCCGAGGTCGAATACTTCGCCGTAGACACCGGAGCGAAGATTTTCGTTTGCCGGCCGGCCGGCGCCGACACCACCGCCGCCCCTTCGGCCACGGTGCTCACCATGGGGACGGCCGGAGAAGGATCGCTTCCTGAACTGGCCGAACGTTGCGAACCACTGCGATCGATCTCGGAACGGGCCGGCGACGATCTGGCCTGCATGCTCTACACGTCGGGAACGACGGGCCGCTCGAAAGGAGCGATGCTCACCCACACGGGCCTGCTGGCCAACGGCCGCGCCCTTCACGAGGTTTGGGCCTTCGAGCCGGGCGACGTGCTGTTGCACACCCTGCCGATCTTCCACGTGCACGGCCTGTTCGTTGCGCTGCACTGCGCCATGTTGAACGGGTCGAGCGTCATCTTTCTCCGATCGTTCGACGGGGCCGAGGTGCAGCGCCAATTGCCCCGGGCCACCGTGATGATGGGTGTGCCGACGCATTACGTCCGCCTGATGGGCCAGCCGTCCTTCGGGGCCACCGACTGCGAAAACATCCGACTCTTCACCTCCGGTTCCGCTCCGATGACGGCCCCGGTCCATCAACAGTTCACCGAACGGAGCGGACACCAGATCGTCGAGCGCTACGGCATGACCGAGGTCGGGATCATGACCTCGAATCCGGTCGACGGCGACCGCATCGCAGGGTCGGTTGGCTACGCCCTCTCCGGTGTCGAACTCCGAGTCATAGACGGGATCGTGCAAACCCGCGGCCCACACCTCTTCGCCGGTTATTGGCAGCTGGAGGAGAAAACCGCCGAGTCATTCACCGACGATGGCTGGTTCATCACCGGCGACATCGGGGTCATGGCCGAGGACGGCCGGCTCACCCTGTCGGGACGAGCGGGCGATCTGATCATCTCGGGCGGGTTCAACGTCTACCCCAAGGAGATCGAGATGGTGTTGGACGAGACCGACGGCGTGGCCGAGACGGCCGTGATCGGAGTCCCCCACCCCGACTTCGGTGAAGGTGTCGTGGCCGTGATCGTCCTGCAAGCCGACGCCGACGAACCAGCGGTGCTCGCCAACGTCGCCGATCGCTGCTCGGCCGCACTCGCTCGATTCAAGCACCCGAAGCACTACGTCACCGTGGCGTCACTCCCCCGCAATGCCATGGGCAAAGTGCAGAAGACCGCCCTCCGTGAAGAGTTCTCCGAACTCTTCGACCCGAACGCGTAGGATCGGCGCAAATGGAACCACATCTGTTCGAAGAGGTAGCCGACGTGGTTCGAGGAATGGCTCCGACCGGGCTCGGGGAGCTGCAATTGCGCTGCCACCGACGGGGCATCAAGGTGTGGTTCGGGCCATCGAACCCGCCGAAGGTCCATTACGAGGCCCAGGTCGTGGCTCGCCGGCATGTCGACGACGTCGACGGCTTGGCCTTGGAGATCGGATTCCACGCCGAACTCGCCGACGAGTCGGCCAACCAGCAGACCCTCGATCGCCTGCTCGGCGCCAGAAAGGTTTGGAACCGCGAGCTGGGCAAGGAGTGCGAGGCCGGACCGTTCCTGGGTCGAAGCTCGTGGCGTCGGCTCAGTGAGGTGTGGCTCGACCCCGACCTCGACGACCCGGAGATGGCTTTCGAAGTGGGAAGCCGCCTCGTCGACTATCTCGACTTGCTGGAACCCATCCTGCAGGGTTCCTGAACCCTGCCACCAACCCTGCCACCCAACCCTGCTGCCCAACCCTGCTGCTCAACCCCTGACAGCAACTCGTCCGGATCGGTGGGGCCGACAGCTGGCACCGACACGTGCTTCTCAGCAGCAGCCGGATCCAGGGGCACAAGCTGACCCGGTGGAGCCGGTGACCACGACGTTCTCCAGTTGCTCGGAATCGCCCGTTTTCACATACCACTCCCACTTCGTGTGCGGACCTTCCACCCATGTCTCGGTCTTCTCGGCAAAACAACAATGGGTGTCGGCGACACCGGTGGTTTCGAGGCCAGTGGCAATGAGCCGAGCCTCGGCCGCCATGACTTCGGCCGCGGTTTCGGTTTCGACGCCGAGATGGTTCAGCGACCCGGGCTCGCCCCCTTCGAACAACACGAGCTTGAGCGGCGGGTTGTCGATGGCGAAGTTGGCATAGCCGGACCGAATCTTCGCCGGCTTCGTATCGAACATCTTCGAGTAGAACGCAATCGACTCGTCGAGGTCTGCCACATTCAGTGCCAGTTGGACACGCATTGAAAACTCCTTCTTTCGAAATTCATTTCGATGACTGTCGATTTGACGGCTGTCGATATGTTGCCGGATAGATCGAGATGTGTCAATATGTTTCTCGTGACCAAAACCGCCATGAGTTGCTGCCCGCCTCTGCTCACCGATGTACTCGGCGAAGCGGAGGCCGAGGTGTTGGCCACGAGCCTGAAGGCGCTGGCCGACCCGGTCCGCTTGCGTCTCGTGAGCATCATCGCCAACAGTCCCACCGGCGAAGTGTGCACTTGCGACTTTCCGGCTCTCCTCGATCGCTCCCAGCCCACGATCAGCCACCACCTCTCGATGCTGGTGAAGGTGGGGGTGCTGCAGCGCGAGCAGCGGGGAAAGTGGGCCTGGTTCCGGGTGCGAAACGAACAGCTGGCGGCGATCGCAGCGGCGTTGGCTCTGCCCAAAATCTGAAATGCCACCGCCCCTGCCCATCGGCAGGAAGACGGTGACGTTCCGCGTTGTCAGATTTCAATTGTCGGAGATGAGAGCGATCTCAGTTGCGACCGACGTCGACATGATCGTCGTCGCCCGAGCGAGAGCTGGAGGTTGACACCATCCCGTTCTTGGCTCTTGCTTCGGCGGCACGACGGGCGGTCGTTGCCACCTGGCCCGGCGTGTTGTCCTTGGCGTGGTAGCGAGCGATTTCGGCTCGACCGACCACCATGTGATGCACCTCGTCCGGTCCGTCGGCCAGACGAAGGGTGCGCTGCTGGGTGTACATGTCGGCCAGCGGGGTCCACTGCGACACACCGGTGGCGCCATGCATCTGGATGGCCTGATCGATGATCTGGCAGACCCGTTCGGGCACGAGAGCCTTGACCGCGCTCACCCAAACTCGGGCCTCGGCGTTGCCCATGAGGTCCATTGCCTTCGCCGCCTTGAGCACCATCAGGCGCATCGACTCGATCTCGATACGGGCCCGCGAGATGATCTCGGTGTTTCCTCCGAGTGACACGAGCGGCTTGCCGAAGGCGTCCCGATCGAGGCCCCGCTCGACCATGAGCTGCAGCGCCTTCTCGGCCGCACCGATGGAGCGCATGCAATGGTGGATCCGGCCCGGGCCGAGTCGAAGCTGGGAGATCTCGAAGCCGCGCCCTTCGCCCAGGAGCATGTTGCTGACCGGCACTCGCACATCGGTGAAGCGGATGTGCATGTGCCCGTGTGGAGCGTCGGTCTTGCCGAAGACGTGCATCGGGCCGAGCACCTCGACCCCGGGCGTGTCCATCGGCACCAGAATCTGACTCTGCTGAAGGTGAGGAGCCGCTTCGGGATTGGTGCGGCACATCGTGATCATGATCTTGCAGCGAGGATCGCCGGCACCCGAGATGTAGAACTTCTCGCCGTTGATGACGTACTCGTCGCCGTCTCGAATGGCCTGAGTCTGCACGTTCTTGGCGTCGGAGCTTGCGTGACCGGGCTCGGTCATGGCGAACGCCGATCGGATCTCGCCGTTGAGCAGCGGCGTCAGCCACTTCTCTTTCTGTTCCGGGGTGCCGACCCGCTCGAGCACCTCCATGTTTCCGGTGTCGGGGGCGGCGCAGTTGAGCGACTCGGAGGCGAGACGCACCTTGCCCAGCTCGGTGGCGATGTAGGCGTAGTCGAGGTTGGAGAGGCCCTCGCCGGTTTCCGCGTCGGGAAGGAAGAAGTTCCAGAGGCCGATCGACTTCGCCTTGTCCTTGACCACGTCGAGCATCTCGAGCTGGCCTGGGGCGTAAGTCCACTCATCTTCTTTGCCGACGTCGAGCTTGTGGAACTCGATCGCCATGGGCTCGACCTCGTCGCGGATGAACGCCTTGACCGCTTCGAAGAGCGGCCGAGCCTTTTCCGACATGGCGAGCTGATTCAGTTCACCATCGAAGTCATCGGTGTTGAAGGGTTTTGCGGGCATGAAAGCTCCATCTCATCTTGTGTACCTTGGCGCAGCGAACGGCTTCGATCATGCCACGGAGCGTCGCCAAACACGAAAACCGTGGTGGCGCTCGTGTCTCACTTGCCGGACCAATTCGGCGACCGTTTCTGAGCGAACGCTGCCGGGCCTTCCTTGGCATCCTCGGAGCTGAACACCTCGGCCATCATCGGACCCTGGAACTTCCAGAACTCGGGGCCCGAGAGCCCTTTCTGTCCTTTGAGCGTCTGCTTCGAGGCAGCAACCGCAATCGGGGCATTCCTGGCGATTCGCTCGGCCAGTTCCATCGCCGCATCCACGGCTGCGCCCTTCTCGCATACGCGGTCGATGAGCCGGTGGCTCAGTGCCTGCTCGGCCGTGAGCGGGTCGGCCGTGAGGGCCATCTCCATGGCCACGCCATAAGGAACCCGCTGGGGTAAGCGCAACAGCGCACCACCGGCGGCGAAGAGCCCGACGCCAACCTCGGGAATGCCGAACTTCGCATTCTCCGCACCGACGATCAGGTCACACGAGAGGGCGATCTCCAGGCCGCCGGCCAAGGCAAATCCCTCGACTGCAGCAATCAGGGGCTTCTTGGAACCGTTCTCGATGAACTCGGAGAATCCCTTGGGTGGCCCTTCAACGGCGAAGGCCTTGAGGTCCATTCCCGATGAGAAACCGCGTCCGGCTCCGGTCAGCACACCGAGGGTGAGTGTGTCGGTCTCGTCGAGCATCTTGACGGCGTCGAGCAGGGCAACCGAGAGGGCGGTGTTGAACGAATTCATGGCGTCGGGCCGGTTCAGCGTGATCAACAGCACGCGACCTCGAACCTCGGTGAGTACTTCGTCAGCCATGTGGACTCCTCGTCATCAGCGGACCGCCGTGTCGGCGGGCACGTCAGATCATGCCGACGCGAGGTCGCCACAAGCAAGACGAAACACGATCTCGAGTTCAGTTGCGATGTCTCGAGGTCGATCCGTGCGCTCGGTCGTGCTCTCTACCGTGTTCGCGGCCGTGCTCACGAGCGAGTGGCTCGACCCGGGCGAAGACGGCTTTCAGGTAGGCACCCTCCGGGAAGGTGACGGGATGATCGATTCCGTGGTCGGTGCGAGTGACCTCGGTGAGTCGGACTCCGGCGGCCTGGGCCGAACGTTGGACCTGATCGTGGAAGTCGTCGGCTGTGATCCGGCTCGAGCACGAGGCCTGGACGAGCCGTCCGCCCGGCTCCACCAGATCGACCGCCAATTGAGTGAGCCGGCCATAAGCCCGAAGACCGGCGCTGATGTTCACCTGCCGTTGGGCGAACGACGGCGGGTCGACGATCACGAGCCCGTACCGCTTCCGTTCCCGCCGAAGTCGATCCATCACTTCGAAGGCATCGCCCACCACGCCGTCGAATGAGCACTTGGCCACGGCAGGTATGTGTTGGTTCAACGCCATGTTCTGCGCCGCGATCTCGATGGCCACCCCACTCGAGTCGATGCTCGTGACTTCCCGGGCCCCACCGGCGGCGGCCGCCACCGAAAACCCGCCGGTGCAACTGAACACGTCGAGGACCCGCGCCCCGTTGGCGATTTCTCTGACGCGATTCCTGTTGTCGCGCTGATCGAGAAAGAAGCCAGTTTTCTGCCCACTCATCGGATGAGCGAGCAGTCGGAGTCCGTTCTCCGAGAACTCAATCGGCTCTTGGGCCTCGCCGAGGATGACGAGACCGTCGGAGAGTCCGTAGCACTCCCCGGCGGCAACATTTCGACCCAGCCGAACCACGATCTGGGTTGGACCGATACTGGCCACGAGTGCGTCCAGCACTCCACCGAGATGTGGGAACCAGGCTGCGGTGTAGATCTTCACAACCAGCGTTTCGGCGTAACGGTCGACGACGAGACCGGGGAACCCGTCGTTTTCGCCGTTGAGCACGCGGTAGCCAGTGGTGTCGGCCCGCTCGATGAGCCACGCTCGTTTGGCGAGTGCATCACCGACTTGCCCCGACCACCACGTTGCGTCGATCGTCGCCGGCTTGCCTGCGTGCAACATCTTGATCCGGATCGGTGAGTCGGGATCGAAGAGACCGATACCTGCGAAGTTGCGTTCGTCGTCGAACACGACGACCAGATCTCCGGCCCCACCGGCGTGACTGAGAGAGGTGATCGAATCGTCGTAGACCCAGGGGTGCTGCTTGCGGATGTGACGCAGCGCATCCTTCGTGACCCGGGCCGCGATTCGACGGCTGCTGGGTGGTGGGAGGTCGGGGAGGTCGAGGTCGCTCGGCACTGCTCCACGGTACGCAGTTGCGGCCGACAAGGACACCAGCACTGCAGTTCGGGTCGCGGAAGCAGGCCGAGACCGGCAGACTCTTTCCGACGGTCAACGGCGACCGGTCTGCTCCGCCGAATTCAGATCATCTCCACGAAGGAACACCATGCGCCGTACCAAGATCGTTGCCACCATCGGACCCACCTCGAGTTCGCCGGCCGTGCTCCGATCGCTGATCGAGAGCGGCATGGACGTCGCCCGCATCGGGCTGGCCCACGGCACCCTCGACCAGCACCTCGAGACGTACCGAACCATCCGTGCTGTTGCATCCGAGATGGATCGGAACCTCGGCATTCTGGCCGACCTTCCCGGCCCGAAAGTGCGCTGCGCCCCCTTCCCGGAAGGAGGCGCCGTCCTCGCCGACGGGGCCATGGTCCGTTTCACCTCCGGCGATTCCGCCAGCTCGGCTGAAGTCATCTCGGCCGACTACGCGGGTCTGGTCCAAGACATCGACGTTGGCGATCAGCTGGCCCTCGGCGATGGCAACATTGTTTTCCTCGTGCAGGACAAGTCGCTGGACGACCTCACGGCGATGGTGGTCCGAGGTGGACTGGCTCAGGGCCGACCAGGGCTCCAGGTTCCCTCCGAGCGACTCCGGATCTCCACTCCGACCCAGGAAGATCTCCGCTGCGCCGATGCGTTCCTGGAGGCCGGCGTTGACATGCTGGCGATCTCATTCGTGCGGAGCGCCCACGACGTTCGGAGTCTGGGTGTCGAGGCGGCGCCGCGGGGGCCGCTCGTCGTGGCCAAGATCGAGACCAGGGCCGCGGTCGAGAATCTCGAAGGAATCATCGACGCTTCGGGGGCCGTGATGGTTGCTCGAGGCGATCTGGGTATCGACTTCCCACTGTCGGAACTCCCCCACTTGCAGAAGCACATCATTCGACGCTGTGTTGCGCTTGGACGTCCCGTCATCACCGCCACCCAGATGCTCGAGAGCATGATTCACGCCCCAGCGCCGACGCGAGCCGAGGCATCCGACGTCGCCAACGCGGTTTTCGACGGCTCGAGCGCATTGATGCTGTCGGGCGAGACAGCCATCGGCGTCGATCCCGTCAACGCGGTGCGGACGATGGCCGAGATCACGAGCCGGGCCGATGACGAGTTCGATCACGCCAACTGGGCCGAGACCATCAACGACCTGCGGGAACAAGGCCACGACTCCGACTTCGGAACCGTCACGACCGACGCCCTCACCTTGGCTGCATGCCGAGTCGCCGACCAAGTCGGCGCCCAAGCCATCCTCTGCCTCTCGAAGACGGGCTTCACCGTTCGGTCGGTGAATCGGTTCCGGCCCATCACCCGGATCCTGTCGTTCTCCCCCGATGAGCGGGCCGTCCACCAGCTGTCCCTCAGCTGGGGAACCGAAACCGCGCTCACCCAAATGCGATCCGACGCCTGGGACGTGATCGAAGATGCCCTCGCCCTTTCGTCGACGAAATTCGGATTGGCTCCCGGCGACAAGGTCGTGGTGATCTCCGGTCAGTCGACCGCAACACGAGCAACCGACACCCTCCGCGTGATGCGGATCCCTTGACCCGCCCCGCCGACGATAGGAACTACCATCACAATGATGTCGGATGAACAGCGGGAGAACGCCCGAATCTCGGTCGAGGCCCTCGTCAACGACCTGCGACACGTGATCGGAACGATCGCGGAAGAAGACTGGCCCGAGTCGGCCAAGGCAGTGCTCGAACACCACGATCCGCCGATCGACGAGGAACTGCTCACCCCCGATCAAACCGAGCTCCAGAAGTGGTGCCGAGCCGTTTTCGAGGGTTTGCTCGTCGGCGACGAAGAGTCGACCAGGGCCGCCGCTCTCAAGGTGCGCCAATACGAAGACTCAGTCGTCACCCAGTCCTGAGCTCGCAGAGATGTCGGCGGTAGCCACCCCAGCGGGTTCTTCCCCGATGAGGACGCCGCCTTCGCAGAGTTCCACACGGTGCTCCAGCCTGGGCGATCATCGGGTCGGCGACACCCTGGTGATTCCGCAGACGTGTCATTTCGTAACGGCAAGAGCGACCGTCAAGTCGAGCTGAGGCCGATCGGTGGGTGACGAGGCCCCCTGGGCCGAGGAACGGCACGACCCGGGAAGCGTTTCGGCCGAACAGTTCAACCGTCAAGAATCCGGCGGACAACATCCTCGAGGACAAGCGAGGCGCCGGCATCGAGAGAGTGGTCGATGTCGACGTCCGGATGAGCCTCGCGTAACCGCTCGATGACTTCTGCGACCTCGATGGCGAGACGTCCGAGCGCCCGATCAGCTCGAAGGCCACCGATTTGTTGAAGCGAATCGAGACTGCCGGTGTCCTCGTACTTCGCCTCTGCATGGACCAAGATTGCGAAGCGTGCATCGACGTCCAACCCGATCTCGACGGCAATATCCAAACACTGCCTTGCGAGCATCTGTGCTTCGCCAAGGCGTCGCTGTCGGATTCGGAGTTGAGAGAGGTTTCCAAGCCCTCTGACCTCGAGCGTGCGAAGTCCGAGCCTCTTACTCAAGGCCAAAGATGCCTCGTACGCCACCTCCGCTCGCTCGTAGTACCGAGAACTCTCGTTTGAGTCTGCCAGGTAATGCCAGGTGACGCCGGTGTTCAGGTGGCAGTTCGTCACGCTCAGCAAGTCGCCAGACCGGTTGGCAAGCGTGAGGATCTGCTCGAGGTGGGCGATCCATGCCTCGTGATCACCGACCGCTCCGGCGACTGCGCCGCTGGCGTTGTGCGCGTTGATCAGCGTCCTTGTGCTCCCTTCGGTTTCCGCAGCTTCCAGGCTCGCGGCGGCGCTCCTGGCCGCTTCCTCCAACTCTCCTGTATTCAGAGCGTTGATGGCGAAGCAGACAAGCATCTGTGAGAGGCTGCTTCCCCCGAGGCGTTCGGCGATCGGGAGGCCCCGGTTGACGAGGGAATGGCATTGTTCGTGCGCCCCTTGTATCTCGGCGACATAGAAGGCTTCCTGAATCGCTTCCACGGTGGCGGCGTCATCGGTGGTCTCGTCGGCGCGCCGTATCGCCTGTTCAGCCTCCTTGGTCGCGTTGGCCAGGTCGCCGACAGATCGACAGGCCCTGGCAAGAACAAGGTGGGCACGTGGAGGGAGAGAGGAGGATCCTCCTGCGGCGAAGCCAGCTTCGGCGAGCCGTCTCGCCGACGGGGCGTCACCAGCGTTCAAAGCTCGTTCGGCTGCTTCGAAGAGCAACTCGGCGGCCTGGTCATCGAGGCCTGCGAGAAGGAGGTGGCCAGCGATCTCTTCCAGGTATTCATCCCGCCGGTCTGCGGCGACGGTAGCGAGCCAGCCTGCGGTCCTTTCGTGCAGGGTGGGACGCTCGCTGAGCAGCACCGTGTCGTAAGCGACATCGTGGAGCAATGCGTGCTTGAACGTGAACTCCGACGACGGCGGGAATGCCGAGGACCGTTGCGAGAAGATGAGCTCGTTTGACAGGGCCGGCAGGAGATCAGGCGCCTCCGAGCCCAGCATTTCGATCGCTCCATCCCAAAAGGTGCGCCCGATGACGGACGCCCGCTGCAACGATCGTCTGCTGTCTGGGGGAAGCGCGTCCAGTCTGGCCTGCAACAACCCTGTCAATGTGCTCGGGATCGAGGCCGTATCAAGCAGCTCGGTCCGGATGGTCCACGGTCCCCCGGGGTCGGCAGCATCGATGACGCCATCGTCCATCAGTTTCTTGATCATTTCTTCGATGTAGAAGGGATTGCCGTCGGCTCGATCGACAATGAGGTCAACCAAGGCGTCGGAAACCCCATCGGCGCGTTTCAAGATCTCGAGCACCAAAAGCCTGGCGGAGTCGGCCGAGAGTGAGCCCAGCTCGACGAGCGTCCACGCGGGTCCGAGGAAATCAGTGAGCGCAGCGTCGTTGACCTGCACGGGGCGGGACGCGGCCACGATGAGCAACCGAGCGTCTGCGAACACCTCCGGGAGGTTGCGAACCAGTTCCAGCGACTCGCCGTCGGCCCAATGGATGTCCTCGAACAACATGACAACGGGTGACTGCGACATCAAGAAGCGCAGGTAGGCCGCGAAGTGGGCCCGACCGACAACTGCCATGTTCTCTCCCGACACGACACCCGAGCCTGCTGTGGGATCCGAAATCTCGAATCCCATCCAGAGGCCCAAAATGAGCGCCTCCTTGGCGTCGAGCGCCGGAGCAGTTTCTGCTCGAAGCTTCTTCAGGACGGCCTCGGGTGAGTCGCTTTCGGTCACGCCCGAGCGGAAGGCCATCAGGTCGCGCCACAAACCGAATCGCGTCGCTTGACGCGATCGGGTCGCTCGTGCCTTGAAGTAGAAGACCGACGTCTCGTGCAGTTCAAGCCAGTTGTCGAACTCATAGAGCAAGCGGGACTTGCCAACCCCGGCCTCTCCGACGACGACGACCGGCCGGCAGCGCCCCGACGTCATCACCTCTTCGAACGAAGCCCACAACGCCGAGAACTCACGGTCGCGCCCCACACTCGATGTCTCGATGCCTTCCACACCACGGCTCCGGAGCCGGAAGGCTCGCGCCTTCGCAGCCTGCACCGAATACACCCGCAGCGGCTCAGGCTTCCCCTTCACCGTGAGCGGCTCCAGCGGGACGACATCGAAGACGCCCCGAATCTGACGGTACGTGTCGTGTGAAATCAGGACCCCGCCGGTGGGCGCGGCGTGCTCGAGGCGGCTGGCAGTGTTGACGGCATCGCCCATGGCCGTGAACTCGCGATTGGATCCAACCGGACCGAGCAGGACCGCGCCGGTATTCACGCCAACCCGGATGGCGAGATCTCGCCCCGAGGTCACACGGAACTCCTCGATTTCGGCCTGGAGGGCCAGCGCTGCCCTGACCCCGCGTTCGGCATCGTCCTCGGCCGTGGCGTCGGTGCCCCAGACGGCCATCAGCGCATCACCGATGTGCTTGTCGACACGGCCCCCGTTGGCGATCACGGCTGCGTCCAACCGTTCCCACAACCTGTTCATCAAGCCTGCTACCAGCTCCGGATCCATCGATTCCGACATCGCTGTGAACCCGGTGACATCGGCGAACAGCACGGTCGCCTGACGACGGCGCTTCGCAGGCTCGGACAATCCCTTGAGTTGCGCCCGCAGGGAGCCAATCACGGAATCGACCATCTCGTCAGGGACCACCCCGCGAAGCTGCTCTTGGGCAGCAATGGCTGCGAGCAGCAGCTCCCGGTCCATCCCGGCTCCCTCCATACAAGGCCACGTTGACACACCACAGCTGCGAGCGAAAGCCGTTCGCCTCGTGGCAGCCGCCGGAAGCGTTTCGGCCCCTGGGCCGAGGAACGGCACGACCCGGGAAGCGTTTCGGCCCCCAGGGCCGAAAGGCGGTGAGTGACGAGGCCCCCTGGGGCCGAGGAACGGCACGACCCGGGAAGCGTTTCGGCCCCCAGGGCCGAAAGGCGGTGAGTGACGA
>JBBKXQ010000032.1:0-3601 GCA_037969565.1 Acidimicrobiales bacterium | reverse complement strand
GCGGGCATCCGGATCAGTCGGCCCGTTGTTTGGCGATCAGCGATGCTGATCACCCTGGATTCATAACCAACAAGGATCCGGAGGGCCCGCTCCACCCGGGCAAACAACCCCGCCGTGGTTTCAGCCGAAACCGTCTGGTCGTCCAAACCCCCCATATCGGATTCCAACTCCGCCAACATCCCCATACAAACCAGTATGAACAAGCCCTATGACACTCTGAAAAACCGCCGGGCGAACCCGACGGAGAAGGGTCGCACCACCAACTCGAACCAGATCAGCGAAGCCATTAGGGTCGGACCACCATCATCAGGATCAGGACGGAACGTGTATGACTGGACGGCTCGAAGGCAAAGTTGCCGTGATCACCGGCGGCAGCAACGGCATCGGGAAGGCCTGCGCCCAGCGCTTCGCCGCTGAAGGGGCCCGGGTGATCATCGCCGATCTCCAGACCGGTCCGGGTGAAGCGGCGGCCGCGGAGTTGCGGGATTCTGGGGCCGAGGCGCAGTTCGTCGAACTCGAAGCGTCGAGCCAAGAAGCCAACCTGAGCATGGCGGCGGCTGCGGTCGACCATTTCGGCACGATCGATGTCGTGGTCACGGCGGCCGGAATCTCGAGTGGCGACTACCAGTCGGGTGACATCGAGGGTGGCTTGAAGCGAATTCAGCGGCAGGCCGAGGCCACCGCCATCAATCCTGCAGCGTCGCTCATCGAACTCGACCTCGACGACTGGCGTCGAGTCTTGGACGTGAACCTCACCGGCACCTTGCTAGCCATTCAGGCGACTTCGGCGGTGATGCTCGACCAGGGTCGAAGTGGATCAATCGTCACCATCGCCTCCATTGCGGCTCGCGACCCCTTGTGGGGGTCACCCAGCTATCCGGTGTCGAAAGCGGGCGTGTGGATGCTCACCAAGAGCGCGGCACGCACCCTCGCACCCCTCGGAATCCGGGTGAACTCGATCGGCCCCGGTTTCATCGACACAAACATGACGGCCGTCTTCGACCAGGTCGACGAGGTCAACGAAGGCCTGATGGCGTTGACGCCGATGGGCCGTAAGGGCAAACCGTCGGAGATTGCCAATGTGGCGCTGTTCCTCGCCAGCGATGAGGCCAGCTATGTCACTGGCGAGCTCATTCATCCCGACGGCGGCTGGTTCACCGGCTGATCAACCCCGGCCACAAGGCCGGCCAACGCTGCGCCGAGGTCGTCAAGAGTGAACGGCTTGGTGAGCGATCGGATCGACGGACCCAGCCCCTCCAAATCGCTCTGCGTATACCCGGACACCAGCAGCACCTTGATGTCAGGGTCAATTTCTTGGGCCCGATGCGCCATCTCGATGCCACCCATCACCGGCATCGTCACATCACTGACCACCAACCCGAGATCGGGGCGATCCCGCAGGCAATCGAGAGCGAGTTGCCCGTTGGCCGCCTCCACCACCTGGTATCCCAGCGACAGGAGCAACCCGGCCAGGGCCCCTCGAACGATCGCGTCGTCCTCGACGAGGAGGACGGTGCCATCGGCGACCGTGTCGATCGATGCTGCCACGACCGGTACCGTCTCGGCAGCGCGCAGCCCGTCATCGATCCGGGGCAGGTAGACCGTGAACGTGGCGCCTTGCCCTGGTGCTGATTGCACGTTGAGCATCCCGCCGGCTTTGGACACCACTCCGTAAACCGTTGCCAATCCGAGTCCGCGACCGAACTCGGCGTCCTTTGTTGTGACGAATGGTTCGAAGATCTCGTTCGCAATCGCCGGATCGACGCCGGCTCCATTGTCGGACACGGAAATCATCACATGATCGCCGGAGTCGGCTTGCGGTTCGGCAGACACGTCGGCCGCGGTGAGAACCTTGTTCCCGGTTTCGATACACATCGTTCCACCGTTGGGCATTGCGTCTCGCGCATTCAGCACGAGGTTCGTGACGACCTGTTCGAGTTGCGATCGGTTTCCCGACACGAGTCCGGTGTCGGTTGCCACGATGACTTCCATCGTGATGCTGGCGTCGATCGTTCCCCTCAGCAGCGGCTCCAGTCCTGTTACCAAGGCACCGAGGTCGGTTGTCTCGCCGGCAATCATCGACGTGCTGGTGAATGACATCAATTGCTGAGTGAGTGCAGCCGACCTCCTTCCGGCAGCAGAGATCTGATCGAGCCAGTGATCCACGTCGGCCTTCGGGTCGCTCTTGATCACCGAGGTGGCAGCTTCGATCACCATCAGGTAGTTGTTGAAGTCGTGAGCGATACCGCCCGCCAACTGACCGACCGCATGCATCTTTCCCGCCCGTAGAACACGATGGGCGAGGCCAACCCGTTCGCTCACATCGTTGATGGCTCCGACAAAGTGTGTGACCTCACCAGACCCATCCAGCACCGGCGAGATGCGCATCTCATTCCAGAAGGGCACGCCGAGTTTGGTGTAGTTCTCGATGAGCGCGGAGACGGGCTCGGATCGCTCGAGCGCGTTTCGCATCGTTTCGACGACTCGTCGGTCGGACCGTGGTCCCTGCAGCAGGCGGCAATTGCGGCCGACGACCTCGTCGGCCCGATAACCGGTGATGCGTTCGAAACTGGGATTCACGTAGATGACCGGATCATCGGCCGCCCGGGCGTTCGCCACGACAACACCAACGCTCGTGGCCTCGAGGGCCTGAAACTGAATGGCGAGATCGCGCTCGGCTGTCTCACGACCTGCCGTCATCCGCCCAAACAACACCACGGTCGCGCCGGCCGCCATCAGCGAGAGGGCGGCAAGCCCGAAACCCTGCCAGAGAACATTGTTGCGGGCCTGCCGTTCAGCCTGCAACGCCGCCAGTTGTTCGGTCAGCACAGTTGTTTCTTCCAACGAGATCAGGGATTCCAAGCCCGATCCCAAAGAATCCAACCGCGTCTCGAATTCGGCCCACAAGTCGGCATCGATGCCGCCGGTCGCATCGGTCGCATCCGCCGCATCGACACCCTCGATCAACAGCGAGGCTGCGACTGCGAACGCACGCTGATCGACGAGGACCGACTCGAACACAGCCCGGTGCGTCTCGAATTTGCTGTGAACGTTGGTGCTCGAGAATGTCGCTCTCAATACGTCGAGATTCGCCAACGAAAGGAGAGCCTCCTCACGTTCGGACGGTTCTCTCGAAACGGCATAGGCCAGCGCCTCTTGTGCAACCTGATTGACTCCGGCGTTGAGGGCCAGTGTCTCGGTGAGGGCAGTGGAATGCGTATGAGCGATGCCGGCAGCCGCGTCGCTGACCCTCGGAGCGAGGACGACGGAGATCAGAATTGCTGACCCGGCGAGCAGGATCAGCAGCGAGACCACGCCCCAGAAAAGTCGCCGCTCGTTGTCCACCGCATGCATGGTAGTCATTGGACCAGCTGGTCTCGGTTGACCATTCCTCTGTTGGCTGAACCAGCGATTCTCACGAGACCGAGCCGAACTGATGTCGACTCGCCCAGCGACGGGCGCCGACCATGATCGAGACCATGGGATTCGTGTGGGGCAAGGCGGGAAGTGTCGAGCCGTCGATGACCGAAACCTGCCCGGCACCCGGCACGGCATTCCCTCCCCCGAGAACGTCAGCGAGTGTGGCGCAGTGATGTTGGAC
>JBBKXQ010000031.1:0-20843 GCA_037969565.1 Acidimicrobiales bacterium | reverse complement strand
GTCTGCTGAATGTCGATCGATGTGTCGTTGTCGCCGGCATTCGGATCGGCCCCGAGCCGCACCAGGCCGAAGAGTCCAATGGCTAGGAAAGCGCCCAGAATCACGAGTCCTCGCCGTGAGACACCGGTTTTCACCGATGATTCTTGGACGTCGTTGTTGTGGCCCGTCTCGTCGATCAGTTCAGGACCGCCGTCGATGTCCACGGATCGAGGCTAGATCACGTGGGTTGTCGCCGCAGATCGCCTGATGCAAGGCGCAGGTTGCGCGACGTCTACAGTCACCCGGATGAACCGATTGGATCTGTGGACGGCAATCGATGAGCAAGTTGGTCGGGGATGAACACTGTCGAGACGACTCGCACCTTCGACGAGCCCCCGCATCGGGTGTGGCCCGTGATTTCGAACCCGGAGCGGTGGCTCGAGCCCGACGTTCGCTGGCAGGTCGACGAGAAACGATCGGTTCCCGACGAAACCTTCATCGCCCGCTTCTGGTCGACACCGTCGGAGTCGACCGAAGTCGTGATCACGCTGGAGCCGTCAGAAGTCGGCGGCACCGAAGTGACGGTTCGCGAGACCAGAGATCGCCTCGGACCCCAGGCGCTCCGTCGCCCGGCAGCATCGTTGGCCGGGTCGCGATGATCGGCCAGTCCAACGGCGGACAGCCCCACCGCGACCAGTCGCGTGTCGAGCCAGCGCGTGTCGAGCCAGCGCGTGTGGAGCACGGCGAAATCCTGTCCGCCCTTGCCGACCCGACCCGCCGCCACCTCTTGGATCTACTCGCCGAACGCCCTCGTTCGGCATCCGATCTGGCTCGTCATGTCGACATCAGTCGCCAGGCGGTGGCCAAACACCTCACCGCGCTCGAGGCGGTCGCACTCGTGGAAGGTGCCCGGTCCGGGCGCGAGGTGCTGTTCGATCTCCGGCCCGCCGGCCTCGATCCGCTCAGCGAGTGGATGTCGCGAACCGCTGGAGCCTGGGAGCGGAGGCTCGACCGGATCCAGGATGCACTCGCCGCGACCCCTGACGCGGGCGCTGCCCCATCGGACCCCGCATCATGAACGCCCCATTCAACAACGCAGGGAACAACGGTCGGATCGGTCTCGTGCTCGGGGCCGGCGGCAGCTCGGGCGCCCACTGGATTTTCGGCGTGCTGAGTGGCCTTCGGGATCGAACCGGCTTTCAGCCTCAACACGCCGAGGTGCTGATCGGCACCTCGATCGGAGCGATCAAAGCTGCCGGCATGGGTCCGTTCTCGAGTCCGCCGCAAGCGACGATCGCCGCCCTGATGGCGGGAGCCTCTCCACCGCCCCGCCCCGGTTTGCGCAGCGGTTCTCTGGCATCGATGCGCTTGTTCGCCGGTAAGGCCATCGCAGTGGCGAGCCGTCCCGGCAGCACCGATCCGTACACGTGGGTCGAGCAGATCGAGCCGCAGACCAGCGCCGTCGTGTGTTCGGTTCAGAAGTGGCCACCGGCCAGACGAGCCGCCGCCATCGCCGGCTCGCCGAACCCGGCAAGGGAGATCGCAGCATCGGCCGCGATTCCCTTTGGGGCCCAGTCGGTCGACATCGACGGGAAGGCCCACATCGATGGGGCCGTCTGGTCGGTCACCAATGCCGACCTCGCCTCGCCCGAGAATCTCGATTTGCTGATCGTGATCGCTCCCCTCGTGGCCAGTGACGGCGGGTCGCTGGTCAGTTCGCTCGGCCGCCACCAACTGGCCTCCGAACTCGAACCGTGGCGCCGAGCCAGGAAGCCCGTGATCGTGATGGCTCCGACCGGCGACCAGTACGCGAGGCGCCAGCACCGGGAGCAACATCGGGCCGATGGTTATTCGCTGGCCCTCAATTCGTTTCCGTTCGATGAGGTGAAGGGCTGAGGCACCGCGATGGTGGCGATGGAGTCGAGCGAGAGGCTCTGGCCCGAGTCGACGTCGAGAAGAATGCGTCGGATCAGCTCGGTACTCCGGAATTGCCCGGCCTCGACCTTCGACTGCACCTCATCCCTCGTGAAGTATCCGACCTCTGGATGGTCTGCCGACTTGGCGATCTCGCCGCCAGTTCGCTCACCCCGAAAGACGAAGTTCACGCCGTAGGAACCGTGAGCGGTTCTCGGCGAGTGGTAGATCCCGACCAGATTCTGAAGCGACACACGGAGGCCGGTTTCCTCCTGCGTTTCGCGGATCGCAGCGGATTGGATCGTCTCTCCGAATTCGAGTTTTCCGGCGGGGAAGCTCCACTGCCCCGGCGTCGGGCCTCCTCCTTCGATCACGAGGAGGAGTCGGTCTTGCTCATCGAACACCACCACACCGCAACCGATCCACAGCGCGGGTGCGTTCACCGGGTCTTGGCCTCGTCGGGATAGGGAAACCAACGGAGCAGCTCGAAGTCGGCGGTGGTGGTGGGCAGACCGATGGGCTCAGGCGGGCTGTCTCGAAGGTTGTTCATCAGTGCTTTGGCTTGGTCGAGGTAGTCGCCCAACACATCCGTGGGCAGTTGGAGCCTCGTCTCGTCGTAGGAGAGAGTGCCACCCTCGTAGTTGATGTCGTGGAGCGACATCGGGGGTTTGGCGGTTCCATCGCGATGGCGCCAGAGTCCCGTGGCGGGCTCGAAGCGATAGCAGGACAAGAGGGAGGAGCCCTGGCTGGCGACGAGATCGATGGCTCCGACCACGTAGTCGAAGACGGCGTCGTCGATGAAGTAGTTGAAGTTCACTCGCACCCAGCCCGGCTTGATTCCCTCGCAACCGTTGAGGATCTCCCGCTCGAACTCGTGCGACTGTTCGAGGTCGATGCCCAGGAGACGATGGCCGTAGGGGCCGGCACAGGAGCATCCGCCCCGGGCTTGGATGCCGAACACATCGTTGAGCACAGCCACGACGAAGTTGTGATGCAGATAGCGACGGTCGGCCCGTAGAGCCGACGGTCCGCCGTCGTCGTGACGAACAACGAATGAGACGATCGACAGTCGCTCGGCGTCGTGGCTGCCGAGGACATCGATGCGGTCGTTCTTCTCCCAGGCCGTGATCGCCTTGCGAACGAATCGCTCCTCCCGCTCCCGGATCGTGTCGATCCCAACCGCCTCTTTGAGTTGGAAGACCAGACCGGCCCGGATCGATTCCACGATGGCGGGAGTGCCGCCCTCTTCGCGGTGTTCGACATCGGTGAGGTAGTCGTGACCATCAGGATTGACGAAGCTGACGGTGCCGCCGCCGACAACAACCGGCACTCGGTTGGCGAAGAGTTCTCGCCGGGCCACCAGAAGGCCGGGGGTTCCGGGACCACCGATCATCTTGTGAGGCGAGATGAAGATTGCGTCGAGATACCCACCGGGCTCATCGTCGGGGGCGGCCATCGAGATGGCCACATAGGGAGCAGCAGCTGCGAAGTCCCAGAAGGCGAGTGCCCCGTGCCGATGCAGCATCGCCGAGACGGCAACCGTGTCGGTCATGATCCCCGTGACGTTCGATGCGGCCGAGAAGGAGCCGATCTTGAGTCGGCGGTGAGCGTACTTTTCGAGCTGGAACTCGAGCTGCTCGACGTCGATGTGACCATCGGCGTCTTCGTCGATGGTGATCACGTCGGCGATGGTCTCCCGCCACGGCAGTTCGTTGGAATGGTGCTCGTAGGGGCCGATGAACACAACGGGGCGAGCGTCGTCGGGGATGTGCGACGACAGGTGATGCTGATCTTCGATGGTGGAAGGGATACGAATACCCAGAACGCCGATCATCCTGTCGATGGCCCCCGTCGAGCCACTACCCGCAAACAAGATGGCATGGTCGGCCTTGGTGGCCCCGACACATCTGGTGATGATCTGGCGGGCGTCCTCTCGAAACCGAGAGGTCTGCAAGCCCGTGCCCGATGATTCGGTGTGGGTGTTGGCGTAGAGCGGGAGCACGGCGTGACGGATGTAGTCCTCGATGAACGAGAGGGAACGCCCTGACGCCGTGTAGTCGGCGTAGACGACGGGTCGCGGGCCGAACGGGCCATCAACGGCTTCATTCCGGCCGATCACCGAATCCCGAATCGTTTGGATGAGGCCCTCAGCCGAGTTGTTCACGGCCCCATGATGCCACCTGCCCACCGCTGCCCGCTCGAACCGTTCGACCGAGACCACCGTGCTTCTCGATGGAGTCGTTCGCCGGGAGCGGTCCGCGGTTGGCATCATGGGCAGATGTCAGAACCATCCCTCACCGTCGCCATCGCCCAAGACGTGTTCCTTCCCGGCGACGTCGAGGCAAATCTCCTGACGATCCAACGGCACATCGAGCGCGCCCGCGACGCCGGTGTCGACGTGCTGGTTCTGCCTGAACTCGCGACGAGCGGCTATTTCACGCATCCCGCCATCGCCGATGCGGCAGAGCCGATCGACGGCCCGACCATCACCTCGGTGCAGGCCATGGCTCGTGAAGCCGGCGTTGCGGTGTGTGTCGGGTATCCCGAATCCGGCGGCGAGAAGGATCCCGACGGTGCCATCTTCAACAGCGTCGTGCTGATCGGGCCTGACGGCGCGGTGCTTGCCAACCATCGGAAAACCCATCTGTGGGCCAACGAGATCAAACAATTCACGCCCGCCGATGATCCGCTGACGGTCGTCGACTTCATGGGTTTCAAGGTGGCGATTCTCATTTGTTACGAGGTCGAGTTTCCCGAACTGGTCCGCCAGGTGGCCCTGGCCGGGGTCGACCTCGTGCTCGTGCCAACGGCCTTGGCCGACTTCGGCACATCGTCGGTCTTCACCCACCAGATCATCGGAGCTCGTGCGACCGAGAACAATGTGTTCATCGCCTATGCGAATCACGCCGGCCTGGTCGATGGCGACGAGTCGCTGGGTGCGTCGGTGATCGTTGCCCCGCTGTGTCGGCTGGTGGCGAGCGCCGAGGCCGGCCCTTCGTTTCATGTGGCCACCCTCGACCGAGCCGAGCTCGTCAGCGCTCGCTCTCGACTCCCCTACCTCCAAGACCGCCGCCCCGAACTCTACAACCGCTGACCAGCACCCTTTTCTCCGATTTGGCACCGAGATCGCCCCGATTCTCGGGGCGATCTCGGTGCCAAATCAGAAGGCGGTAAGCGGTAAGTGGTGAGGCTGTACTCGCACAACCTCCGGCCACCTCTACCAACGCTGAGCATCGGCGAGCCGATCTCGCCCTTCCGGCAGCAACTGGGACGACGAATCCATCGAGAGGTTCGTCGTCTGGCCGACCGAGAGTCCGGCCGCCTCCAGTGCATCGACCAGGGCCGTGAGTAGCAGGCCGCAGTAATAGGGCTCCGTCGTCCGGTCGTCGATCCAGGCGTAGGCCCGGAAGAACATGGCTTCCCCCCCGACCCGTTCGAACACGACGAAGGGTCGACGGCCGGCGCTGCCCCAACTCAGATCATCGAGCGCTTCGTTCATCGCACGAAGGGCGGCTGCTCGATCGGGGGTTCCATCGAGCGGGACCTCGACCGAGACCCGACACCCGCCGAGTCTGCTGTGGTTCAGGACCTGCAGCTCCTGGAATTGCGAGTTCGGAACCCACGCCGTCGTGCCGTCGGGCAGTTCCAGCTCGGTGCGCAACACCGATTTGTATTTCACGCGACCGAAGAGGCCGGCCACCGTGACCACGTCACCGACCCGGTACAGATCGTCGATCGTGATCATGGCCCCGGCCACGAAGTTTTGTCCGATCGGCGTGAAGGCAACGGCGCCGGTGACACCGACGGTCGCCAGCAGCGCCGCCATCCCCGACACATCGAGTCCGACGAACTCCAGTCCTCCGATGATCACGAAGACCCGAACGAGCTTCGGTCCGAAGAACAACAGCTGCTGCTGAGCCCGCTTGTCCTCGATGCGACCAATCGCTCGACGGGCGATCCGACTGGCCACCACAGCGGCGAACACGACGGCGGCGATTCGAACCACCACCGGGACGACGAGCACCAACATCATGTCCGTGTCACCCTTCAGCGTCGCTTGAAGGGCATCGGGTGTGACGGACGAAGCATCCAGCATGGGAGCCATCGGCATCAGGGATGAAGACATTCAGACCTCGTTCTCCGCCCGCACGAAGAGCTTGTTCGGCATGCGCTTCAACCGAACGGGCCGGACCGTACCACAGGGTCGTAACACAAATGCAACAAATCGCAGAATCGGCGGCCCGGTGGTTGTGACACCTCGGGGAGCGAAGGGCTCATTGACGACAGCGCGCTACATGCCAGAGCGCAGTTTCGAAAATTAGAAGAGGCCCGCCGTGGCGGGCCCCATCGACCTTTACGTGGAGCGGACGACCAGATTCGAACTGGCGACCCCAACCTTGGCAAGGTCCTACGGTTCGTCCAGCCAGTGCCGTTGCGTACTGATTCAGTGCGTTGCGTCCGGTTTGAGTGTTGCCCTGTCCGGCTCAGTCCGCCCTGTCAGTAGAGCGCTCTACTACGCCGGACGCGACTTCGGGGCGGGTCGGTGCCACGCACCTACGCAAGCCGAATCACGAATCCAGGATGGATTGGTTGCCTTGGCCGATGGGGTCGCGACGTGGATATGCGGCAGGTCTCGGGCGCCTCCGCACCGCGTCGATCGTGATCCGGGGTCGCGCCTTCATCCAGAACCTTCGCCGCGGTCACTACGAACCCGGAACCGAAACTCACCGCCGTCGAATCGCCGCCGCATTCGGCGAACTCACCGAAACAACCTGACGAACAGCTCAACTGTGATCGACCACCAACGCCCCCCGATCGAACAACGCGCCAGAGCCCTTGGGAGACATCGACCGCACCGGTCTCGGTGAGAGGGCCGAAGGGTCGTTCTACTGCTCTTGTGACTTGTCGATGCTCTTGCTGTCCAGGGCATCGCCGACCGATCGCATGAGGTCATCGGGCTGGAAGGGCTTGGCCAGCACAATCCTCACATCACATTTGCGGAGCCGCTCGACCAGCGCTGTGTCGCTGTATCCGGTCATCAGCACGGCGGGCAGATCGGCGTGCGTCGTCTGAATGCTCTCGATCAGCTCGACTCCGGTGACGCCGGGCATTGTCTGGTCCGTCAGCAGGAGGTCGAATCGGTGTGGTTCAGATCGCAGTGTTTCCAACGCTTCTTGTCCTTGCGAACATGTCACGACCTCCCAACCATTGCTGCGCAGAGTCTCAGCGAGAAGCGATCGGATCGACGGTTCGTCCTCGACAAGCAACACTGTCGTGCCGACGCGATTGTTCGGTCTGGCAGCGTCGCCAAGACCCACCGCCACTTCGTGTTCCAGCATGGACGGTAGCTCCTCCAGCAGCGGGAGCAGAACGGTAAATGTTGCCCCTTCGCCAGCCGCGCTCTCGAACTCGATCGTGCCGCCGTGGTCCTCGACGATCCCATAGACGACAGCCAAACCGAGACCGGTTCCTTCGTCTACCGACTTCGTCGTGAAGAATGGCTCGAAGATCCGTGACGCGAAGGTCTCGTCGATCCCGTGGCCATTGTCTCGCACCGTCAGACGAACTCCATGTGGTGTCGTGAGCGAGTGCGCTTCGTTCTCGGCCAGCGTGCTCAGTTCGATCGAAAGTGTGCCATCAACGCCCATGGCGTGTTGAGCGTTGGTGCACAGATTCAAGACGACCTGGTGCAGCTGGGCCGCATTACCCAAGACGGTGAGCCCGACCTCGATTCGCTGCTCGATGTTCATCGATGTCGGCGTCGTGTTCGTGAGCAGATCGATGGTCTCGCTCACGATGTCCGACAGGTCCACAGCGGTCGCCTCGTAATCGCTGTCACGGGCGAACGAGAGAATCTGCCGGACGAGTTCCCGGGCACGAATAGCAGCACTGAGCACCTCCCGCGCATATCTCACCCCATCGGTGCCCTCGTCGCCTGATTCGTTCCACAGCTCGGCGCTCCACAGGATCGGCGTCAGGAGGTTGTTGAAATCGTGAGCGATTCCACCCGCCAACGTGCCGATCGTCTCCAGTTTCTGCGATCGGTGAAGTCTGGCTTCGGCTTCCTCTTGACGACGGCGCGTTGCCTCTTGCTCTGTTACGTCGCGGTGGTTCACGACCGCCTGGCGCTGCCCATCGAGCACGCGAAGGCTGGCAACAGCGTCAATAATTCGCCACGATCCGTCGGAGTGACGAGCGCGAAACGTCAGATGGGGGCGTTGGTCCGGCTCGGCGAAGATCTGGCGAACCGCTTCGGTCACAGCGTCAAGATCGTCGGGGTGAATCAGATTCCAGGTGCGGCCCACGTTCTCTGTGACGTCGTATCCGAGAATGCGGCCGACGGCGGGTGACTCGTATGCGATTGTCCCATCTTCGTCCAGAACGCTCACTGCATCACTCGAGTTCTCGATCACGGTTCTGAAATGCTCCTCGCTGTCGCGAAGGGCTGACAGCGCCTCGTGGCGCTTCGTTACGTCGAGAACGACCGCCATCACCACCGGGCGATCGTTGTACCGTGAGAGTTGGAGGTCGATCTGTACTGGATACGTCGAGCCGTCCTTGCGTTGATGGACGGTCTCGAACTCGATCCGCTCCCTCTTCCCGATGAGCAGGAGCGAGATCATCTTTCGAAACGTCGGCTCATCGAATTCGGGCTTCAGGTCAATCGGCGAGAGACCAGCCATCTCCTCCATGCTGTAGCCGAGGTTCGACCGACCCCCACGGTTGACGTAACAGAAGCGAAGGGTTGACGTTTCGAAGAGGTAGATCTCGGCGAGCGAGTTGTCGAGCACCTGGCCGAGGCTCGACTGAGCTCCCAGCGCCTGTAACGCTGCCGGGAGATCTCGACCAACCCGAAGCACACCGACAATCATCAGCGCGGAGATGGCCAGAGCGACGAACTCCGAGAGCAACGAACCCGACGACCCGTCCTCAGCCCGGATGGAACCGACGAGCGCTACCAGTCGACGTACACCCATCAGTAACAGCGCCAAGGTCAGAAACGACCACACCCCTCGGCGCTCGGCACGACGGCCGAACCTCCACGCGAAGCTGGCCGCGACAAACTGCACGGCAGTCGAGATCGTGAGGAGTGTCGTGTGCAACTCGGCCTCCTTCTGTTCAACGAAACTTCGGGCCGACCGTACCGCCAGTCCACATATCACACCAGGCCGACCGCTTGGCCCTTGTCCCGCGTCAGCCTGCAGAACCAAGACGCGGTTGAGTAAGGCTCGTACGGACCGGAGGTGCAGTCACGGTGCGCCGATGGCGTCGCGCCGCGTGGGCTGCTCGTTGGACACTATTGCGTCGAGGGATCGGCTCGTCACCCTGCGACGGAGTCGACATGAGCCATCGACATGTTCCTTCGACCAACTGCGGACTCGGGGCTCGAATCGGCAGTAGAGCGCGAGGCCGAAAACTGGAAGAGACCCGCCGAGGCGGGCCTCTTTCGTTCACTGCGGTTGGAGCGGACGACCAGATTCGAACTGGCGACCCCAACCTTGGCAAGGTTGTGCTCTACCAACTGAGCTACGTCCGCAGGAGCACAGGAGCATAGCGAAACAGGTCTCGCCTTCCCACCGGAAAAGCTACGAATCAGCAGGGGGACGCAGGTCGACCCGGAACACGAGAACCCCGTCTTCGAGACTGGCCTCGGCGTCGCCGATGATGGCGAAATCCATGAAGTCTTGCTCGGCCTGTTTGAGGAACGCCGTGCGCTCGTCTCCTCCGACGGGCGGAAGATTGCGCTTCTTCACCGCCTTGGCCCGCTCTTTGAACCGGGCGAGCATTGCATCGACATCGAGTGCTTCAGCCATTGTTTCTCGGTCTCCTAAACCGGGGGACGATTCTGATCGACCGCCGGAGATCGTTTCTCCGGCGAGGTCAAACGCAACCACTCGTCGTCATCATCGTCATCGTTCGTTGCCACGGACGGGGTGGAGTTCGGCGCAGCTGTGGACCCTACAACCGAGGAGCCCGCCGGGGTGGACCCCGGGGTCGGGGACCCTGCAACCGGGGAGCCTGCTTTCGAGGACGCTGCAGTAGGCCGATCGTCCGAGTCGCCAGTGCGTGCGGCGGAGTGGGCGCCGGCCGTGACGCCCACCACCGGTGTGGCCCGGCGGCGAGGACTCGTGTGGACGAAGAACCAGATCGTGGTGATCGCGAGAAGGGCGGCAACAACGAGCAGCGCCACGATGATCATGCGGATCCGATCGTCGGTGACCGACGTGCTCAGCTGGGCGAACAGCGGGGTCGACTGCAGAAAGGCAAACACTGCCCCCGAACTTAGCGGCATCACCGTTGATGTTGGGGACAGCTGTAGGTCGTTCTTCCCCCAATTTCACGCCGTTGCAGCTCTGCGCCGTCCTTTGGGCAGCGTCCACCCCGAACCCGAACCGCCTGGAGGTGGCCCGTGTGCGACCCACCGTCACGGGTGAAATCGCCGAGCACCGAACGCAGATGTTTCAGAAACCGACGTCGGTCCTTGGCCTCCAGCGACCGGGCTTTTCTCGCCGGATCGATTCCCGCCCGCCACAGCGTCTCGTCGGCAATCAGGTTGCCGACGCCGGCGATGCGGCTCTGATCGAGCAGTCGAGCCTTGAGGGCCACGTCGCCGACGAAAACCCGTCGATCGAGTTCTCCTGCCGTGATCGAGAAGGCGTCGACGCCCAGCGCCGACTCGTCCGGTTCGAGAATCACACCACCCAACCGCCGCGGGTCACGGATTCGTAGATCGCCACCATCGGCGAAATGCACGACGAACCGGTCCCACCGGGGATTGTTTTTCTGGCTCGAATACTCGAGATAGGCAATGGCCGCACCGGTATCGACGATGAGACGTCCGGTCATTCCGAACCGCAGGCCGAGACGCTCGCCACCGCTCGTGTCGAGAATGAGGAGCTTCCCACGACGGCGGGCAGCCACGAAGCGTTCGCCGATGAGCACCTCGGACAGGGCTTCGGCCGTCGTTCCCGCTTTGAGGAACCAGTCATCACTGGCGTCGACCGAGGTGATCTCTCGATCGAGAGCCGCTTCGGCTGCGGAGCGGTAGATCTCGATCTCGACACCTTCAGGCATTGGTGCCCTCGATCAGACCGCTCAACTCAATGACTGCCCGACTTGTACTGGTGAAGCACGAAGTCTTCGACCATGGGGCCGAGCTGATCGAACTCGATCAGGAAGCCGTCGTGCCCGTGGTCGGAGGTGATCTCTTGGTAGGTGACCTCGGTGCCATCGGCCCCGATGAGGTCTCGGAGCTCGTGTTGTTGCCGTGGCGTGTAGAGGATGTCGCTGTCGATGGAGACGACGAGGGTTGGACAGGTGACCCTCCGGAGGGCCTGAGCTCTTCCGCCCCGGCCTCGTCCCACATCGTGGAGGTCCATCGCCTTGTTGAGCACCAGGTAAGCGTTGGCATCGAATCGCTGCACCAACTTCTGCCCGTGGTAGTCGAGGTAACTCTCGACCTGAAAGCGGTTCCACAGCCCGATCTGATCGAAGCGGTCGGCCTCGGCCCGGCCGAACCGGTTCTCGAGTGAGACATCAGCCCGGTAGTGGAGTTGGGCGATTCTGCGGGCCAGAGCCAGCCCGGCGGTGGGCCCGTCTCCTGGTGCGGCGTCGTAGTAGTCGCCCCCGTTCCACTTCGGGTCGTTCACGATGGCCAGTCTTCCGGTTTCGCTCCAACCGATTTGCATGGCGCTCGCCGCTGCGGTGGATGCAATCGAGGCGAGCGACGCCACCCGGTCGGGGTACATGACCGCCCATTCGAGCGCCTGCATCCCTCCCATCGAACCGCCCAGTACCGACAGCCATCGGCCGATTCCGAGCTGGTCGGCGAGCAGAGCCTGCGTGCGGACGATGTCTCTCGGCGTGACGACCGGGAAACGGGCACCGTAGGGCGCTTCGTCGGAAGGTCGGATCGACTGCGGACCGGTACTGCCGCCGCACCCACCGAGAACGTTGATGCAGACAACGAAGTAGCGATCGGTGTCGAGCGGACGGCCCGAGCCGATCATCTCGTCCCACCACCCATCACTCAGCTGACCCGGGCCGCTCGGCCCCGCGGCGTGCGCGTCTCCGGTCAGCGCATGGCAGACGAGCACGGCATTGGAGGCAGACGCATTGAGGGTGCCCCACGTCTCGTAGGCCAGAATGATCTCATCCAAGCGACCGCCGCCTTCGAGAGCGAAGGAGCGATTCTCGCAGACAGTGGCGAACTGTCGCCATGCCGGTGGGTCCTCACCTCGGCGCCAACCACCGCTGGCAGGCGCCGGAGATCCCGCCGGCGCTGCAGGCCGAAGCGGGTGGTTCGGATCGAACATCCGGAAAGACTAGCCAAACGGTCAAGATGAGCGCGTTCGAAACAGTCCTTCAGCTCAGTCGATCAGCTCAGTCGATCAGCTCAGTCGATCAACTCAGTCGGTCCTGCCACCAAGCCAGCAGACTGTCGTCGCCGTCGTAGGCCTCGGTCATCAACCGACCGATCTCCAGAAGTGCGGGTGGGCCCTGCACGACCAGATCGGCCGCCTGGCGCCAACGCTCGACGTCGGCGGGGAGCGGGATGCCGGCAACGTCCTTGGCCGCCAACTTGATGGCCTGCACCGACATGGCCGTGCCGAACCAGCGACGGTAGGCCCACGCAACGACGGGAGGGGCGAGCAGAACGGTGGCCACCAGGTCGAGGTCCTCGGGCCGGGCGTGGATCGACAAGACGGGGGTGACGGGAAGTGTCGAACCGTCACGATCGACGAACGGTTCGAACACCTTGGATTGGGTCGGGAGGAGAACTTTGGGCCGCAATTGGCGATCCACCCACCCGAGGAGGTCGTCGGGCAGATCGGCCCGTTCGACGACAGGGCGATGCCATCGTTGCTTGGCGAACGTGGTGGGTTGCTCGCCCCACAGGCTCTGGAGTGGATCGATCGTGCCAACGGTGAGGAGCTTCGGCCGGTCATCGAACAGAACGGCTTCGGTGCAGGCGGCGGCCAAGCCGTAGTACTCATCCCGGAACCCCGCCGTGGCCGTTGCGAGATCGCCGAGCAGACCCGTTCCCGAGGCCAGGGAGACCGTGGGTGCACCCAGCTCGTCGGCAACCATCTCGGCCCAATCCCGGGTGGCACGGCCGCCGCCGTGCACCAGCACCGGGGCCCACACCCGCACGTTCGCATCGAAGACCCGGTCGGCGGAAGCCCACACCGAACGAGGTGGCGCCACCTCATCGATATGGTCGCGCAACTTTCGTGCGTCTCGGCCGGCCAGGAGCGACTGCGGAAGAATGAGCGCCACCTGCCCACCGTCGGCCACGCTCTGCACGGCGTGCAGGAGGTGCACCGCGGCGAGATCGGCATACGGGCCCAGAACCTCGGCGTTGCGCAGCCGGAACTCGTGGGCGACGTCGGGAAATCCCTGACCCTTGAGCGGAGTCTGAAACGGCGGATTCCCGATGATCAAATCGGGCTGCGGCCAACCCGTTGGCCATGCCTCGAGAGAATTGGCGACGGCAAATCGAGCCGTGTTCGCAACGCCGATTGCGGCGGCCCACATGTCGAGTGATTCCTGGGCTGCGGCGACAGCTCCTTCATCGACGTCGATACCTGCGACCCGACCGATCGCCTCTGCTGGGTCGAGTCCGTTGGCGACGAGCCGATCAAGTGTGGCAAGCAGAAACGCCCCGCCCCCGCATGTGGGGTCGACGGCGAACCGCGGGAGCGCCGGCGACGATCCGAACGGATCGGGCAATGCGAGTTCGGCGACGGCTTCGGCCACCGAACGCGGGGTGTACCAAGCACCGCGGGCGGTCCGTTGGTCGGGGGTGGCCGTTCGCTCGTGCGACCGGCCGATCTCCCACGGATCCGGCGCGATCATCGCGTCATCTGGGGCCGCGTTACTCGGCTGTGGGATCCCAGGCTGCAAGATCGAGGAGGCGCTTGTCGTTGCTGAACATCTCGACGATCGGGATGTCGAGTTCGAGGCGCTTCTGAATCCGCTTCACCTCGAGTTCTTGATTCCACAGAACGAAGGTGACGGCGAGGCCGGTGCCACCGGCTCGGGCGGTGCGCCCCGAGCGATGGAGGTAGGTTTTGTGATCGTCGGGCGGATCGAAGTGGACCACGACGTCGACGTCATCGACGTGGATACCGCGAGCGGCAACGTCGGTGGCGATGAGTGACTGCACCTTGCCTTCGGAGAACAGGCTGAGTGCCTTTTCACGCTGGCGCTGTCGAAGGTCGCCGTGGATGGGTTCGGCCGTGACGCCGAGCTCGTTGAGCTGGTCGGCCAGCTTGTCGCACATGCGCTTGGTGTTGCAGAACACCAGTGTGCGGTGGGCGGCGTTGATGATTGCAGCCGCGACCTTGGCCTGGTCCATGCCGTGCACCGTGATGAACCGGTGGGTCATCTGCTCGACCGTGACCTCGCTGGCCTCGACCTCATGGCGGGCTGGATTGGTCTGATAACGCTGCACGAGCGTGTCGATCGCTCCGTCGAGGGTTGCCGAGAAAAGCAGCGTTTGGTGATTGCCCTCGATACGGCGGAGGATCCATTCGACCTGGGGCATGAACCCCATGTCGGCCATACGATCGGCTTCGTCCAGCACCGTGATTTCGACGTCGGCAACCGACACCGCACCACGATCGAGAAGGTCGATCATGCGCCCTGGCGTGGCGACGATGAGCTCGACGCCTCGGTCGAGCGTCTTGATCTGCTTCTCGATGTCGGCCCCGCCGTAGACGGCGAGAGCCGTGATGCCGGTGGATTTACAGAGCGGCTCGAGTTCTTCGAAAACCTGGCTGGCCAGCTCTCGGGTTGGTACGAGAATCAGGCCACGAACCTTGCCCCGATCGCCGGAGGCGAGGCGCTGCACGGTTGGGATACCGAAGGCGAGTGTCTTGCCACTGCCGGTTTGCGCCTTGCCGCAGATGTCTCGGCCTGCGAGGGCGTCTTCGAGGGTGAGGGCCTGGATGGCGAACGCAGAATCGAATCCACGGGCAGCGAGGGCTTCCACGATGGGAGGCGCCACACCCAGATCTGCGAAAAGAAGGGTCATATGCCGTTGAAGGCTACCGATCGCCGCACCATTTGAGATCAGCCCCATGCCACCGGCCGCCATGAAAGGTCAGAGATTGAGCGCCTCGACGAGGTTTGACACCCGAGAAAGATCAGCGACTTCCACCAGTTCGTCGAAACCGGCCACGTCGATCAGGCCGATCACCGCCCCCGAATTGGCCAGGCCGGGAAGGGTGTCGGAGGGGGCGTAAATCTCCCAGGCCCCAGCCAGATTGGACAGCCGAGCAGCCAGATTCACGGTGACCCCGATGTGGTCGTCGCCTTCGAACAGGATGACGTTGCCCTGAGCGACACCGGCGTGCACGGGCAGTTCTCGTTCGGCTCGCCGCATACGACGCATGATCTCGATCACCGCGCCGACCAACGAAGGGGCGTCGGTCGAAACCAGCATCGCGCCGTCCCCCAGCCATTTCGCGACACGGACGCCACTGGCCGATCCGACGGCCCGAACGATGGACCGGAATTCGCTCAGCTCCTCGACCGCCCGATCGTCGCCGTTCTGGTTGGCGAAACGTGTGAACCCACCGAGATCGATGAAGCCGAACGTCCGCAGGACGCGGTGGCTGTTGGGCGGCACTTGATTCACGGTGGGCCACGCTAGCGCCGCGGTATGTTTCGCACCGTGAATCCTGGCTCGCCGGACGCCCGCCCTCTGCCCGCGAATCCGCTCGAGACCATCGACGAGTGGCCGGTGGCCTCCGTCTCCGCGGCGTCGGTCAGACGAACCGGCATGAATTTCGATGTCGAAACCCGCGGTGCGAGCAGCCGACGATTTCCTCTGGCGTCAGTGACCAAACCACTGATTGCCTACGCCACCCTCATCGCCGTTGAAGAAGGGTCGCTCGATCTCGACGAACCCCAACCGGTCGGCGGTCGAGAGGCCAACGACGGATGGCTCGTGACGTTGCGGCAACTGCTGGCCCACGCCTCGGGCATGGGCCCCGACTCCCCCGACCGGGTTGCCGAGCCCGAAACCCGCCGGATCTACTCCAACGCCGGCTTCGAGGAAATCGGCCGGCGCCTCGAGTCGGCCACCGGTCTGACGATGGCCACCTATTTCAACGAGGCCGTGGTGCAGCCCTTGCAAATGGCCGGCACTGAGCTGTTGGGCTCCCCTGCTCACGCCGCAGTTTCGAGCGTCGACGATCTCGTGCTCTTCATTCGCGAGCTGCTCAGCCCCGCGCTGTTGGCTCCGGAAACCATCGCAGAAGCCACGCGCCCCCAGTTCGCCGATCTCGCCGGCGTGCTGCCCGGCTATGGACGACGCGATCCGAATCCGTGGGGTCTGGGTTTCGAGATTCGAGGCGACAAACACCCGCACTGGACGTCGCCCCGAAACAGCCGGGCCACGTTCGGCCATTTCGGTCGTTCGGGCACGATGTTGTGGATCGATCCGGCCTGCCAGGTGGGTTGTGTCGCGCTCAGCGATCGTGACTTCGGCTCCTGGGCGGCAGAAGCCTGGCCCGCCCTGGGAACGGCGGTGCTCGATCAGCTCAGCCCCATCGATTCGCCCTGATGTCGCCCACCGCAACCTGCGGTCTCAACAGCGGTGACCACGGCGAACGGGGCTGAACGACCCATCACGATTGGTTCCGATGGCCCTCAGTCATCAATCTTCGGCCAGAACGGCCGAACTGAACGGTGACATCCACGTTGTGTCTCCCATGACCGCTTCCAACACCATCTTCGCCTTTGCGCGAGCCCGTCAGGCTCTGCGAGACGCCGGACTGCCCGAGACGGGCAAGATGGTGTCAGCGAGCAGTACCCGGAACGAGGTGGTGATCTGCGGGGACTACGTCGTGCGAACGAACCGCGAGCCGAACCAACGGCTTCTGCGCGAGGCGGCAATCTGTCGGGTCCTTCCCCCCCGTCCGTGGACACCCCGTGTGTTGGCCCACGGCGGCGAGATCGGCGCCGATTTCCTGATCGTCGCCCGACGGCCAGGGCAGCCGCTGTCGCGAGCCTGGCCGGGCATGACGAAAACGTTGCGCAAACGAGCGATACTCCAACTCGCTGCTGCCCTGAACGACCTTCACGCCACAAGCACCCCGCGCTCGATTCCTGATCTCACTCGGTCGACCCACCTGCTCGACCCGAACTGCCTCAATCCGTTGATGCCGATCCTGATGCAGGTCGAGCAACTGCGACGCAATCGCTATTTCGACCAGAGTTTGCTCAACGACGTCGACCATTTGATCCATGAGATCGGAGATGCGCTGGCCGACTACTCCCAGGCCCGTATGATTCACGGCGATCTCAGCTTCGAGAACGTGCTCTGGGATGGCGACCAGATCACGGCCCTGCTCGACTTCGAATGGAGCCGCGGAGCCCCTCCTGGCCTCGACCTCGACGTGCTGTTCCGGTACTGCGCACTGCCCTTCGTCCACGTTCCCGAGCAATTTGCATCCGAGCAGCGAGCCGAGGATTACCGGTCGGTTCCGAACTGGCTGGCTGAGGCCATGCCGGAATTGTTCGAAACACCACGATTGGCCGATCGGATGAAGCTCTTCGCTCTTGCGTTCGACATGAACGAACTGGCCGAGGAACCACCGACGAAGCGACGCCACGAGCTGGGCCCGCTGCATCCGATGAACCGGCTGGCGAACTTGCTGACCGGCGGCGGACGGCTCGAAACGGCCTTGACTCGGACCGGTCTCACGTCCTGAAGCCGGGCACCTCTCGACATCGCCAGTAGCCTTTCCGCAATGTCTGAGTCCGCAATGTCTGAAAAGAGCGACACCTCCGAGAACACCACCGCGGGGTGGGTCGTCAACCCGGCTGGCCCGTTGCGAGGAGACGTGGTCGTACGTGGCTCGAAGAACGCGGTCACGAAACACCTCGTTGCCGCAATGCTCGGCTCGACGCCGTCGACGATCACCAACACGCCCGACGTCGGTGATGTCGACATCACGGTCAGCATGCTGGAGGCCCTCGGCTGCGAGGTGGCGATGGCCGACGGCAATGTCACGGTCAATCCAGAGCCGATCTCCGCCAGCCGGGTCCCACTTCGCTTCAGCGGCATGAACCGCATTCCGATTCTGATGGTCGGACCACTCCTCCATCGAGTCGGTGAAGCCTTCGTCCCCCTCGTCGGCGGCGACGACATCGGCTCCCGTCCGATCGATTTCCACGTCGACGCGCTGCGGAAGATGGGCGCCGAGATCACGATCACCGATGAAGGGCTCGAAGCAAAGGCCGTTCAGCTCAAGGGGGCGCACATCGAGCTGCCTTACCCATCGGTTGGCGCAACCGAGACGGTGCTCATGACCGCCTGCCGAGCCGAGGGCCGCACCGTCCTCGACGGCGCCGCCACCGAGCCCGAGGTGATCGAGCTCGCGCTCTTCCTCCAGCGGATGGGGGCACGAATCGAGATGCGCCCAAACCGGCGATTCATCATCGACGGAGTGAAGGAAATGGTGGGTGCCACTCACCGCCTCAAGGGTGACCGCATCGAAGCGTTCAGCTACCTCGTGGCCGGTCTGATCACCGGCGGCGAAGTCCGGGTCCACGGCTGCAGCCAAGAGCGCCTCGTCACTGCGATCAGCACGCTCCACGGCATGGGCGCTCGATTCGAGATCACCGACTCATCGGTGTCGGCATGGTCCGACAAGCTCGTGGCCGCCGCCGTCGAAACCGACACCCATCCTGGCTTCATGACCGACTGGCAGAGCCCGATGGTTGCGCTCTTCACGCAGTGTGAAGGCATCTCGGTGATGTACGAAACCGTGTACGAGAACCGGTTCACCTACGTTCCGGCTCTGAAGCGGATGGGGGCCCAGATCGAGATGTACAACACGGCGCTCGGCAGCATCGACTCCCGATTCGTCGGCTCGTCCACGCCCTGTTCGGTCGTCGTGAGTGGCGGGGCCCCGCTGCGGGGCACCGATGTGGTGGTGCCCGACATCCGGGGCGGCTTCGCCTACGTGCTGGCCGCCGCTGCCGCCGATGGCACAACCACGATCACTGGCACCCACCACCTCGATCGCGGCTACAACCGACCCATCGAGAACTTCAAGAAACTGGGTCTCGACATCGAACGAGTGCAAGTTCCCAAACCCCCCGAAGACTGACTCCTCCCTCGCAGCTCGACCACCCAGATCAAGCGCTCGACCGTCAGCGGAGCGTGGGCTCCATCTTCGACCGACCTCGGGAGACGAGGCGAGACCAGGAGAACCCATCCCGCTCGAGCCGGTTCCACAGGAGCACGGTGGCGATGGCGAAGACGTAGCCCAGCAGTACATCAACCACGTAATGCTCGCCCGCAATGACCAGCGAAGCGCCCATCAGGATCGGATACGCAGCCAGCACCGGCCACATCCAGCGGGGCGTCAAGCGGCCGAGATAGAGAGCCAGCAGGGCTGACCATCCGGCGTGCAGCGAAGGCAGCGCAGCAACGTTGTTTCCCAGCCCATGGCCGTAGTTCACGAGGCCGTGGGCCAGCTCGAGGCCCAGCGCACTCATGCCTCGCAGGCCAACCCGATCCACTGGCCCGATCAGGCCCTGATCGGACGCCATCCAAGGGGGTGCGGCCGGGAGGAGGATGTAGGTGAGCAATCCAAAGCCGGTGAGGGTGAGAAACCGGCGCCGATACTCTCGAAATCTCGGCCGATTCCGAGCCCACAGGATGGCCAGGAGGAAGAAAGAAGCGCAGAAATGGGACAGGTAGCTGAGGGCGACCGGCACCTCCCACCACCGGGCCGGACCCGAGAACGGCCCGAGGTGCTCCTGCACCCAAACTGGAGGCACCGAGCCGAACATGAAGAGTTTTTCGGCCCTGACCAGCGACCCGATCTGCACCGGCATACCAAGGGTGTCGGCCGCCCCTCGAGATGCGTCGTAGGCCAACAAGATGAGCCCGAGCGGAAGCCAATCACGAACCACTCGAACCGGACCGCCGTCGGCGCTCCCGAGCGTTGCAATGGACAGGCCGGCACCGATCCACAACAGAATCTGCAAACGCTCGAGCGGGACCCCCCGGGTACCCCAACTCCACGCCATCACTGCGAGGAAGCCCACCAGAACGATCGCACGGATGAGCGAGAGTCGCGATCGGAGGTCGACTCTGCGAGTCGTGAACGTCTCATTCGCCACGGCCATCGGGTGAGACTAGGGCAGCGCTGCTCGGATGCGGTGTAGCCGCCTTTCGGCAATCAGCCGATCAGCCGGGTTGGCCGACCACGTCGATCATCCAGCGGATTCCGAACTTGTCGCAGAAACTCCCGAAGTAGTCGCCCCAGAACATGTCCTGCAGCGGCATCACCTCCGAACCACCACCACTGAGCTTGGCGAAGAGCTCGTCTGCCTCCATCTTCGTGTCGGGGGCCAGCATGATGCTGACGTTGTTGCCCTCGACGAGCTTTTGGCCCATCGACTCGACCATGTCGGTGCCCATCAAAATGTGGCCCTCGTAGATCGGGAGCCCCACATGCATGACCTTCTGCTTGTCGGCGTCGCTCAACTCGGGCATGTCGGGGCCCGAGGGAACGTCGCCCATTCTCATCACCCCGTCGCCGACGTAGTCAGTGCCGAAGACGGACCGGTAGAAGTCGAACGCCTCCTCGGTGTTGCCCATGAAATTCAGGTATGTGTTCACGCTGCCCATGTCGATCTCCTTTTCGTGGTGACTGCACCGCTCGATTGTGCGACGTCTCGATCGGACGGTCAAATGGTTGATCATCAGAACTGTCACACCCCATCACTACGGTTCGAAGCAGGTGATCAGCACTCCTCGATCACCATCGATTTACTCTCACAATCCGCTGACGATCGAACTGGTGTTCGCTAACGTCACTCTCACCGGATCCGTGATGATCACGGACTGCCACGGGCGCTCGCTCAACGGGCCCGATCGGAACTGAAGAACTGGATCGACAAAGAAGGCATGGGCCAAA
>JBBKXQ010000030.1:0-18488 GCA_037969565.1 Acidimicrobiales bacterium | reverse complement strand
GTCATGGCGCCGGTGGGCCGAGTGGTGGGGGGCAGGCTTCCGAGGCTGGGGTCGAAGCCTCCTTGGTGCTGGTTCATGGAGATACACACGGCGCAGGCCAAGGTGGTCCTGAGAAAATGGGGCCGTTCGGCCCATACCGTTCCATCGCCCGCCGTTGACTCACAGTGACGGTGGCGGGGTTCAGTGCGTGGCGCAGGATGTCCGCCCGACCCGAGCGGCCCGTGGCTAGCCTCTCGCCATGGATTCGGACCAGCCAGTTGCATTGGAACGTCAACAGTTGAAGCAGGCCGAATCGGAACTCGGGACCTTTTGGCATCGAGTGCGGTCCGAAGCCGTTGTGAATCGCTTGGTCGAGAAGCGTGTCCGCGAAGTCGTCGACGTCGGCGCCGGCGCCGGTCATCTCGGTGGCTGGCTCGTTGCCAACGAGCCAGCGATTCGCTACCGCTTTCTCGAGCCGCTCGATGAGGTCCGCAGCATGCTCGTGGCGCAATTCGGAGAGTCCGATGGGCTCTCGAACGTCGGCGAAATCGACGGGGCCGACGCGGTAACGATGCTCGATGTGCTCGAACACATCGAAGACGACCGGAGTTTCCTGGTCGAGCTCCACGACAACATGAAGTCGGGCGCAAACCTGTTGATCACCGTGCCGTGCCACCCGGTGCTCTTCTCCGACTGGGACGAAAAGCTCGGTCACTTCCGGCGCTACAACAAGAAGTCCCTTCGGAAGGTCGTGGAGGATGCGGGATTTGTCGTCGAATCCACGGTGTTCATGTTCCCAGAACTCCTGATTCCTGCCGCATTGCGCAACCTCCCGTCGCGCAAGGAGTCATCCGGCGAAGCCGAGTTCCCTGAACTTCCCGAATGGATCGATCGAGTGGCCTTCCGTGTGTCGCAAACGACCGCCCGCCTCGGCCGGTTCAGCCCAGGTGGCACCTCGCTGTTTCTCACCGCACGTCGACCATGACCTCGGACGGGCCGGTCACGTCCGAACCCCGTATCTGGATTGTCTCCCCGGTGTTCTTCGACTCGGTGCCGTACGCCCGCCTCCGGGATGAGATCGTCGAGGTGCTCGCGGCCGATGAACGCTGGTGCAATGTGCCCTATGAGTTCGTTGTCGTCGACGACTCCGGGGCCACGGATCTCGAGACTCAGGCCTTGGACGACCTTCCGTTCACTCGGGTGATTTCACCGCCGTTCAACCTCGGTCACCAGCGAGCAATTGTGTTCGGACTGAGGGCCATCAAGGAGTCGCTCGGCGACACCGACTACGTGGTGACACTCGACGCTGATGGTGAAGATCATCCGACCGACGTGGTTCGATTGTTGGCCGAAGCCCACGACCACGTCGATGATCTTCGGTTGGTCGTCCTGGCCCAACGGACCACACGAAATGAATCGGCCAAATTCCGAGCCATGTACGTCTTCTTCAAACTGTTCTTCCGGGGTCTCACCGGCCAGAAGATCACGAGTGGCAACTTCGCAGTCCAACGTGGCCGTTTCGTTTACCGAACGGTCGATCACCCCAGTTTCGATCTCTGTTTCTCCACATCGCTCCTTGCGCTGAGGAGACCGATCCACAGCGTTCCGTGTGCTCGTGGCACTCGCTACGCCGGTGAATCGAAGATGCGGACCTTCGCATTGATTGCCCACGGCATTCGAATGATGCTTCCCTTCGCCGAAGATCTGGCTGTCCGGCTCCTCACAATCAGTGTTGCGTCACTCGGGTTGGCCGGGTTGGCAACCGTGCTCGCCGTCATCGCAGGCGTCACCTCCTCGGTGGTCTTCATCCCGCTCGTGGTGACGATCGTGATCGCGACGCTGATCGGGATTGTCACCTTTGTGGGGTTCCTCACGCTGTTCGCCGGCTTCGCCCAATCGAGCGCGATCGCCCTTCAGGGAATCGATCAGCGGCGGCATTCGCGAGGGCGTCAGGACTGACCGAGGCCGGGTGGGCAAACGGCAACCGTGATACCTCGGTAGTAGGGCTCACCGTTGCGGCAGGTCCAACCGCCGATGAAGACCACGAAATCAGTCGGTGACTGATCGTCGGCATTGATGCTCGCTACTGATCCGTTCCGCGTGTCGGAGTTGCAGTTCACGCACGTCCGATTCTCTTCGGTGAGTACCAACTCGACGAGGTTGAATTCGACTCGCTCATCATCGGTGCGTGTGATGTCCGAGGTCGGCAGCTCGATTCGATAGCGGCCCGATGGAAGTTGATCATCCGCCGCCAACTGCTGAACCCGGAGAACGTCTCCGGCGATGTCGTAGTGGTGCCACTCGGCCGCTTCCTCGTTCGGGTGGCCGAACCAGATACTGATCTCGGCCAAGGTCGAAATCATGTTGAAACCGGCGATGAGCGCCAACCCGAGCAGCACGATCTTCGCTGTCCTGTCTCGAAGTGCGGCCGCTCCGATCATGAGGGGAGCAAGAACGAAGGGACTCAGAGTCCACGCCCACATCAGCACGAAATAGCTCTGGGTCTCCCATCGCGTGAGCACGACGAGAAAGCCGACGAGCGTCACTACCGCCGTGGCGAACAGGCCGGCCAGCGGGCGTCTGACCGCTTTCTCGGCTCCGAGGAATCCCAGAAAGAGTGCGAGTATCAATGCTCCCGTGATGATCGGGCCGAGCCAATGAATGCCGAGGGTGTTGGTGGCAGCAACCACCTCCTCGACTGGCTGCGGAAGCCAGGCAATCGTCTTTGGCCCCTGCCACGAGCCGGGGTTGGTGTGAAAGCCGGTGATGCCAATCACCGACGCGGCCATCTCCGGCTTGGCGTGAAAGGGAAGAACCCCGAACTTCCCGATGCCCTCGACGGCTTGGGCGTACTCATTCGCTTTGGCGGTGTTGAGAACCCATCGGAAATTGATCAGGGTGAGAGGGACGAACGAAGCGCAAAAGGCGAGAATCGATGGGATGCGATTGCGCCACCCTGTTGAGCGAATTCCGGCCAGCGCGCCGACGGCCACTGCGGCGAACACGACCATGAATGGAGGGACGAGGCTCGATGGCCAGGCGAAGATGGCTCCGAGCGCGAACCAGGTGGACCGCTGAGGAGCGTCCTCCCGGGCGAGCGCGATTGTTGCCGTCGCCAGAGCTGCGATCGCCATCCACACGAACATTTCCCGGCTCAGGTATCCCTCGGTCCACAAGGAATGAATCGATGCGATGCTCCCGACCATGACCTGGATCAGCAAGGTCCGTCGTCTGCTCGCTCCCAGTGCCTTTGCCGCCCCGCCCACGCAGGCGAGTGCGACCATGATCGTGAGGAAACGCACGGCCGTCACGCTCTCCATCGCCGAGAGCGGAGTCCAGCCATCGAGAGCGCTGCGGACAGTCCCGTCGATCGTTCGTAGTCCATCGCCCCAATCAAGTCCCGCATTGATGATCGAGGTGTCCCAGAACGCCCGCTGCACGTGGAGATAGTCGTAGATGTCGGTCTCCAGAAGACCGAGGTTGGTGGAATGGGTGAGGGCGACGGGAAATCCAACGGCGACGAGCGTCAGAATCAGTGGTCCGCCGAGCGAAGCCTTGCGCAGGGCATCTACTGCCGATCGCCCCTGGACACGCCAGCGGCCACCCGGTCGGCCCAGGCCCAGGCCAAGACCGATGGTGATCCAGACGACGATTGCGACGATCAGCGAGGCTTCTCGTGCCGGAAGGACGTAGTTCAGGCCACCGACGACCAGGCCGGGAAGAGCTACACCCATCGCAAGTCCGAGGAAGGGATCCGGAACGGCAACCCCGATCAGTCGGAGAACCGCCCATCCGAACAGAGCGAACGTGGTCAACAGAACGAGCGCCGCGCCGATGCTGAGCGCGGCTGACCAGACGCCGCCGAGGATCGGACGGATGACGTCCCAGCGATCGACGAAGGCGGTTCCGTCGGGCCTCGTGCTGATGTCGAGCGGCAGTGGGCCGATCCACGCCTGCACGTCTTTGCCGGGGACGATTTCGATGTTGTCGAGCCAGAACGTCTGCGTCTGGGTTTCGATGGACGCGCCGGAGAACATCGTCACGGGTATGGGCGAGCCGTCGGCGGGGACGATCGCCTCAGTCGTGACGACACTGACGCTCGGCGCAGGGTCCGACGTCGCAGGGTCCGACAACGCAGGGTCCGACAACGCAGGGTCCGACGACGCTGTGATCTGCACCTGTGCTCCCGGATCCGGGGTGCTGAGGAAGAAGTGTGCGGCTCGACTGGACACGTCGATCACAAGGGGTGTTCCTCCCAGCGTGATGATGTGGTCTCCGTCGGTGGTGTCGTCCTGAGTGGGCGAATCGATCGAGGTGATGGCGATACCACGTGCGTTCGTGGGTTCGGTGAAGTGGACATCGCCTCCGGCCACGACGGTTAGTTCCAGACGAATTCTCGTGGCCGTCATGTTCGCCGGAGCGGCTACGGACTCTCCGGGAAAGATCTGCGGCAACTCGAGGGTGCGAGTTGCGGTGTGGACCGGAAGCAGGATCACGATCAGGCCAAAGACCATCAACAGTCCGACCATGGCCGAGGCGATCAGTGGGATGCTGGTGTGCTCGCTGCGGGCGTGGGATCTGGTGGTCATTCGTTGCAGGGCGGGTGGTGGGAATCGATGTGACGCCCGGCCATCTCGGGGAGTCAACGTAGCCGGTCCGGGTCGGGGCAGGGCGGTTGGTTGGAACCAGTCAGAGGTCGAACTGGGCACCGCTTTGGTCGCTGCCTGTGCAGACTTTGCCCACTATGGTCGCTTCGATGATCGATCCCAACGGCTGCCTCTCTGTGGTCATTCCTTGCTTCAACGAAGAATCGACGATCGAGACGATTCTCGACCGCGTCTTTGCCATGGGCCTGGTGGGCGAAGTGGTTGCCATCGACGATTGCTCGTCCGACTCGACGCTGAAACGGCTGACGGAATATCCCGACGAGCGCTTGCGGGTTCTGAGTCAGACCGAGAACCAGGGGAAAGGTGCCGCCCTACGGCGTGGATTTGCCGAGGTCACCCGACCGTTCGTGATCGTTCAAGATGCTGACCTCGAATACGACCCCACGGACTACGAGCAGGTGCTCGATCCGCTTCTCGTCGGTGATGCCGATGTTGTCTACGGCTCCCGCTTTCGGGGTGGGCAGGCCCAGAGAATTCTCTTCTTCTGGCACACCCTGGGCAATCGATCGTTGACCTTCGCCTCCAACATGGCGACGAACCTGAACCTCAGCGACATGGAGACGTGTTACAAGGCGTTTCGACGTGAGATCATTCAAGCGATCGAGATCGAGGAAGACCGGTTCGGGTTCGAACCCGAGGTGACAGCAAAGGTGGCTGCACTCAAGTGTCGGGTCTTCGAGGTGGGCATCAGCTACCACGGTCGAACCTACGAAGAGGGAAAGAAGATCGGTTGGCGCGACGGCGTCCACGCCTTCTACTGCATCCTGGCTTACTCGCCGCCCGGTCGTCGCGTGCGTCTGAATCGGTTCGGTCCGGTTGTCGGGCGTATCACGGGAGCCTGAGACTCCCGCTCCATCAAGACGTGCTGGCTGTCGGCGGCTTCCGAGCCACGAGGAAAATTGACTGACCGAAGGGGGGACGGATCCACGTCTCGAGCCAACGAACAACCGGCACGATGAAACGGTCGAAGATCGCAACGGTGGTGGTGCCCGTTGGTTCCTGGCGGAGCAAGCGCACCAAGATCAGCCAGCTGAACCAGCCAGGAGCGTTCACGTACTTGGATTCGACCACGCCGAATCCATTACGTTCGACGAGTTCTTCGAGCTGCTTCCGACGGTAACGACGTTCGTGGCCCAGCTTCTTGTCGAAGTCGCTGTACAAGAACTCGAAGGCCGGAACCCACAGCACGAGATGCCCGCCGGGGCGAAGCCGACCATGAATCGCTTCGAGTGTTCCGGCGTCGTCGGCGATGTGTTCGAGGACATTGATCATCACGGCCGAACCGAACTCGACATCGGTTGGTGCCTCGTCGAGAAGCCCCAGCGTGACGTCGACCTTTGGATCCTCCCGGAAGCGATCGGCCAGAACGCGGCCGGCATACTCACCCGGTTCGACCGCATGTACCGACCCGTATGCCGAGAACGACCCGGTGAAGGTGCCGTGACCGGCTCCCACCTCGAGGATCGGTCCCTCCAAGTAGGGGGCGGCCATGTCGACGATCCACTTCATGTAATTCACGGCATCATCGAGCGAGTCGAGTGACTTCGCCAGCGTTGCGTCGATCACGGCATCATCGGTGGTATCGGATCTCGGCGTTTCGGCGCCGCCCGCAGTCGTATTCACGACGGAGAACGCTACTCGTTGAGACCGTTGCAGATGATCTCTTGCGCTATCGAACAAGTGTTCGATAGCGTGTTCGGATGGGCTTCGGTAATCCTCCCGTTCCCTGGCGGGAGATCGAACAGAATCTTTCCGATGGACGCAGCCGCCCCCCGGGGGCCGATGGCGGAGACAGCCCTGCCTGGTCCCGCAAGCGTGAGGTCTATGAAGCTCCCGCGCTGATTCGTGCTCCCAGCCGTCACCTCTACGCCGAACTCCACTGCCATTCGAGCTTCAGTTTCCTCGACGGAGCATCGTCACCCGAAGAACTGGCCGAAGAGGCGGCCCGGCTGGATCTGCAGGCCCTGGCCATCACCGACCACGATGGTTTCTACGGCATCGTCCGGTTTGCCGAAGCGGCACGGACCGTTGGCCTGCCAACCGTGTTCGGCGCCGAACTCACCGTCGACAAGCTCGACATCACCCCGGCCCAGCCCGACCCCGACGGTTCCCACCTGCTCGTCCTGGCTCGGAATCCAAAGGGATACGCCGCGCTGGCCAGGGTGATCAGCGAGGCCCAGTTGGCGGGGGAGAAGGGGGCACCCCGCTTCTCGATGCACAACCTCGACCGCTGGCTCGAGCCAGGCGAGGCCGATCATTGGCTGATCCTCACCGGCTGTCGGAAAGGGGCGGTGCCCCGAGCGCTCGAGCGGGAAGGCCCCGCCGCGGCCGAGCGGGAATTGCGGAGTTTGGTCGATCGTTTCGGCCGACACAACGTCGTGGTCGAGCTCTGGGATCACGGTGCCCCACTCGACAGCGCTCGCAACGATGCGATGGTCGACGTGGCGATGCGGGTCGGCGTCGAGGTGATCGCCACCAACAACGTGCACTACGCCATGCCGGCCCGCCGCAAGTTGGCGATGGCGATGGCGGCGGTGCGGTCCCGTCGCAGCCTCGACGAAATCGATGGTTGGCTCCCGGCCGCCGCCGGTGCTCATCTCCGCTCCGGTGACGAGCAGATCCGTCGTTTCGGTCGGTATCCCGGTGTGGTCGAGCGGGCCGCTGCGCTCGGCCTCGAATGTGCATTCGACCTGCGTCTCATGGCTCCGAACCTGCCGCCCTTTCCTTGTCCCGACGGACCCAATGGTTCGCCGCTGTCGGAGATGGCGTTCCTGCGGGCACTGGTGGAGGAGAAGGGGGTTTCTCGCTATGGCCCCCGACACGGTGAGTATGTGCCGGGTGCTTGGCACCAACTCGATCACGAACTCGATCTCATCGAGCACCTCGGTTTTGCCGGTTACTTCCTCGTGGTGTGGGACATCGTTGAGTTCTGCCGCAAGGCGGGAATCCTCTGTCAGGGACGAGGATCGGCCGCCAACTCGGCGGTGTGTTATGTGCTGGGGATCACCAAAGCGGATGCGGTGAGTCTCGGCCTTCTCTTCGAACGGTTCTTGGCTCCCGAGCGTGACGGTCCGCCCGACATCGATCTCGACATCGAGTCGGATCGTCGTGAGGAAGCCATCCAGTACGTCTATGAACGTCATGGGCGGCGCCATGCCGCTCAGGTGGCCAACGTGATCACGTATCGGGCGAAGTCGTCGGTGCGTGATGCCGCAAAGGCGTTGGGTTATGCCCCAGGGCAGCAAGACGCCTTCTCGAAGAGTGTGGATCGGTGGAGTGGGGTGTCGGCGATTTCGAACAAGACAGCTGCCGGTAAGACGGCATCAGGTAAAGACGTGGAGCTGCCCGATGACGTGATCGAGTTGGCCCAGCAGTTCGAGAATCTTCCTCGCCATCTCGGTATCCATTCGGGGGGAATGGTGATGTGCGACCGGCCGGTGATCGAGGTCTGCCCGGTGGAGTGGGGGCGCATGGAGAACCGCACGGTCCTGCAGTGGGACAAAGAAGACTGTGCCGCCGCCGGACTCGTGAAGTTCGATCTGCTCGGACTCGGCATGCTGTCGGCGCTTCATTACAGCGTCGACCTCATCGAGGCTCACCATCCCGAAACGCTCGACCCCGACCCTGACGGCAACCAGCCAACACTCGACCTGGCCGGCCTCGAACAAGAAGATGGGGTTTACGCCATGCTCTGTCGGGCCGACTCCATCGGTGTTTTCCAGGTGGAGAGCCGGGCCCAGATGAGCACGCTGCCCCGCCTCAAACCCCGCACCTTCTACGACTTGGTAGTGGAGATCGCGCTCATCCGTCCCGGTCCCATCCAGGGTGGTTCGGTCCACCCCTACATCCGTCGTCGCAACGGTCAGGAACCCGTCACCTATCTCCACCCGCTCCTCAAACCGTCACTCGAGAAAACGCTGGGCATTCCGCTCTTCCAGGAGCAACTGATGCAGATGGCGATCGACGTTTCGGGATTTTCGCCATCGGAAGCCGATCAACTTCGTCGGGCCATGGGCTCCAAACGCAGTCGAGCTCGGATGGAGCAGATGAAGCAGCGGTTGTTCGTCGGTATGCGAGAGCGGGGGATCACCGACGACATCGGCGAAGAGATCTGGCACAAGCTCGTTGCCTTCGCCAACTATGGCTTTCCCGAGAGCCACTCGATCAGCTTCGCCTATCTCGTGTATGCCTCGTCGTGGATCAAGCTCCACTACCCGGCGGCGTTCTGCGCGGCGTTGCTCAACGCCCAACCCATGGGGTTCTATTCACCCCATTCGCTCGTGCAGGATGCCCGCCGGCATGGGGTGCCGACATTGCCGCCCTGTGTGAATCGTTCCGACGATGGATCGGTGCTCGAACGGACCGCCCCGGGTGTGGCGGAGCCGTCGATCATGGTGGATGGGGCCGAAGACATCGCGGCCGAACGGCGAGACGCCGGTTGGTCGGTGCGGCTGGGGTTGCGCACCATTCGTCACATCGGCGAGGAGGTGGCCAAGTCGATTGCGGCCAATGCGCCGTATGTCTCGATCGAAGACGTGGCCCGGCGAGGGAACCCGGATCGCCCACTCACCAAAGAACAGCTCGAAGCCATGGCCACCTCCGGCGCCTTTGACGCTTTCGGTCAGTTCAGTAAGCAGGGCAGTGACAGCAAGCAGGGCAGTGACAGTAAGCAGGGCAGTGACAGCAAGCAGGGCAGTGACAGTAAGCAGGGCAGGCGGGAGGCGTTGTGGACGGCGGGAGCGGTGGTGTACGGAGGCGACGACAAGCTCGCCGGGATCGTCACGGGGATGGAGGCTCCTCAGCTCCCCGGCATGAGTGAACGAGAAGAGGCGTTGGCCGACCTGTGGGCCACGGGTGTTGCCCCTGATGGTCACCCCACGCGTTTCCTTCGGGATCACCTCACCAGTCTCGGGGTCACCCCGGCCATCAACCTGCAAGAGATGGGGCACGGCACTCGGGTGTTCGTTGCCGGTGTGGTCACTCATCGACAACGACCGGCCACGGCGTCTGGTGTCACCTTCATGGGTCTCGAAGACGAAACGGGGCTGATCAATGTGGTGGTGTCGGTCGGCTGTTGGGCCCGTTATCGAAAGGTGGCCCGCAATGCTGCCGCCCTTCTCATCCGGGGGCGATGTGAACGGCAGGGAGCCGTGGTGAACATCGTTGCCGACAAGCTCGAGCCGCTTCCGCTGGGAAGTGAGCAGGGTCCGCATGCCACCGCGACCATGAGTCGTGACTTTCGTTGACCGTCACCAACGGTGGGGGGTGCCATTGATTCGGGCCGGAGGCAGCCGATACTTGCGGTCATGAGAAATCACCGCCGATTGGCCCCCACCATTCTCGTTTCCTTCGCTCTGCTCACCGCAGCCTGCGGTTCGAGCAGCGATGCGGCCGACACCACCACCACAACCGAAGCAACCACCACCACGACCGAGGCCACCACCACCACCGAAGCCCCGGACACCACGGTCGCAGCTGCCCCCGACACCACCACCGAACTCTCCGAAACCCAGAACAGCCTGGCCGAGGAACTCGCCGGCGCCGATCTCGAGGCCATCGAGGCAGCCCTTGCCACCGAAGAAGGCCGAGCGGCCTTCGTCGACTCGATTCTCGAGATCGCCCCATCGCTCACCGTCGACCAAGCGGGCTGTTTCATCGACAACTTCGAACTCGGCCTGCTGGTCGACCTCCAGGCCAACCCGCAGGAACTCACCTCGGATCAGCTCACCGAGATCTTCGGAGTGCTCGGAATCTGCGAGATCCCGCTCACCGCGTTCACCGGTTGATCAAGCTGCCTGGTCAGGTCGGACGATCTGGCCAGGCAGTGATCGAGCGGATTTGATCAGGCGGATGCAGCCAGACGGCTGGCCTTGATCTGCTTCTGGCGGCGGGCCCGAGCGTTCGGATCGAGTTCGACCTTACGGAGACGGGTGTTGTCGGGGGTGACCTCGACGCACTCGTCGTCGGCGATGAATTCCAGCGCCTGTTCGAGGCTGAGGATCTTCGGTGGAGTGAGCTTCACCGTCTGATCGGAGGCTGCGGCCCGGTGGTTGGTGAGCTGCTTCTCTTTGCAGACGTTCACCTCCATGTCTTCCGAACGGCTGTTTTCGCCGACGATCATGCCGTTGTAGACGTCGGCGGTTGGCTCCACCATCATCTGGGCCCGCTCTTGCAGCCCCATGAGGGCGTAGGCCGTTGCCGGACCTTGACGGTCGGCGATGAGCGAGCCGGATTGACGGGCCCGGATTTCGCCGAACCAGCCTTCGAAGTCTTCGAAGGTGTGGTTGAGCACGCCGGTGCCCCGGGTTTCGGTGAGGAACTCGGTGCGGAAGCCGATGAGGCCACGGGAGGGCACGAGATAGTCGAGACGGACCCAGCCGGTGCCGTGGTTGACCATGTTCTCCATGCGTCCCTTGCGGGGAGCGAGGAGCTGTGTGACGGCGCCCATGTATTCCTCGGGGACGTCGATCTGCACTCGCTCGACGGGCTCGTGGACCTTGCCGTCGATCTCCTTGATGACGACCTGGGGCTTGCCGACGGTGAGTTCGAAACCTTCGCGGCGCATCTGCTCGACGAGGATGGCCAGCTGGAGTTCGCCTCGGGCCTGGACTTCCCAGGCGTCGGGACGCTCGGTGGGCAGAACTCGGAGGCTCATGTTGCCGACGAGTTCGCGGTCGATCCGGTCTTTCACCATGCGGGCGGTGAGCTTGCTGCCTTCCCGGCCGGCGAGCGGCGAGGTGTTGGTGCCGATGGTCATCGAGAGGGCGGGCTCGTCGACGTCGATCACGGGCATCGGACGTGGATCGTCGGGGTCGACGAGGGTTTCGCCGATGAGGATGTCTTCCACCCCGGCGATGGCGACGAGGTCGCCCGGGCCGGCGGAATCAGCGGGCACCCGCTCGAGGTGCTTGGTGAGATAGAGCTCGGTGATCTTGATGCGGTCGATGCGGCCATCGACCCGGCTGAGGGCCAGCGACTGGCCCTTGGTGAAGGTGCCGTTCATGATGCGGCACATGGCGAGGCGGCCGACGTAGGGGGAGGCGTCGAGGTTGGTGACCCAGGCCTGGAGGGGATGGCCGACTTCGTAGGTGGGCATCGGGATGTGCTCGAGCAGGAGATCGAGGAAGGGTTGGAGGTTCTCGCCCTTCACATCGGGATCGGTGGAGGCCCAGCCGTCACGGGCGGCGCAATACAGGATGGGAAATTCAATCTGATCGTCGCGAGCGTCGATGTCGAGGAAGAGTTCGTAGACCTCGTTGACCACGTCGGCGATGCGAGCGTCGGGCCGGTCGACCGTGTTGATCATGAGACTCACGGGACGATCGCGGGCCAGCGCCTTGCGAAGCACGAAGCGGGTCTGGGGCAGTGGGCCTTCGGCGGCATCGACGAGGAGGACGACACCGTCGACCATGGTGAGTGCTCGTTCGACTTCGCCACCGAAGTCGGCGTGGCCCGGGGTGTCGACGACGTTGATCGTGACGTCGTTGTAAACGATCGAGGTGTTCTTGGCGAGAATGGTGATTCCCTTCTCGCGCTCGAGGTCGCCGGAATCCATGATCCGTTCGGCCACTTCCTCGTTCGAGCGGAAGGCGCCCGTTTGCCGGAGCATGGCGTCGACGAGGGTGGTCTTGCCGTGGTCGACGTGGGCAACGATGGCCACGTTGCGGATGTCAGTACGTTGGGCCAAAGTTGATTCAGTCACCCCGAAAGGCTAAGGGCACCGTGCGGTCCCCCCTCCTTCTGTGACCATTCACCTATTCGCGATTCCAGCGATTGTCAAGGGCTGGGCGGCTTCCGCATCACGAATCCGGTGATTCTTGTGCGATGCTCAGCGACCGTGTCAGTCAGTGAACGCGTGCCAACCAACCAGCGCATCTCGATGTTCGTGGTCGCCGTGGTCGTTTGCCTGATCGGTGCCGCCTGTAGCCAGGAAACGTCGGTCCAGGCGCCGCCGACCGAGATTCGGGTTGCCACGGCCCGAGTGTGGGTCGGAGCCGATTGGTTTCCGGCGCCGGCTCCGGTGCTCGCCAACCCGACGGCAGCCTGGTCTCGTCCGGTTCGTTTCGGTCAGGATGGCGATGTCGGCCGTGCCGCGGACTTCGTGGTGTTCGCCGATCGGCTCGATCCCGACCGGCCCGACGGTGATGTGCATTTGGTGCGGGTCGACCCCACGACCGGCGACGAGATCTGGTCGCTGGTCGTGGCCGGCCCAGGAACCGTGAACGTTGGCCTCCTGCCCCTCCAGAACACGGTGATCCTCAGCCTGGTCGATGGTTCCGCGGTGGCCCAGTATGTGGTCGATCTGGACGACGGGCAGACGTTGTGGTTCAGCGATGGGTCCGATGGTCGTTTCAACGCCCGGTTCATCGAGGATTTCGTCGTGCTCGATTCCACCGACGGAACGTCGTACGTGATCGATCGGTCGAGTGGGGCCGACCTGTGGCAGACGTCGGCCGACGTCCGTCTGGTGATCAACAGCGGAAGGGTGTTCTTCCTCGATATGCCCGAGCAGCGAGTTGGGGTTCGCGATCCTCGGACCGGAGCCGAGGTGTGGTCGGCCGCCATGAACGGCCGACCGGCCTCGCCGACATTCGCCAACGGCCTGGTCATGGTGTCGGCCGCCCCGAATTCGGGTGACGACGAGTTGGCCGCATTCGACCTGCAGACGGGGGTGGAGAAGTGGCGTGTCCGGGAACCGAAGATCGGCAACGGTCTGAAGATTCCCTTTCGTGACGTTCTCGTGATCTCCGATCTCGGGATCCCCAGTTCGACCCTCTTCGGCGTCTCGATTGCAACCGGTGAGGTGATGTGGACCCGAAAGACCAATCGGCAGGCCGCGTCGGTGGCGGGGATCGAAATCGACGGACGGGGCTTCTTGATCGCACCCGATGGTGAGGTCGAAGCCGTGATCGACGTGGCCACCGGTGAGACGCTGGCCAACAGCACAGGGGAGCGTGAGCAGTCGGCGGTGTCGGCCGGAGCGGTCTACCAGTCGGGCGGGGGCGATGGCTCGATCGTTGCCCTGCGGTTGGCTGATCTGGAACCGTTGTGGACCCTCGCTCCCGCCGAGGGGTCGAGACGCTCGTCAGTTTTCGGGGCGGCCGGCGCCGCCGTGCTCGTTATCGACGACGTGGAAGACGTCGGTTTCGTACTGACCGCCTACGTGGAGGGCAATCCGGGCCCGGAATGAGAGACCGATCGAGTCAAACACCAGGGACTCGTTCAGAAGCGGACCCAGCCGCTTTCCACTTCGAGTTCGGCCGTTTCGTAGCCGGGGTCGCCCGGCAGCACCACGAGGTAGTCGCCGTGTGGATCGATCACTCGCACCCGTTCGTAGGGGCGGCGCTGTTTGGCCACCGCCATGACATCAGCGGCCCGCTCGAACCGCTCGAGACAGGCAACCATGCGGACCGTGGGCGACATCATCTCGAACTCGCCCGCTCGGAAACGGCGGAGGGCGTCGCTGGGGTGGACCCACTCCCATTCGACGATCTCACCGCTGTCGTGGCGTGGTTCCTGGCCGTGAGGTGGGAGGGCCACGAAGAAGCGGGCATCGAAGCGGCGGGGTGGACCCTGAGGGGTGATGAATCGGGCCACCTCCTCGATGAGGGTGGTGTCGATCCGGATGTCGTGCTTCAGCAGGAGATCGACGAACAGGGATTCTTCTTCCTGGACGAGATCGCGAAGCGCTTCGACGTCGGCGTGATGCTCGTTGGCAGCGAGGAGGAGTCCGGCTTCTTCCAGCGTTTCCCGGCAGGCGGCCAGCCACCAGGCGAGTCCGCCGGTTGGCACATCGAGGATGGTCGAGGCTTCGGCGTCGGTGAGGCCGTCACAGATGGTGTCGAAGTCGTCGTGGTGATCGTCGGGGTCCACCCGCCCGCCCGGGAACACCCACATGGCGGGAGCGAAGACGACCCTGGCGGTGCGTTTCAGCATGAGCACGTGCAGTCGGTCGATGCCGTCGGGGCCGGGCCGATCGTCGACCAGCATCACGGTGGCGGCGGGCAGCACCGGAACAGTGGTTGGATCGAACGAGGTCACGGCCGGAAGCTAATCCGATCGGGGCAGCGGCCCCAATTCCGCGGTTGTGGGTCGCAGTTCTTCGCTGGTCTCCCTCGCGTGGTCTAGAACGTCGGGATGCTTCCACTCGAAGGAATCCGGATCGTCGAAGCGGCGCAGATGATTTCGGCTCCACTGGCCACCTCGTTCTTGAGCGATCAGGGAGCCGAGGTGATCAAGGTCGAGGCCCTCACCGGCGATCGAATGCGAAGCCTGGGAGATCTGCGCAACGACCTGGGTTCGGTGTTTCACACGTGTAATCGGGGCAAGCGTTCGATCGCGCTGGACACGAAAACCGAGGCCGGGAGGGACACGCTGATCGACCTGATCGCGTCGGCTGACGTCTTCGTTCAGAACTTCCGTCCGGGGGCGGTCGACCGGATGGGCGTCGGTCCCGACGCCATGATGGCCGCCAATCCAACGCTCGTGTACGTGTCGGTGAGTGGGTTCGGACAGACCGGGCCGTATGTCGAGCAGATGGTGTACGACTTCGTGATCCAGGGCCTCACCGGAATGGCTGCATTCGAGGGTTCCACCAGCGAGGGCGGTGAGTTGGTGCCCCGTTTGTCGAAGAGCCTCGTGGTCGACAAGGCGACGGCCCTCACCGTGGCGCAGGCGATCACTGCGGCCTTGCTGCATCGGGAGCGGACGGGTGAGGGGCAGCATCTCGAGGTCGACATGCTGGCGGCCGGTCTCCAGTTCGCCTGGCCCGACGTGATGTGGCACGAAACCTTGGTCGGCGACGACGTGACCAGGATTCCCCACATGTCTCGCAACTACGAGGTCCGCCCGACGAAGGACGGCTATGTCACGCTCAACATTGCCACCCAGAGCACGTGGGCTCGTATCTGCGAGGCGATCGGCCCAGAACTGGCCGAGGATGTGCGCTTTCTGGAGTTCGCCGATCGGCAGCGCAACAGCCGCGAGTTGGCCGCAGCCGTCGATGCGATCCTCGCCGAGCTGACGACGGCCGAGGTGCTCGATCGGATGCGGGCCAACGACCTCCCCGGCGGGCCGGTGCTGGCGCCGGGCGACGTACGCCATGACCCGCAGGTGCAGCACAACCAGGCCCTGGTGCAGTACGAGAGCGACCACGCCGGCACCGTTGTCGAGCCCCGGCCTGCCGCCCGCTTCGGGGCGGTCACGCCGCCCGATCCGAGGAGTGCGCCTGCGCTCGGCGTTCATGGCGACGAGACGTTGGCCGCCATTGGCTACTCGGCCGAGAAGATTCTTTCGCTGCGGGCGGCCGGCGTCTTGGGTTGACCCTTTGGGGTGGAAAGCGATAGAGAAAACGACCTATGTCTGCCGCCCCGACATCTGGGTAATTTTCTCTTACGGCACCGGGCGGTGTCGTAGTCGGCGGAGATGGCGGAGATGGCGGTCTCGATGGCAAAGTGTTATTCATTTTGGGACGCGTTTAACGGGTCGTTGCGGCAATCGTTTACGTCTTTGCACGACCAAGCCGCGATTGTCTCCCAAGCATCCGGCGGACGTTTGGCCGGATCGTCCGAGGAAGGGCTGGTTGTCGAACGTGGCAGCTCTGCTCTTGGCGGGTTTGAGTTGCGTCGAAGTGTGGAACAGCCCGTTGGCTGTAACTCGCTTGCGAGTGTTGCCGCCGCGTATCTGAAAGGAATCTTGTGTCATCCAGTAGGAGTGTGAACCTCGACGACGAGCTTGTCGGCGATCTTGCGCCACCAGTCGCGAGCCATCACACCCATTGGGAGGGTGTGCACGAGAAGCTCGAAGGGGCGCTTCGAATCATCCATCATCCGGATGCACCGGTTCTGGAGTATCGGGGGCTGGTCGAGCCTCTGGCCTCGCACCCGCCAACGCTTCGTCAGCGTTTTCTGGTTCGTTTCCTCGACATCCTCATCGTCGTTCCGGCCATCGTGGTGCTCCTGCCGGTGATGTTTTTCGTCGGGATGGCCGTGGCGTTGACCTCTCCCGGGCCGGTCATCTACCGCTCCCGGCGAATCACGCGTCAGGGCGAGTTCTTCGACATGCTCAAGTTCCGGTCGATGGTGACCAACGGCGATGAGGTGCTCGAAGCCCACTTCATCATGGATCCCCGGGCCCGTGAGCTCTACATACGAGATATGAAGCTACGAGCCGATCCGCGGCTCACGCCAGTGGGCCGATTCATCCGCAAGTGGAGCCTCGACGAGCTTCCACAGCTGCTGAATGTGCTGGTCGGACACATGAGCATCGTGGGTCCCCGTCCGCTGCTGCACGAAGAGTTCGTGCGCTTCGGCGGCGCCGTCGACACGGTGGTGCGGGTGAAGGGCGGCCTCACGGGTTTGTGGCAGGTTGCCGGTCGGAATCTGCTGACGTTCGAAGAGCGGGTGCCGCTCGATGTTCGCTATGCCCGGTCTCGCACCATGCTCGGCGACATCAAGATCATCGGCCTCACGTTCGTGCAGCTGCTGCGAGGCAGCCCCGGCGCCTTTTAGAACGGCGACTGTCGTTCAGCTGATGCCGCGGGCGCTCGCGTAGTTCTCGACGAACCAGTCGTAGGTCGAACGAAGGCCGTCGTCGAAGCCGATGCGGTGTTTCCAGCCGAGTGAGTGCAGCTTGCCCACGTCCAGCACCTTGCGGGGCATGCCGTCGGGTTTGGTGGTGTCGAAGACGAGTTCGGCTTCGGGGTGAACGATCTGGCGGACGTGTTCGGCCAGCGACCGGATCGACAGATCCTCGCCGGTGCCCACGTTGATGTGTTCGGCGTCGGCGTAGTTCTCCATGAGGAAGAGGCAGGCCGCAGCCAGGTCGTCGACGTGGAGGAACTCCCGCATGGCCGAGCCGGTGCCCCAGATCGACACCTCGCGGTTGCCTTCGACCTTGGCGTCGTGGAACTTGCGCATGAGGGCCGGGATCACGTGGGAGGCGGTGAGGTCGAAGTTGTCGCCGGGGCCGTAGAGGTTTGTTGGCATGGCCGAGATGAAGTCGTCGCCGTACTGGGTGCGGTAGCTCGAGCAGAGTTTGATGCCGGCGATCTTGGCCAGGGCGTAGCTCTCGTTGGTCGGCTCGAGGGGGCCGGTGAGCAGCGCATCTTCGGAGATGGGTTGCGGGGCGTGGCGGGGATAGATGCAGCTCGAACCGAGGTAGAGGAGTTTCTTCGACCCGGCGTTGTGGGCGGCGTGCACCACGGTGCCGTGGATCATGAGGTTGTCGTAGAGGAACTCGGCGGGGCGGGTGGAGTTGGCGTAGACGCCGCCCACGGTGCCGGCCACGAGGTAGACGTATTCGGGCTTGTTGGCGTCGAACCAGGTGTCGACCGCCGATTGGTGACGGAGGTCGAGCTCGGCTCGGGTGGCGGTGAGGATGTTGGTGAAGCCGGCGGCGTCGAGGGCTCGCATGATGGCGGAGCCGACGAGCCCACCGTGGCCGGCCACGTAGATCGATGCGTCCTTGGGAACAACCGTTGCGGTGGCGGTTTGAGGCATACCTACCAGTCTGCCACCCAATCGGAGTTCGTTGGCGGGCGTGCCCGGCCGAGCGACGGCATGGCTGCTGGTAGGGTCCGAAATCGTGAGCGATCTGGGTGGTTCGAGGGCGTGGTGAAGAGGATCATCGACGTACTCGTGGCGTCGGTCGCTCTTGTGGTGTTCTCGCCCGTGATCGGGGTTGCCGCTCTCCTCGTGCGGGTCACGATGGGATCGCCCGTGCTGTTTCGCCAGGTGCGGATCGGCAGGCAGGGAGAATCGTTCGAGATCCTCAAGTTGCGCACGATGGCCGAAGGTGATGGAAGCGATTCCGACCGAGCGACGAGGGTGGGCGGCTTGCTGC
>JBBKXQ010000029.1:0-54586 GCA_037969565.1 Acidimicrobiales bacterium | reverse complement strand
GTTCGGCATCGGAGTCGGCATGGCGCTCCCCGTGATCCGCGATCACGCATCCGACGCGCTCAAGTCTCGATTCTTGCGGCCCGGACTCTCGGGTGAAGAAATCTGGTGCCAGCTGTATTCCGAGCCCGGTGCGGGTTCGGATCTGGCGTCCTTGGCGACCAAGGCCGTGCGAGACGGCGACGAGTGGGTTGTCGACGGTCAGAAGGTCTGGACCTCGGGCGCGCAGAACAGTCATTTGTCGATCCTGCTGGCCCGCACTGATCCTGATGCGCCGAAACATCGGGGTGTCACCATGTTCATCATGCCGATGGATCAACCCGGGGTCACGGTCCGTCCGCTCCGGCAGATGACCGGTCATGCCGAGTTCAACGAAGTCTTCATGGACGAGGCGCGAATACCGGCCGATTGGGTCGTGGGCGGCGTCAACGACGGATGGCGAATGGCCGTCGCGCTGCTGGCTCACGAGCGGGTGCAGACCGGTGTGGATTCGATGAGCAACACCGGCCGCGATCGTCTGTGGGCCCGCGTCCCGATCCCCGTCGTTCAATTGATCGAATTGGCCCGGGACAAGAATCAGCTCGAGGATCCCATCGTTCGCCAAGAGCTGACGCAGCTCTGGATCAACGAGCGGATCGTGGGTTTTCTGCGAGACCAAGGCAACACGCATCCATCGTTGGGCAAGCTCTGGCGAACCGCCCAGGGGCGATCGGCAGCTGAGTTCGTCGCCCGCGTGGCCTTCCCTGCCTCGCCGGCGTGGGAGCCCGACGATGAAGATGCCGTGTTCTTCGCCTATCAGTTTCTGAACTGTCGGGGCATGTCCTTGGGTGGCGGCACCGACGAGATCCAACGCAACACGTTGGGGGAGCGTGTGCTCGGCCTACCTCGCGAGCCCTCGGTCGACAAGAACACGCCCTTCAACCAATTGCTCAAGGGCACGCAGGACGGCTATCGGTGAGTCACGCAGCGGTCGAGCTCCAACCGTTCGAGGTTCTGCCGGCAACCAAGAGCAGGCCCGATGAAGAGGCGGTGCGGTGTGGTGATGAGTCACTCACCTGGCGCCAACTCGAAGAACGAACTAGGCGATTCGCCCGAGGTTTGGTGGCCGAAGGGGTCGGGGCCAACGGTGCATGGGCCATCCTCGCCGAGAATCGATTCGAGTGGGCCGAAGCATCGCTCGGCAACGGCCGAGCCGGTAGTCGGTATGTGCCTCTCAACTGGCACCTGAATGCCACGGAACTCACCGAACTCCTCGTCGATTCTGAGTCGACGATGTTGTTGGTCAGTCCGTCGCTCGAGGCGAATGGTCGGGCCGCAGCCGTTACGGCCGGAATCGATCGTGTTTTGGTCTTCGGACCGGATTATGAGGCGTGGTTGGCGGCTCAACCCGACGAGCCGCTGCCCGATGGCCCTCTCGGCGCACCGCTCCAGTACACCGGTGGAACCACTGGCCGATCAAAAGGCGTGACCCGATCGGACCAGGCCGGAACAGCCAGCACGATGACCGAGGTCTATCGACGCTGGGGTCAACTCACTGGCATGCCCGAAGACAGCAACATGTTGTTGTGCACTCCCGCCTATCACGCGCTCGGTGGCGCACTACTGCGAGTTGCCCTGGTTCGAGGGAATCGAGTCGACATCGTCGATCGGTGGGATGGAGTATCGATCCTCCGCACCATCGAGGAACGACGAATCGCCGGGACCGCCATGGTTCCCACGCAGTTCATCCGGTTGCTCAAGCTCGATGAGGGCGAACGACAACAATTCGACGTGTCGTCCTTGAGGTGGGTTTTGCACACGGCCGCTCCCTGCCCGGTGTGGACGAAGAAGGCCATGATCGACTGGTTCGGACCAGTGATCGTGGAGTTGTACGGCTCATCGGAAGGGGTCGGCCCGGTCATTGCCACTTCGCTTGAATGGCTGGAGCGTCCCGGCACGGTTGGCAAGGCCACCGTCGCACTGGAACTCTCGATCCTCGATGACGACGGCAACGACCTGCCGCCCGGTGAGGTCGGCACGATCTACGTGCGACGATTCGATGGCGTTCCGGCCTACTACGGCGACCCGGAGAAGACGGCAAACATGGTGCGGGCCGACGGTCGGTTCACCGTCGGCGACGTCGGCTGGCTCGATGATGAGGGCTATCTGTTCCTGGCCGATCGGCGGGTCGACCTCATCATCAGTGGAGGAACGAACATCTATCCCGCCGAGATCGAGGCCGCCTTGAGTCAGCATCCCGATGTGGTCGATGTTGCCGTTTTCGGAATCCCCGACCCCGACTGGGGTCAACAGATCAAGGCCGTCGTCGAACCGGCGCGCAAGGTCGATCTCGACGTCGAGTCGCTCATGGCATTCGCCCGCGACCGACTTGCGCCATTCAAGGTGCCGCGGTCGATCGACGTGGTCGACTCGCTCCCTCGTGAGGCCAGCGGGAAGCTGAAGAAGCATTTGCTTCGTGCCCCCTACTGGGCCGCCGTCGACACGATCCCGCCCGAGTCCGGCGGGCGCTGACATCCCAAGGAAACTGTTGACAGGAAACCATTTGGTTTCCGGAGACAGAAATGGAGAACACGATGGAGAAGGTTTTCGAGATTTACATCCGCACCACACCCGAGCGTCTCTGGGAGGCAATCACCAATCCGGAGATCCGGGCCAAGTACAACTTCGGCGCACGGGTCGAATCGAGCTGGGAACCCGGCTCGCTTTCGAGATGCAGCATCCGAACGGCGACGGGCCGCTGGGCGACGGTGAGAACCTCGAGGTCGATCCACCCAAGAAGTTGGTCCAGACCATGCGGGCGCTGTGGGATCCCGAAGTCATCGCCGAAGGCACCAGCCGAGTCACCTGGGAGATCGAGCCGGTCGGCGACTCGTGCCGGCTCACGGTCACGCAAGACCAGCTTCGCGAAGGCGCCAACGATCAGCTCTACGGCGGTTGGCCGATGATCCTTTCCGGTCTCAAGACATGGCTCGAAACCGGAGAACTCCTCACCACCCCCGGTTCCCTGATGTACCAAGACAACAACAAATAGTTCCCCAGAACTGCTCATCGAAAGAGGTCGAACACATGAGTCAATTTGCCGAACGCTTCACTCGGATCGCCGATGGATTCGATCGCCGTGTCCAAGCGGTGCCGGTGGGGGCCTGGGACAACCCCTCGCCGTACGAGGGATGGGTAGCGCGACCCGACGAGGTCACTCGAATGTTCGAGGGGATGGAACCGATGGATTCGATACTGCGAAGCTCCGGACAATATGGGCCACGAATCGACGTGCCCGACGACGCCGACCGGCAAGCCAAGCTGATCGCCTTCGTGGGTCGTGATCCGTACTGAACGACTCTTTGCGTGCTGCTAGCGCGCTGGTTTGATCCGGTTCTTGCTCTGGCTCCAAGCGTCGACGACGAGGTTCACCCCGATGACTGCGATCACGATTGCCGCTCCGGGGAAGAAGGCGAGCCACCAGGCCACTCGGAGGTATTGCTGGGCGTCGGCCGCCAGACGACCCCAGCTCGCTCGATTCGGGTCGCCGAGTCCGAGAAAGCTCAGGCTCGCCTCGATCAGAATGACGTCGGCCAGGAGCAGGCCCGTCATGACGGTGAGGATGGACCACATCGATGGCAGGATCTCACGCATGACGATCCAGCGGGCTCTCGCTCCGATCGCTCGCGCTGCTTCCACATGACGCAGTTCGCGCACGACAAGCGTCTGAGCGCGGATGGCTCGACCGATCACGGGCCATGACGAAACAGCGAGAACGATCACGAGATTCCGATAGCCGTCCCCGAAGATCGCCAACACGACGATCGCCAGGAAGAAGCGAGGGATGATCTGCACGAACTCGGTTACTCGCATCAGCACATTGTCGAGCCAGCCACCCGCATACCCGGCGGTCATACCAACGAACAGTCCGATGAGAGCCGCGGGAAACGCAGCACCGATGCTGACGAGTAATGAGGTGCGAGCCCCGTACACCACAGCACTGAACAGGTCCCGTCCCAGCGAGTCTGTCCCCATCAAGTGAGCCCGTGACGGCGAGGCCAGTGGTGGTCCCGCCAGCACGAACGGGTCGTACGGAGCGATCAGGGGAGCGAAGAGGGCGCCCGCGATGACCAGCGACATCATGAGAAGGCCGATGGTCAACACGCCATGTCGAGAGACGCGCCGGATCAAGTGCTCAACCGATCCTGATGCGGGGGTCGAGCCAGCGGTAGCTGATGTCGGTGATCAGGTTCGCGATGAGGACAGCAAAACCGATCAGAACGAAGAGTCCCAAGAGGACGGGGATGTCTCGGTCGGTTGTTGCTGCCACGAGGAGGCGACCGATGCCTGGCCAACCAAAGACGATCTCGACGACCACGGCTCCTGAAACGAGATGGCCGACTCGATTGCCGATCACGGTCACGACCGGAAGCAACGCAGCCGGGAGGGCATGCCGAAACAGGATGGTGGCGTCCGGAAGGCCGCGCGACCGAGCCGCGTCGATGTGCGGGGCCTCCAACTGATCGATGAGCGCCGTCCGGGTGAGCCGGGCCACGACCGCGATCTGTTGTGAGGCAAGGACCAACGCCGGTAGCGCCAGATGGTGGGCAACATCGAGGAAATGTGCGAGCCCGGTGGAGTTGCTTCTGGCGTCGGTACGGCCCTGAACCGGGAACCAACCCCACCGAAGCCCGAACCAGAGAATGGTGAGCTGGCCGAGCCAGAAGACCGGAACGGCGTACAACAGCAGGGTGCTTGTCGAGACCGCCCGATCTCGCAATGCACCGCTCTTCGACGCGGCCAGAACCCCGGCGAGAATGCCGATGGTCGTTGACAGCACCAGCGCTGTGCCCGCAAGCAGCAACGTGTTGGGAAGCCGATCGAAAATCACCGCCGACACCGGCTGCTTTTGAATGGCAGATGTTCCCAGATCGCCACGGGCCAGGCGTGAGATGTACGTCCACAGCTGCCTGGTGAGTGGCTGATCCAGACCGAATCGTTCTCTCATCGCGGCGTAGTACGCCTCGTCACCGTTCTCGCCGGCCAAGGCCAGGATCGGGTCTCCTGGCGCGATGTGCACCAGGAGAAATCCGACGACGACGACGCCCAGCAACATCGGCACCGTCTGCCACAGCCGGCCGAGGATGTAGCGCCGTGTCACTCTCGGTTACAGCTCGCCGCTTCCGCGAAGTGACCAAAGGCTCGGAAACCCGAGCAGTCGCTCGTGAAGATTCGAGTCGATGTGGTTTCGACCAGCCAGAAGTACGGCAGCTCCTCGACCAGGATTTCCTGGAGCGTTCGATACACCGCCTTACGGGCAGCCGGATCAACCGTGTTCCGGGCTTCGTCGAACAGCGCGTCGACATTGGGGTTGACATAACCAGAGCTGTTCGAGAAAGGAACCGGAGCGATGTTGCTCGAGATGTACATCCGTCGAACCCCGACCTCGGGATCGGTTCCGTTGCAGAAGCTGATGATGTTGGTGTCGAAGTTGCGCTCGGTGAAGACCTGCTCGACCATCGTTGCCCGTTCCAGGGCGTTGATCTCGAGATCGACTCCGATGTCGATCAGCAGCGCCTTCATCAGCTCTCCGTATGGCGCGAAGTTGGGGAACAGATGCACACCAAACGTGAGCGGCGTGCCGTCTTCGATTCCCTCGACGCCGTCGGCGTTTCGTACACCCTCGCCATCGCGCACCCACCCGACTTCGTCGAGGAGCCGCCCAGCCTCTTCGGGGTCGAAGTCGGGAAGCTCGAGGCCCGAGGCGTATGCCGTCGGGATACCACTCGAGATCGGCGCAGTGGCTGCATTGCCCTGACCGAATGCAACCCGTTCCACAAACGCCTCGCGGTCGAGCGCGTGGGCCACTGCACGACGCACACGGACATCGTTGAAGATCGGCCGATCGAGGTTGAAACTCACGGTCATGATGCAGTTGGCGCCGCCAGGGTTCACCAGCGTGTCGAGCGTGCCGAACTGGTCGTCTTTGCGTAACCGTTCGAGGTCGGGGCCCGGCACACCCCACAGCCAATCCACCTCGCCTGATTCGAGCGCGAGCACTTGGCTGCCCTCATCGGGGATCACACGCATCACGACTTCGTCGAGGATCGGCAGACCTTCTTTGAAGTAGTTCGGGTTCTTCGACAGCACGATCTCCTCGTCAGCGGACCGAGAAGCGAACATGAACGGCCCAGTGCCGACCGGCTCGAGGTTGGCTGGATTCGCCTCGATGTCGGTTCCTTCGTAGATGTGGGCTGGCAGGATCGGAGCTTCGGTGACGTCCAGTTGCTGGAGGAAGGGGGCATACGGTTCGCTGAACCGGAATTCGACGGTGGTTTCATCGGGAGTGTCGACGGAAACGAGCACCGACCCGACCGAGGCCTTCGTGCGGGAATGGAACTCGGTGAGCACGTTCTCGAACGTGTACTTCACATCGGCTGAGGTGAACGGCGTGCCGTCGTGCCAGACGACGTTGTCTCGGAGGTTGAAGCGATACAGCGCTCCGTCTTCTTCGATCTCCCAATCGAGAGCGAGGTCGGGTTGCGGGGCATATTGATCGTCGTAGGCGAGCAGCCCGTTGAACATCAACTCAGATGCCGTGTGAACCGACCCACTTGTCGTGAGCGCCGGGTTGTATTGGCCCGGGTCCTCCGAGATCGCCACGACCAACGTGCCGCCGCCGGCTGCATTGTCGGTGTCGGGGTCCGCAGTTGTTTCGGTCGGGGCCGACGTGGTGTCGGTTGCAGCCGTTGTTGACGTCGAGTCGCCGGCGGAGTTGTCGTCGAGGGCAGCATCGTCGGATGAACACGACGCTGCGACCAGCATGATCACCACTAGCAAAGCGGTCACTTGCAAGACTTGCTGGCGCATCGTAGAGCCCTCCGGGGTAGGTCGACCGACTGTACTCACGAAGCCCCGATGCATCGATAGATGTATTTCGCACCTACCGAGACCAGCAATTGAAATGGGATTCGGACGGTTCGTCGGTTCGGGGCAGACGGCCGCGCGTTCGATCGAAGTCCGGTCCGCTTGTTTGACTTCAACCAGACTTCAAGTTCTAGGTTGCCGATGTGACCGATGATTCGACCGTGTCGACCGATCGCCCGTTACACGAGGATCCGGGGGTTCACGCTCGTCGTTGGACGCTGCTCGGAGTGATGTGCTTGTCGCTGACCGTGGTGGTGATGTCGGTGTCAGGGTTGAACGTCGCACTGGTCAGCGCCGTTGGTGGTGGCCGGGTTCGGGAACTGTTCGGCGATCTTCGATTCCGCACTGGCAGCGCTGTGATCACCACGGCGTTCTTCGCGATGTTCGGGTTCTTCTTTCTCAACACCCTGTATCTCCAGTTCGTCCGGGGCTATTCGCCCCTTCTGGCCGGCGCCTCCACGCTGCCCCTGGCCGTGGCAATGGTGATCGTCGCTCCCCGGAGTTCGGACGCCGCCGACCGGTTCGGCACGGGCCGGATCATCGGCCTCGGGTTCGTCTGGTGTCGTCAGGTTTCGTCATCCTCGCCCAAGTCGGTCCGACCACACCATTCGTCGTCCTGGCTGCGGCGTTCGTCCTGCTCGGAGCGGGAATAGGCTTCACCACCGCACCGGCCACAGGGAGCATCATGAGCGCCGTGCCCAGTGCAAAGGCGGGGGTGGGCTCCGCCGTCAACGACACGACGCGCGAACTCGGAGGAGCGTTGGGGATCGCAGTTCTGGGCAGCATCGTCAACACTTCCTACCGATCGGGCCTCGACCTCAACGGCCTCGATCTTGGTGCCGACGAGGTCAACGCGGCCAAACAGTCGGTCGGAGCGGTGGCCCAGATCGCCCGCCGGCTCGGCCCTTCGGCCGACGAACTCGTCGCCCGCGCCGACCTTGCCTTCACCGATGCGTTCAACATCGCCTGTTGGGTCGCGGCGGCCTTGACGGCCACAGCCGCAGTCTTCGTCGCGATCACCTATCGCCCCTCACGCGAGCATGCAGCCGAGCAATCGACGCCGGATCAAGTTGAGGGTGACCGAACCGGTCAACGCTGACCCTCAGGCTCGCGTCGAACTACTTGGCCGCTTCCAACCGAGCCCCGAGCGCATCCAGTTCCTCGGCACTCAACTGCTTCTTGACCTCGGGGAACATGTCTGACTCCTCCTCATCAGCGTGGTGCTCGACGTTCTCGATCAGCACGGTCATCTTCGCCTTGAAGACCTCCTGATCGGACAACTTGACAACCTCGCGCATCAGCAGGTCGACCACATGATGTTCCTGATTGCTCTCGGCGACGGCATCGACGAGTTCATCGACACCGGTGTTGCGTACGGCGGGATAGAAGATCTCCTCTTCGATCCGAGTGTGAACCTCGAGCTCAGCGAAGATCTTCTTCTGGGCCGATTTCATTCCTTCGAAGTCGTCCTTCTCCGCGGCTGATTTGAAATCTGCGAACAGTCCGCGGACGGTCTCGTGATCCGAGATGAGCAAATCAATGGCATTCATGACAAGCCTCTGTTTCTGTCGTCGAGTCAAGTGGATTCGGTGTCCGCAACGCCTACCCCGACCACTGCGGAGCTAAACAAAACTCGCTCCAGAACGGCCACGCTCCGCTGGGCCTCCCACGAGCAGAGGATCGCCGAACGGGCCGATCGATGGCCGATCGCCATGACAGGTCGGTGCCAGGCGATCGCCAGCCCATCCGGCCACGCTGAGCAACAACAGTCAACCCGGAAAGGTCGTTTTGTGATGCCTCGTTTCAACGTGCACAAGGAAGTGGATTCAATGGCGCCGGTCGAAGCCGTCTGGGCGCTCCTCGCTGACGTGACCACCTGGGCAACGTGGTCGTCGTTCAACGAGTCGAGCTACGCCGTGGTGGGCGTTCCGGCCCCTCACGGCGTGGGAGCCCAACGGGCATTTCGGTCTGGCCCGTTCCGGTCGGTCGACACGGTCCTGACCTTCGATCCACCCACCCGGTTGTCCTATGGCTACCGCGGTCCACTCCCGATCAAGAACTATCGGGCCGATGTGGTTCTGACCCCTCTGGAGGCTGGTACTCGCATCACCTGGCACTCCGAGTTCTCGAACTCGCTGCCCTTGGTGGGCCCATTGATGCGGCTGCTTCTGGGAAAGGTTCTGGGCGACCTCGCCACGGCGCTCGCCCGCTCGGCCGAGCATTCATTGGCCGCGAAGGGCTGACTCATCCCAACTCGTCGCTCGGCTCACGAGCCGAGATCGACTCGTCGTAGCAGCTGGGCGTTCGCAGCGACCACGATTGTGGAACCGCTCATCAGGATTGCCGCCACCGCTGGGCCCAACGTGATGCCGGCCCACGCAAAGGCTCCGGCGGCCACGGGGATGGCGATGATGTTGTAGCCGGCGGCCCAGGCCAGATTCTGAATCATCTTGCGGTAGCTACGCCGCGACAGCGTGATCACCGACGCAACTCTGCGAGGGTCACTCGAGGCGAGCACCACGCCGGCCGACTCGATGGCAACATCCGTACCGGCACCGATGGCGATGCCCACGTCGGCCCGGGCCAGAGCCGGCGCGTCATTGACCCCGTCGCCCACCATCGCCACCGATAGGCCTTTCCGTTGCAGGTCGATCACCACCTGCTCCTTGTCCTCGGGGAGTACTTCGGCATAGACCTGGGAGATGCTCAGAGCACCGGCGACTTCTTCGGCAACCGACTTCGAGTCTCCGGTGATCATGATGACCTCGACCCCCATCCGGGTGAGTGCGTCGACCGCGGGTCGAGCCTCTGCTCGCACTTCGTCCTCGAGGGCGAATGCTCCGATGACGGAGCTGCTCCGCAGGAGGTACAAAACGGCCGCCCCTCGAACCGACCAAGCGTTCGCCTGATCGATGAGTTCCGGGGGAACCGCAACACCTCGTTCGCGGAGCAGTGCGGGCCCGCCGACGGCGTGCGAGTGCCCAGCGATCTGAGCTTCGACCCCTCGACCGGTCAGGGAACGGAAATCGGTGGCCCGGGCGATCTCGCCTCTCGTCCGACCAGCGGTGACGATGGCGCGAGCAAGTGGGTGTTCGCTGTCGGATTCGACTCCGGCCGCCAGCCGCATCACTTCGGACTCCGTGACGCCCGTGATGGCGGCCACCCCAGTGACGATGTGCGCACCCCGCGTCAGGGTCCCGGTCTTGTCGAAAAGGACAGCATCGACCGACCTCATGCGCTCGAGCGCGAGACGGTCCTTCACCAGAATGCCGGACTGCGCTGCGACGGCGGTGGAGAGCGATATGACCAGCGGGATCGCCAGCCCCAGGGCGTGGGGGCAGGCGATGACCAGGACGGTCACGGTGTGCACGATCGCCTGATCGAGTGTGCCGAAGGCCCACCAGGCGAAGAACGTGATGATTCCGGCCGCCAAGGCAACATAGAACAGCACCGCGGCGAAGCGGTCGGCCAAGGCCTGCGCCCGACTTCGCGCCATCTGTGCCTCGGCCACGAGGCGCTGAATGCCGGCCAGCGCGGTCTCATCGCCGACCGCGTCGACCCGAAGTCGGATCGAAGAATCGGTGCTGACGGTGCCGGCGATGACCGGTGAGCCCGGTCCTTTGGCGACGGGCCTGGATTCCCCGGTGATCATCGATTCGTCGAGTTCCGCGTCACCACTCACGATCGTGCCATCCGCAGGGACACGGCCCCCCGAACGCACGAGGACAACCGAACCGACGTGCAGCTCGGACAACCGAACGTGCCGCGTGTCGTCTCCTTCGATGATCTCGGCCTCATCGGGAAGTAGTTCGGCCAGTGCCGCCAGCGCGCCTCGAGCCCGGCCGATGGCTTTCATCTCCTGCCAGTGCCCGAGCAGCATGATGGTCACGAGCGCAGCGAGCTCCCACCAGAACTCGAGATCGAGGCGTCCGAGGCTCGTCGCCATCGAGGCGACGTAGGCGACGATGATTGCCATCGAGATCAGCAACATCATTCCCGGGGCTCGCGACCGGACCTCGTTGATACCGCCGGTGAGGAATGGCCAACCACCCCAGAGGAAGACGACCGAACCCAGGATCGGTCCGAGCCAATCCCTACCGGTGAACGACAATTCGTAGCCGAGCCAATCCATCACCATCTCGCTGGTGAACACGAGCGGGATCGTGAGGAGCAGGCTCAGCCAGAACCGCTTCCTGAACATCTCTGGGTCGTGCCCGGCATGTTTGTCGTGGCCGGCGTGTCCCTCGTGTGTCGAGTGCGTCTCTTCGTTGGCGGCGGACCTTCGCTTCGGGCGAGCGTCGAGTCTTGGCTTCAGGTCGATGTTCACGGATCCTGCCTTTCGTGTTCGGGCGATGATCCGAAAGGTAAAGAACGCGCTGTCATGGCGCTGTCATGGGACGGCGACGGCCACCGCCATGGATCAGTCGGGGTCGATCGACCGCTCGAGGGGAAAGCCGTTTTCGACCCAGTCTTCTTTCCCGCCGAGATAGACGCGCACGTTCGAGTAGCCGATCTCCGCGAGTCGGTCGGCGACGATTTCCGAGCTCTGGCAGGTTCCGCTGCAATAGACCACCACGAGGGCATCGAGATCGGGGATGAGTAGCGGGGCGAGTGCGTCGACCTGGTCGGGAGTGATGTTCACCGCCCCAGCCAGGTGGGCGTCATCGAAATAGGCCGCACCGAGCGCTTCGACGAGCACGACCGGGGTCTTCGTCGTCAGGATGCGATGTAACTCGTCGCGTGAGATGGTCGCGTTCACGTCTCGCCTTCTTCGGTCGTCCTCTTGGATGTCGCTCATCACACCACGCGTGGCTGTGATCGGGCTGACATGCAGGAAACTACAACGACAGCGCAGCAACAGGAGGACGGATACTGTTTCTTTGTGGAGTTCGGTCTGCTCGGGCCGCTCGAGGTCCGCTCGGGAGAGTCGCTCATCGAGATTCGGCGCGGACTTCCCCGCACAATCCTCACCTGCCTCTTGCTTCGTCGTGGTGAAACCGTCACCTCGAGTTTGCTGGCAGAACTGCTGTGGGGCGAGGACCAGCCGGCCAATCCGGCCAACGCGCTCCAAACCCAGATTTCCTACCTTCGGAAGCGGCTCGCATCGGGGCTGCCAAGCCGGTTGATCGTGACTCGACCCGGTGGTTACACGATCGACGTCGAGCGGGAGGCTATCGATGCCCACCGATTCGAACAAGCATTGCTCGCGGCCTCACAAGTCGATCACGACGACCTCGTCCAGGTTCAAGACCGTCTCGTCGGGCTGGAAGCGGCGCAGTCGCTCTGGCGCGGCCCCGCGTTGGCCGATGTGATTGGCGAGGAGTTTGCACTGGGAGAGGCAGCTCGACTCGAAGAGATGCGGCTCGTGGGTCTCGAGGTGAGAGCAGACCTCGGTCTGCTCCTTGGCGCCCACCGTGAGCTCGTAGGCGACCTGGCCGCCCACGTCGGCGACTACCCATTGCGTGAACGTTTCCATGCGCAGTTCATGCTGGCGCTGTATCGGTCGGGTCGTCAGGCCGAAGCCTTGCGGGCATTCGGTCGCGCTCGCCAAACCCTCATCGACGAATTGGGCATCGAGCCAGGAGTCGAACTCAGGGATCTGGAGCGTCGCATACTCGACCAAGATCCGCTGCTCGACGGACACCTTGCTCTCGAGGCCCACGAGGTTCACCAACACCAACATCACGACCTTGACCATCGCGGAGAGACTGCCGAGGTTTCGAAGCAACAGGAACCGGTCGCCCGGTCGCAATCTGCTCGCGAATTCAGTTCGGAGTCAAACCTTCCGCAACGCCCGGCGCAGCTTCCGGCGTCGGTGTCGGCGCTCGTTGGCCGTGATGTCGAAATAGAGAGGGTCGGTTTGTTGCTCGAACGCAGTCGCCTGGTCACCCTGACCGGTCCGCCGGGCGCGGGCAAGAGTCGGCTGGCGATCGAAACGGCCCGTCGGCAGTTGAGCGAATCAGACGTGTGGTTCGTCGATCTCGGAGACCTGACCGACCCCGATCAAGTGGCTGCCCTCGCGGCGGCAGCTCTCGATGTTCCCCTGGCCCCGAGCAATGACACCCTCGCGTCAGTTGCGGCGCTGCTGTCGAGGCGGAGCGGCCTCCTGGTTCTCGACACTTGCGAGCACGTTGTCGGCGCGGTTGCCGTGCTCGTCGGGCGGATCCTGCGCGAAGCAGCTGGGGTGCGAGTGCTCGCCACGAGTCGGCGGCCTTTGAACATTGCCGGAGAGATGGCTTGGCCGGTGCCCCCGCTTGCGTTGCCCCCGAGAGAGGTCGTCGCCCCGGCGGACCTCATGCAGTTCGCATCGATCGCACTGTTTGCAGAGCGGGCATCGGCAGTACGCGCCAGTTTCGAATTGACCGACGACAATGCGGCCGACGTGGCCGCCATCTGCATGGCGCTCGACGGTTTGCCTCTCGCGATCGAACTCGCAGCGGCTCGTGTCGACGTGTTGTCGCCACGCGCAATTGGAGAGCGTCTGCTCCACAGATTCGACCTTCTCATCGATGGTGGACGCGATGTTCCGCCCCGTCGGCAAACTCTGCGGGGCGCGGTCGAGTGGAGTATCGACATGCTCGATGAGGACGAACGATCCTTCTTTGCCCGGCTCGGTGTTTTCGCCGGAAGCTTCGATCTCGAAGCAGCCAGCTGCGTGGCCGACGTCGATCAGTCAGCGGCACTCGATCTGTTGACTTCGCTCATCAGACAATCGATGGTCGTTGTGGTCGATCAAGACCGTTACCGACTACTCGACACGCTCGCGGCGTACGCCTTGGAGATGCTCGACCAACTCGACGCCGACGCCACCCGGGACCGGCACGCTGGCTGTTTCTTGAAGCTGGCTGAGCGAGCCGAACTCGGCGTTCAGGGGGCCGAGCAGCTTTTCTGGCTCCAACAACTCCGAAACGATCTCGCCAACCACCGCGTGGCGCTGGAATGGCTGGTGAGTACGGGCGACGGTGTTGCGGCCGCTCGGTTCGCGGGCGCACTCGGTTGGCCGTGGATCCTGGTCGGCATGCTCACCGAGGCCGATCGCGAACTGGAACGGGTTCTGGGTTTCGCCGACCTCCCTCCCCGGGAACGGTCAAAGCTGCTCTGGGGGCTTTCCTTGGTGGCAAGTTCCCTCGGCCAGACGGCCCGCTCCGAATCCTTGGCGCGGGAAGGTGTTGCGTGCGGAAGAAGTGCCGGCGACATCGCACAGACGGCTTATGGATTGAACGCACTTGCCGTCGTGCAGTGGGCGGTCGGCGACCTCGAATCCTCGCAGAGCACTCGGGACGAAGCCATTGCGCTGTTCGAACAGACCGAGGCCAGATGGGGTCTCGCCGTTTGCCGAGTGCTTCAGACTCGGACCGCCGTCGATCGCGGAAGCGCCGACGTGTGCGAGCTTGCTGATCAAGGGCTTGCGGCTGCTCGGGAGACGACCGATCGTCACCTCATCAGCATTGCGCTCGGGCAAGTTGCTCGGTTGCGTCTGCGGACCGGTCTGCCCCGGGAAGCAGCCCTTGGGGCGGCCGAGTCGCTTCAGGAAGCGGAGGCGATCAGCTACACCGAAGGTGTGCTCGGCGCCCTGCATCTGCTGGGGGTGGCGCTGGCGATGGACGGTCAGCCAGAAACAGCACTTCGACATCACGTGCGTGCTCTTCGGATCGCGTCGGGCATCGGTCATACTGCGGCGATGTGCGAGGCGATCGAAGGGATCGCATGCATCACCGCCCACTCGGGCCGGGCCGAAGAAGCAGACGAGTTGTTTCGAGCGGCCGATTGCGAGCGGGTTGTCCGGCGGCTTCCGCGTCGGGCCGAAGAAGTCTCTTCCGCCGAGAAACTCGGTGTCGCCATCGAGCCGCCAGCCCACGGACATCTCGACCGTGGGCGTCGGTTCGACGATGTCGTCACCGAGATCCTGAGCCGAGACCAACCTTGACGGTCGATCACCGCAATTCGGCGATCGACCGTCCTTTGCTCGACGTCAGCCGAGAAAGGCTCGTTCGAACGACGCCTCGAGTTCGGGCGTCGAGGGACCCGAGTATCCGCAGTAGCTCAAGGTTCCGTCGGAAGCCGTGAGAAGGTAGCTCGAGCCGACGTCGTAGGAGAATCCGCCGAGAAGCGCCTGGGCATCGCCAATCGTCTCCAGCCGAACGAGCGATGCCGTGCCTCCCGCATACCAGCGATCGACGGCGATGGTGATCGCATCGGCCTCGACCGAGGTGACCGTGCCGGTGAAGGCCTGCGGCATCGTGGCCAGAATCTCGACGCTGAACGGAAGGCAGGAGGCAGATGCGCCGCCTGCGCCGACCGACAAGACGAGTGGGGTCGCCACATTCTCGCCATCGGTGCTGACACCACCGTCGCCGTTCATCATCGCCACGATGGCCGCCACCATGGCAATGATCCAAAGCGCAACCCCGATCGACCAGATCAGCTTCCGCCGATCGTCACGTAGCGCAACGGCCCGACGCTTTCTCGATGGCGACGGGGGTTCGTTCGGGGTGAAGTCCGATCGATGGAAGGGGCTTGCCTGCTGGGTCTTCACGTTCCGGTCCTCCTTGGTGGGGCAAACATCGTTGCCGTCGTTGTCGGAGGCCCGGTCCGTTCCGGAGTTGGATAGGCGGGCTGCTCCTGGAATGAACTCAATCCGGAGGCCCTGTGACCGAGCTTGTACCCGCCTGTGGCTCGGCTGTGATTCGAGGTGAACGGACAGTCAGCTCGGCGGGTAGATCTCGACCTCGGTGGCTCCGGTGTTGCCGCCGCTCGTTTCGTCGGCATCGAAACGGACGACTCGTCCCGTGACCGGTTGATCGAGCACAACAGGATCCGTGCCGGCCGGATACGGCCCGAACGAGGTTCCAGCGATGGTCACCGTGAAGGTTTGGGTGATGGCAGAACCATCGGTCATCTGGCGAGTCCGGAAGGCCACAACGCCGATCTCTTCGTCTTGACCGAGATCGATTTCGATCCAGGCGTCGTTGCCGTCACCGGCGGTGGACCACTCAGTGGCGGGGTCGCCATCGATCGCATTGTCGGCGGCAAAGGTGTCGGAGAATTCCGAACTCGTGCCGATGATCGTGCCACCTGACGCCAAATTTTGGCCGAGTGTGGACTCTTCAGCGACTGGCGTCGTGAACGTCATCACCTCGCTGCGGTAGATGGTTCCGGCCGCATCAGAACCTTGAAGGATGTACTTGTACTCCGTGTCGGGGGCGAGGCCGACGAGAAGCGGGCCGTGATCCTCGTGGGCCCCACCTTGCATGTCGCTGTCGACCGCGATCGAACCGAAGGAGTCGTCTTGCCCGTAGATGACCGAGCAGGCCACCGGGATCGTGGTGTCGACCGCAAGGGTGGCACTCGTGCCCGAGGGGTCGGTGTCGATCCGAATTTCGCCGGCCAGGATCGGTTCGATCGGTTGAACACCGGACGAGGCAGTCGAATCGCCACTCGAACAACCGGCCAGGACCAACCCGAAAGCAAGTGCGGTGCCGACCAGTCTTCTCTGGAGGACACTCATCTCGGACGGCTGCTGTGTTGGCACATCAGATCAGTGTGGTCCACAAACAACAGGGGTGAAGGTCGCTCCCCGAGCGAGTCCCAATCGGGACCTTTGCCTCTAGCAGGTGAGGTGAGTTGAGCGATCGTGTGGAGTAGAAACGTTGTGGCCGCGATATAGCTCGTCCCACCCCATCCGCCGGCCCAAAGGAGATCGATGAATTCAATACGTGCGATTCGATATTTGGCGGCTCTGCTCGCCCTCACGTTGGGCGCCGCGGCGTGTGTGTCTGATGACCCAGGCGCCGAAGTGGCCGCAGTGTCACCCTCCTCAGAGGGTTCGGCCACCACCGACACGGTGATGGATGGCGACACTCACGGCGAAATGGACATGGGCACAGACGCGGAAAGTGAACCTGAGGAGTACACCTTCGGTGTGCCGATGGAAGCGTCCGAAGCGTCTCGGGTGATCGAGATCATCGCCAAGGACAACTTCTCGTTCAACCCGAAGTCGATCGATGTGAAGTCGGGAGAGATCATCACGTTCCGAGTGTCGAATCCCGGAGTTCTTGCGCACGATTTCACGCTCGGTGATGGTGCGACGCAGGTTGAACATGAGGCCGAGATGGCCGAGATGGCCGAGATGACGGGGACCATGGCGCCCCACGATGAGGGCAACACGATGTCGGTCCCGGCCGGCGAGACCAAGGAACTCACCTGGATGTTCACCGGATCGGACAATCTCCTGTTCGCCTGTCACGTCCCTGGCCACTATGCGAAGGGCATGGTCGGCACCGTCGCCATGAGTGCTTGAAGGAAAACGGGTCGGGGCGATGTTCAGGTCTGGATCGCCCCCTTCGGACGCGGTCGACGGGAACTGGCGGTAGCGAGACCGACAACAGCCGTTGAGACCACCACCATGATGACCGAGCTGAGATGTTGGCGGGTAGGCCCGTCCCCCACGTGGGGCAACCAGATCGAGCCCAGGGCGCGCACCGACGAGACCGCCAACGTGGTGACGGCGACGATGAGCACAGCAGAACGATTCCGAGTGGCGAGTTCGCGGACGCCGACGGCCGCGGCCGCAACCGCAACCGCCATCAACAAGCCGACGGGAAGCATCGTGGTCGGGAGGCCCGGCGGACGGAGTCCGATGGGACTGGCAGGTCCGAAACAGCCGTCTCGGAATACGCAGGCCGCCTCGTAGCCGGCGTAACCAAACATGGCCAGGGGCGCTATCTGGAGAAGTCGCGTCGCCGGGGAGATACGGCTCAGTCTTGATCCCACCAGTACGGCTACGAGTGCCGCAAGTGCGCCCGGCCAGAACTCGACTCCGCTGCGGATGATCAACATGTCCGACACGCGCCCGATCGACGCCGGGTCGTCGAGCAAGAGGGTGGTGATTCGACCAACGGCGAGGCCGGCCAAGGCCGGGCTCAATGCAGCGTCGAGAAATCCGACTGGTCCGTCCCTGCCCGAGACCTGCCACCACATGCCCAGCAGCGATGGCAGCCCGAACGCGATGATCATGCTGACCAGGAGACCGTAGTCGATCACGGAAGAGCGGCTTCGATGAGACTAGCCAGGCGCTGTTCGGAGATTCCGCCGTTGACGCGAGCTTGCATATTGCCCTCAGAATCGAACACGTAGGTCGTCGGATAGGCGGTCAGCCCCAACGCAACTCGAATGTCTCCGGTGGTGTCCGAAACGTTCGGATAGGTCACACCGAGTTCGTCCAAAAAACGTTTCGCCGCCCCAGGGTCATCATTCGACGCCACTCCCAGGATCACGACCTCGCCCGCGTAGCTTTGGGCGACGACTTCCAGAAGCGGCATCTCAGCCCGGCATGGCGGACACCACGACGCCCAGATGTTGACGACAACTGGCTGGCCCCGCAGGCCGACGAGCATGCCTCGAAATTCGTCGGTGGTGACTCCGGGAAACGCTCCCTGCTCCGGCAGATCGATCGGTTCGCCTGACACGTCGAAGTCCGGCAGCGCTGGTTGAGCGAGGGCCGTCCAGCCGAGCCACGCAATGGCAACGAGTACGCCGACGATCGTCAGTATCCGGCGTGCCGTCAGACGTGGTTCGAGGCGGGAAGCGTCCATGTGCGACAGTCTGTCGTAGTGTGGTCACTCGGGTTGGTCGCGTCCGCCCGATCGCCGCCGGTCTGAGTTGCTCATACGGGTTCGGTGATGGGCGCTCCTGCATCACATCCCTGTTTACGATGAGCGATGGAGGTGAGCGATGTCTGACAAACGTCCGTTGGGGGCACTCGAAGACGCAGTCATGGAATTCGTCTGGAGTGCCGACGGTCCGGTGACTCCATCTGTTGTGCAACAAGCAGTCGCTCCCGAGTTGGCCTACACGACCGTGATGACCATTCTGACTCGGCTCTGGCAGAAGAACCTATTGACTCGGGATCGAGCGGGACGTGCGTACGCCTACGCTCCGGCTCGATCCGAGGCCGACCATCGAGCGGGACAGATGCAAGACACGATGCGGGTGGCGGGCGACCGGATGGCTGTGTTGAGTTCGTTCGTCGACACGCTCGGAACCGACGAGCTCGAGGCGCTCAGGAAGCTTCTCGAGTGACGTCGATCGACCTTGTCTCGTTACTTCTGCCGGCGATGCTCGCCGTGATCAGCGGCGCGATCGCGGGATACATGCCCGACTCCGCCACACCGGCAACGCTCATGCGCACCCTCACCGCCGTTGCCGGGGTGTCGGCGCTCAGCGCGTTCGTGATCGTTTTGACCCTGGCTACGGGGCTGCTGCCTCACGTCGATGCGGTCGAGCGACTCGTCGACTGGTGTCCCATGATTCCCCTGCATCATCGGGTGAGCTACCCGATCGGTATCTTGTCGCTGATCGTGCTCGGCGTCATGGGCCTTCGGGTTCGAACCGTGATCAGAAAACGCCGTTGGGCCACCGAAGGGACCAGCGGGCAGCGAATGCTGCTTCTCGACACGCCGGAACCGATCGCCTACGCCGCGCCGGGGCGCCCAGGATGTGTTGTGGTGTCGAACGGAATTCTGCAAGCGCTGTGTCCGCAAGAACGCAAGGTTCTCTTCGCTCACGAACGAGCGCACCTCGAGCAGCGCCATGATCGCTTCCTGTTGATCGCGTCGCTGGCGGTGGCGATTGTGCCCTTTCTCCGACCGCTGGCCGAGAAGATCCGGTTGGCAACCGAACGTTGCGCTGACGAGGCAGCCGTCGCGGCTGTCGGCGGTGATCGTGAGATCGTGGCCCAAGCGATCGCCCGAGCCGCAATCGCTCGGTCGGAGTACGTCGCCGAAATGGGAACCGGTCTGATTCTCGAGGATGCTGGGGCGGTCATCGCCCGCTTCAGCGGTAGCTCGGTGATGCGCCGCGTGAACGCGCTCATCGGCGATCCCACCGGGCAGGGTTCCGTCGTTCTGGGATCGGTCTTGGCGTCGACCATGGTTCTGTTCGGGATCGCCGTGACCTCGCTCCAGATCCACCACCTCGCAACCGTCGTCATCCACATCTGCAGGCTCTGATCAGGTGGGCCCTGAGCAGGTGGGCTCTGCCGGTCGCAACGGCAGGCGGGGATGCCTGCTTCAGTGTGGGTTCAGCTTGGTTCAGCTTCCCTTTGGGTGCTTGATGCTTTGGTGTCGGTAGCCGCCCGTCCCGGACGGTGGGGGCAACGCCCCCCGAAAGGAACCCATGAACGTGCGAAAGACCATCACCACCTCAGCGATTGCGCTCGGTGTGCTTGCCGGCTCAGCCGGCATTGCCAGTGCCTTGAGCTCGACGAGTCCGGCCGATCAGTCGACACCAGCGGCGGCAAACGCCGAGTCCGACCGAATTCAGGAACCCACGTTGGATGGCTCGATCAAGTCCGCCGAGGTCGAGGGTCAGTCCGAGGCCGAGGAGTCGTCTGCCTTGACTGCGCTGGCCACGATCTCCTCTGATGAAGCCGCCGCATCAGCTCTGGCGGCCAACCCCGGAGCCACGGTCAACGGCGTCGAACTCGGCAACGAGAACGGCACGGTTGTCTACGAGGTCGATCTGACCGACGCATCAGGAGCCGCACTCGAGGTCAAGATCGATGCCGGCACGGCTGCAGTTCTGGCCCAGGAATCGGGTGACGAGAACGAATCGGATGCAAGCGCAACCGAAGAGGCAGAGGGAGACGAAGGCACCGAGACCGATGGCATCGACCATCAGTTCGAGGGCGCCGAGACCGGCAACAACGGTGACGGCGTTGCCGACGCCGACGACGCCAACGAGGCCGACGAAGCACCGGACACCACTCCGGCCAACTGATCGTCGCGATTCTCCAGTGCACCTCCACCGACCGAGCAAGCGGGACCGCAATGACGTTGTGGTCTCGTTTGCCGCGTTTTCAGCTCAGCTTCAGGAGAGCGATGTCACGATGACCGCGATAGTTCAGTTCGAAGGAGCTGAATTCGAAGGAGCTGAAGATGCGTATCTTGGTGGTCGAGGACGAAAAGAAGTTGGCCGCCTCCCTGAAGCGTGGCCTGGAGGCTGATGGCTTCGCCGTCGATGTGGCATTGGCCGGCGATGATGGCCTGTGGATGGCCCGTGAGCACGACTACGACGGGATCGTGTTGGACATCATGCTGCCCCGTATGAATGGTTACAAGGTGTGCGAGACGCTGCGTGACGAGGGGAACTGGACGCCGATTCTGATGCTGACCGCCAAGGATGGCGAGCTCGACGAGGCTGAGGCTCTCGACACCGGTGCTGACGACTTCCTGCGCAAACCCTTCTCCCATCTGGTGCTCGTCGCTCGTCTTCGAGCGCTGATGCGGCGGGGGGCGAGCGAGCGACCGGTTGCGCTGCGGGCCGATGATCTCCTGGTCGACCCGAGCCAGCGGCGATGTTGGCGCGACGACACCGAGATAGAACTCACGGCGCGGGAGTTCTCCGTGTTGGAGTACCTCGCCCGCAATGCCGGCACGGTGGTGTCGAAACAGGAGATCCTGGATCACGTGTGGGACTACGACTTCGAGGGCGACCCGAACATCATCGAGGTCTACGTCCGTCACCTTCGAAAGAAGATCGACGAACCATTCGGACGCACGTCGATCCAGACGGCACGCGGTGCCGGGTATCGGCTGAACAAGGACGGCGGGTGAAACGTCTGGCGTCCGTCCGGGCCCGAACCACCGTTGCTGCAACGCTGATCTTTGCGATCGCCCTTGCTGTCGGTGGCATCGGGCTGCTGACGGTTCTACGGGGCACGATGATCGACAACATCGACACCGCGCTCCAGCTCCGGGCCAACGACATCGGCGCACTCATCGAGGGCGATAGCACTCTGGATCAGATCTCGATCGTCGACGAGGAGGACTCATTCGTCCAGATCATCATCGACGGAACCGTCGTGGCGAGTTCGGCGAATGTCGAGGGGCAGGAACCGATCGTCATCGCCGCCTCGGGCACGATCACCACCCTTGATTCCAACCCAGTCGACGATTCCGCCTTTCGAATCCTGGTGGCGACCGCCGGCACGCCGTCCGGTCCGGTGATGGTTGTGATCGGCAACACACTCGAGGAAATGGAAAAGACCCTTCGGGTCACGCTTGCAACCCTCGCCGTCGGCATGCCGTTGCTGGCGCTGCTTGCCGCCACGATGACGTGGATACTCGTTGGTCGGGCCCTGCGCCCCGTGGAAGCGATCCGATCCGAGGTGGCCGAGATCGGTGCCACCGATCTTCATCGCCGGGTACCTCAGCCAACAACAGCCGATGAGATCGGTCGGCTGGCAGGAACCATGAACGACATGCTCGATCGGATCGAGTCGGGCAGTGTTCGACAGAGGCGCTTCGTCTCGGACGCATCGCACGAACTGCGCACGCCGATCGCAATCATCCGGAATGAACTCGAAGTTGCACTCCAACACGCAGCAGCCGCCGATTGGCCCACGGTGGCCAGTGAAGTACTCGAGGAAGATCTGCGTATGCAGCGGCTCGTGGACGACTTGCTGTGGTTGGCCCGCCATGACCATGAACGAGATAGGGGCCCGGGAGTCTTGGTCGACCTCGACGAAATCGCCTCACGGCAGGTTCGACGACAGACACCACGGGAAGGAGTCACGCTCGACGCCATGGGTATCGGCGCCGGTCAGGTGCGGGGCAATGCCGATGATCTGACTCGGGTTGTGCAGAATCTCCTCGACAACGCCGTTCGGCATGCGAACAGCCGTGTTGCCGTGGTCGTGGTCAGCGACGGCAACGGCAAGGTCTGGCTTCACGTCGACGATGACGGCCCTGGGGTCCCGGATCACCTGCGCACCACCATCTTCGAACGCTTCACGCGAAGCGACGAGGGGCGCGGTCGAGACGATGGCGGATCGGGCCTCGGACTCGCCATCGCAGTCGAGATCGTCCACGAACATGGCGGAGCCGTGAACGTGACGGACAGTCCCCTCAGCGGCGCCCGCTTCACGGTAGAACTCGCCGATACGCGGTGGAGCTCATGACCCTGCGAGCCACCTTCGGTTCTCTTTCAGGTAGATGAGTCAAGATCACCTCATCCCAACGCCGACATCATGTCCGGAGTGAAGAATGACCTTTTTGCTGCTAGCGATCCTGCAGCTGGCCTCACTGCTGCTCATCGCCAGAGCTGTTCTGAGCTGGTTTCAGCCCCGACCCGACTCGCCCGTGTTTGCGGTCCGGCGAGTCGTTGACCAACTCACCGACCCCGTTGTGCTCCCGGTGCGTCGGGTACTGCCGCATCCTGGCGGCCTCGACCTGTCGGTTTTCGCGTTGCTCCTTGCCATCAATCTGTTGCTGGTTCCGATTGTCAGCGGCTTGTGAGAGACAGTTGCCAGCGCCGGTTCGCAACGACCGTTGGCTCGAACTAGTCGGGCACCTCGACGCCGCCTTCGTCCTTCTGGACGCTGACGGTCTGAGGGGCGGCACCCGTTGCGCTGACTTCGACCGTGACATCGAGTGCATTGCTGTCGGTGTAGTAGAGACTGAAGTCGTTGACGGGGAAGTGGTCGGGTTCACCGGTGTTGTCGAAATGAATGGCGCGAGAGGCGCCGGGGGCAACCGTGAAGGCGGTCGGCAGGGCGGCGTAGTAGCCCTCGCTGATGTTCGTCGTTGGGTCATCGATGGTGTAGAACACTTCGAATCCGCCGAGTTCGGCCCCGGACGTGTTGGTCACGCTGATCTCGAGGTGATCCGGCGCATCCCCGCTACCGGATGCGTTCACGTTGTTCTCCACGAGAACCGAATCAATGGTGAAGCCCTCCGTCGTCGCGGCATTGGTGATGGGGTTGTCCGTGACGGGCAGAACTTGATCGCTGCTCTTCACGTTCGACGTCGAATTCGTCGCCCCATCGGTCGTGCTGCTGCCACTACAGGCGGCCAACAAGCCAGCGCTCCCGATCAACGCAACCGCAGCGATGACGCTGGTGCCGATGCGCCGTTGTAGACGGTGTTGGCGAGGATCGCTCGTCTTGGTCATTGGTTTGCTCCTTGGGTCGTCGGGGGTTGGGTTCGGTACGTGCGTCGGATGCCGACGGTGAGCAGGGCGGCATAACCGAGCAGCCAACCGATGTCGTTGCGGGTGGTGTTGAGGAGCCAGGGAAGATCGAAGGGTCGGTAACGCGCCTTGACGTCGGTCATGGCGAAGGCAAAGCGTTCGAAGTGTTTGGCCAGGGACAACTCCTCGGTCCACGTGCGGATGCGTTCATAGGTGGTGAAGTGGGTGAGGATCGTGACTTCACCGTCGTGACCGAGCCCGAGAGCGCCGAACAGACCCCCTGGGATCTGGTTGTCGGCGTCCAGGGTGTCGCCGATCTGGGGCAGGACGAGCACGACGATGAGCCAGATTCCCAGGGCGATCATCAACCCGTTGGTTGCGATCGTGGTCCGGGCCGTGGCGATGGCTCCGAGGGCGTAGAACGAGGACATGTAGATCAACGCGGCCGAGTACGCCAGGAACAACTGCAGCGATTGGCTGCCGTTGATCCAGTCGTTGCCGATGATGCCGACGCCGAGCACCGCGGTGATGGCGGTGGCGGCGATGAGCGTGGCGAACACGGCCATTGCGCCGAGAAGGCTGCCGAGAGCGTGTTCGCCTCCGGTCAGCGGTCGGGAACGCAACAGCGCAAGTGTGCGGTTGGCCCGTTCCCGTGAGACCGAGAGGTAGCCGAGGGCGATCGCGATCACGGCCCCAATGATCTCGAGGTATTCCATGGCGCCCTGTAGCAGCGACAGGGGAGCGAGGGGAGAAGGGGCAATCCGATCGAGCCCGCTGGCTGTTGCCGCGTCTCGGTAGGTGTTGTAGTCGGCGAGTTGGCCTGCGTAACCAGCCGATCCGATGTAGACCGAGGTGGCGGTGACCACGATGAGGATTCCCGCGAGCAGGACGAGGAGGCGATTGCGGACCGCCGCTCGGTACTCATGGGCGGCAACGGTGAGGACTCGGTGTCGTCCGGCAGCAGAGTGTCGACCAGCAACAGAGTGTCGACCAGCAACAGAGGATTCATTCATTGGTTGCGCTCCGGGAATAGTCGTGTCGGTCGATGAGCACGACGAGTGCGATGGTCAGCACGAGGACAGCGCCGACGATGGGCGAAATTCGCAAGGCCGTGTGCCATACCGATTCGGTGGACTGCGACGTTGCGAGGATGTGGGCGCTCGCTTCCTTGTACTGCTCGGCAATCGAGTACGGACGCACCCGTGCCGTTGCTCGAAAGAACGCTTGTGAGGTGCTCGCGGGTGCGGTGGTCGGGTTGAGTGACGCGCTCGGGGTCAGCCCCGAGGTGAATTGGGGAACGATGAAGGTGATGACGAGCCAGGCACCCGTGGCGGTGAGGAGGCCCAGCGAGTTCCGTCGATTGATGATGACTGCGACCATGCCGATCAGCGCAAACACGACCAGGTACAACCAAGACACGATGAAGAAGCCGGCGAGCCGGCTGAGGTCGCCCGTGCCGATTCTGCGGTTGACGATCAGGAGGGCGGCGGCGCTGATGGCGAAGCTGGCGACCATGACAGCGCCGAGGACGGCGGTGGCCGCTGCGACCTTTCCTGCCACGTAGATCCTGCGGTCGAGTGGCCGGGAGAACACCAGCCGACCGACCCCACCGGTCTGATCGTCGGCCAGTGCGTGATGGCCGACGATCAGGGCCAGCAGGGCACCGATAAGGGGTATGTACACGACCATGTTCGACAGGAGCGAGAGACTCGGTTTGAGGGTGAACGGGTTCGGGGGAGCCGGCTTTCCCTGGGAGGCGAGGAGAATGACTGCCTGGTCGTAGACCTGAACGATGGTGCGGTGGCTGGACCAGCCCAGCACCCCGGCCAAGGCGGTCATGACTCCCAGCACGCCGAGCATGGCGAGGAACGTCCGTTGTCTCACGAGCAATCGAAGCTCGTGGCCGGCGATCGTTGTGATCATGCCGGGACGCCTTCCATGCGAACGTAGATGTCTTCGAGAGATGCCTCGTCAGGGAAGCGCCGCACGGTCTCGGCGATCGAGTCCTTGTAAATGAGTTCGCCGTGGTTCAGGACGCCAATGGTGGTGCAGACCCGGGCGACCTCGGACAAGAGGTGTGTGTTCATGAAGACGGTCATGCCGAGGTCGGCGTTGAGGCGTTGAATCGTTGTTCGTAGCTGGCGGACGCCGATCGGGTCGAGACCTGATGTTGGTTCATCCAGGAAGAGGACCTCGGGGCGATGCACGATGGCTTGGGCGATGCCGATGCGCTGTCGCATGCCCGTCGAGAACGTGCTGACTCGGCGGTTGGCGAGGTCGCCACAGTCGAGATAGTCGAGGGCCTCGGCCGCGGCGTGTCGGGGCTTGTCGACCCCGGACAGTTTGGCGAAGAACTCGAGATTCTCGGTTGCGGTCAGGTGTCCGTAGAGCCGAACGTCGGAGGGTAGGTATCCGATGTGCTGGGTGACGGCATGGCGCTCCTCGACGACATCGAAGCCGCAAACGCGAGCCGTGCCCGATGTCGGTCGGAGCAGCGTCGTCAAGATGTTCACTGCGGTGGTCTTGCCGGCTCCGTTGTGGCCGAGGAATCCGAATATCTCTCCCTGCTCGATTCGTAGATCGAGGTTGCGAAGAACGAGTTCGCGGTCATACCGGTGGCTGAGATCGCGGATTTCGATCGCCGGTTCGGCCATCGTGGGCTCCTTCGTTCGAGTGCTGGGTCGACTCATGCGGTGAACCTAGGAAAGCGACGGCAAGCATTTCGCCAGCGCTTGGTGGGGTTCAGCGAGATCTCGCCGAGAACTGTGCCGCCTCGAACTGTGCCGCCGCCGAATCAGGCCGTTTCGGTGTCAGCCCGTCGTAGCACGATCTCCATACGAGGTTCACGGCCCTGTTGCGCCATCACGAGGCGTCCTCCCATCGCATCGACCAGGCGCTGGGCAAGCGGGAGCCCGAGTCCGCGTTCGACCCCAGACGCAGGCCCGGCTTCTGACTCGGAACCGCCAGCACCGAAGCCGCGTCCTTCATCACTGACGGCGATCGTGACCGTGTCGGCCGTGGCCGTCACGGCGATGTCGATTGTTCCCGCGCCGTGGCGGAGCGAGTTGTCGACCAGGACATCCAGGGCGTGCCGCAACATGGCGGCATTGGCCAGCGCGGCGGGCCGGTACCGCACCGGGCCGATCTGCAGGGATCGACCTTCCTGATCGAGGCGGGAGTGCCAGGTGGCCTCGAGATCGGCGACAACCGCCGACATGTGAACCACCGTGTTGGAGTCTTTGGATCGGGCGATGGCCAACAACTCGGTGACGGTCCGTTCGAGGCGATCGAGATCACTGAGTACTTCGCCGAGCACATCGCTGCGGTCTACTCGAGGAAATTCCAGCTCGGTTTCGATCGCGGCCCGCATGCCCGCTATCGGCGTCCGCAGCTGGTGCGAGGCATCGGTGCTGAACGCCCGCTCACGACTGATCAAGTCACCCAGCCGGCTGGCCGTCGCATTCAGGGCGCTCGCCGCCTGATCGAGTTCGGGAATCGTGCTGACAGGAACTTCGATGCCGAAGTCCCCGTCGCCGAGTTGTTGGGCAGCATCTCGCAGCCGACCAACGGGGCGGCTCAACCGTCCCGCCAGCAGCCAGCCGAGCGCGCCGCTGACGGCAATCACGGTTCCGCCCAAGCCCCCGATCAGCAACAAGATCCGGGTGGTGCGGGCATCGCTGCCGCTCGTTGATTGCGTGGCCCGGATGACACCAACGACACGCTCGTCGGCGGAGACGGGAACCGCAACAACAAGGCGACCCTCGACCTCTCCGTCGACCACGGCGTTCCGAAGTGATCGAAGCACGATGTCGTCGGCGGGGTCTGGACCGGCGCCGGCGAACAACGCGCCGGTGGGGTCATACAGCCCGAAGGTGATTCCGTCGCGGCCTTCGGGCAGCTCCACCGGATCGCGGTCGGTTGCAAACGTGGTCGACACATCGCGGGTGGCCAACACCGCCGCCCGCTCGACTGCAACCGCAGCCCCTTCTTCCACGAAACGCTCGACGACGAAGGCCAGCGGCACACCGAAACCGATCACGGCCAAGGTCGTGACCGACAACATCGCCGTCAGGATTCGGCGCCGCATCAGATCTCGAACCGGTAGCCCACACCCCGCAACGTCGTGATTCTGCTGGGCTGATCGACGTCATCGATCTTGCGCCGCAGTGATGCCATGTGGAAGTCGAGGGTCTTTGTTGATCCGAACCATTGCTCGTCCCACACGTCACTCATCAGCGTCTCACGAGTGACTGCCGTGCCCGCATCGGCAACGAGTCGGGCGAGAAGATCGAACTCCTTGGCCCGAAGCTGGATCTCGTCGCCTCGCAGCCACACTCGGCGAGCGTCGCCGTCGATCACGAGATCGCCGTCGGCAGGTGGCAGTGGGCGCGTCTCCACCCGTCGCAGCTGGGCTCGAATACGCGCCGTCAACTCGGCCAGCCGGAAGGGCTTGGCCACGTAGTCGACCGCCCCTGCATCCAGTCCGACGACGACATCGAGCTCCTCGCCACGGGCCGTGACCATGATGACCTCGATGAGCGGATCGATCCCGTGGATCTTTCGGCAGACGTCCAAGCCGTCGAGATCGGGCAGCCCGAGGTCCAACAGAACCAGGTCGGGTCGGCGTTGAGTGACCGCTGCAAGTGCTTCCGCCCCGGTTCGAACCCAGACCGCGTCGTATCCCGAACTCGATAACGCCCGAAGGAGGGTGGAGCCGATCCGTTCGTCGTCCTCGACGATCAGCAGATGCTCGAGGGTCACCGGGCCAACCGTACGTGCCAGCGAGAGACCAGCGCAGCGATCTCTCCGAGATCTGGCTGAGATCTCGCTCAGTTGCGGCGCCGCGACCCGCGCCGTTGCAGTAGCAGGAGACCTCCGACGACGGCAGGTGCACCGACGGCAACCGGGAGAATGCCACTGGGGTTGAGGCTTCGTCGGTCGGCAACAGCGACCTCCATGACGTTGGAGACCGAGGTGTTCGCCGAACCAGGTGACAGGACCACGGCATAGACCGAGAACACGCCACCGGCAACGGGTTGGACGGTCCAGTGCACCGTGGCTGTTTCTCCGGGCGCAAGGGATCCGATCGGTGTGCTCAGCGTGGGCGTCCAGTCTTCGGGATCGACCGACTTCGACACCGTGGGGTCGACCACGTCGAGGTGAACCACGAGCGGCTCGGTGGGAATGCTCGCGTTGTTGGTGACTGCGACGGCGAGATCCAGACTCTCGCCGAGAACGACGGAACGCTGGGCGGGCTCGATGATGATCCAGAGGTCGTCCGGGTTCTGGGCTGACGAGATCTCGAACGACATCCCGAGCGTGAGAACGACGGCCGCAGCCAGGACCAGTGTCCGAGCGAGGGCTTTCATCGTGAACCTGGTCGGTCTCCCTGCGGCGCGGCGCCGGTGAGGGCCAAAAAGGCGTTGCTGAGACGAGCGCCCTGGAGATCGAACGAACGAGGTTCGACGCCACTCTCGATCAAGAGACGGAGGATGTCGGTCCGGGTTCCGTTCGTGCCCGTCAGATCGATCTCGATGTCGCCGGGGCGAGTGTTGTCGAATCGAAGCGATGACGCCGACGCCATGTCTCGGAGTGCGTCGTTCGCCCGTCCGATGTCGTCAGGGGCAACTCGTATGGTGCCGACACCGGCCACGCCGGACGCCGTGATCACGTCGTCGACGGTCCCCTCGGCCACGATGCTGCCGTGGTGCATGATGGCAACGCGATCACACACCCGTTCGACCTCATCGAGGAGGTGGCTACACAACACGATGCAGGTCCCCTCCTCGACCGCCGATCGCGTCAGGTGGGTGAGAATCTCCGCCTTCCCGGCCGGCGCTTGGACGCACGATGGTGGTCAAGGCCCGAATCACTGATGTCTTGCCTGCGCCATTCGGCCCCAGCAGGCCGAGGATCTTCCCAGCTTCGGCACGCAACGAGACCTGATTGACGGCGGTGAAGTCGCCGTAGGTGACGGTGAGGTCTTGGGTCATGAGAACCGGTGAGTTGTTCGCCGTCGGGACAGTGGTCTGCATCATGATCCGGCCATTTGGAGAGGCGGAGCTGGGGTCATTGGTCCATTCAACACAAGCGTGCTGACTGTGGCCTGACTTGTTCATGAGCGAGGAGCGCCCGGACGACCTGATGCTCAGTCGACCCGAGCAGACTTACCGATCAACCAGAACCAGGCTGACCGATCAGGGGAGGAGCGTGACCGAATCGAAGAGGTCCCCGGCTTGATCCACTGCTCGGACCTCCATGCGGTCGGGCCACACTGCGAGATCGACGAAATGGAAGGTCGACCAGGCCACTTCGGTGAAGACGGCGCGATTGGCGGGACGAAGTTTGGCCGCGCCGCCCGACACCACGTAGGTGACGCCGTTGATCGATTCGCTGCGCTGATAGTCGTGGTCGTGGCCGGCAAGCACCAGCTGCACGCCGAACTCTTCGAAAAGGGGACTGAAGGCGTTGCGAACGGCGAGACTCGAGCCGTGGTATCCCCCTGAGTAGGGCGGGTGGTGCATCATGGCGATCACCCAGGTTGCGTCGTTGTCGGCGAGCGTGGCTTTCAGCCAATTCAATTGTTCGGGATCGTCAGGACGAGTCGAGTCGAGACCGACGACGAGGACGTCTCCGATACGAGTGGAGTAAAACCGACCGGGCATACCGATGGCCGTTGCGTGAGCATCACCGTTGCCGTCGGCCACGTCGTGGTTCCCGAGTACGGCCAGCAGTTCCGTTTCCCCGTCGAGCACTTCGGCGAATGGATCGAACACGACACGCGTCAACTCGGCCGGATCGCCGCTGGGGTAGACGTTGTCGCCCAGAAGGAGGAGTGCCGCGTACTCCGACTCGGTTTCGAGCGAGTCGACGGCGGATGCCGTTCGGTACTCGTCAGGGCCCCCTGTCCCAACATCGCCCGCGACGGCAAGTCGGACCGGGGCAGCGTCGGCGGTGGTGATCGGCGGCAGCGGGGAGGTCACCAACGGGGCGCCGATGTCGTCGGCCGTGAGTCGATACTCGAGGTCGTTGCGGAGGGAGGGGCTGGCGAGAATCGCCGCACTGCCCAGAATCGTGACCGCCGTCACGAGTGCTGACACGATGGCCAGGCGGCTGTTCATCGGCAACCACAGAGGGAATAGGACAACTGCATGCCTTCCAGTGTGGACGATCCTTCCTGAATACTCGCTGAACCCGTTTGCGTTACCACGAATTTGTTCCGGCTCTCCGAACGTAACCTTGGCCCGTGAGTGCACACGGGGTTTCCCGCCATCGTCTCCAGATCGGCGGCATTGTGCAGGGGGTCGGATTCCGTCCGTTCGTCTACGGGTTGGCCCGCGAATTCGATCTGGTCGGCTGGGTCGAGAACACGGCCAGCGGAGTGACGCTCGAAATTCAGGGGGCGCCGGCGTCGGTATTGGCCTTCATCGAATCACTCCGAGTTCGCACCCCTCTGTTGGCGCAGATCGATTCGGTCGATGATCTCGAGGTTCCGCCCGGAGGCGACGTCGATTTTCGAATCCGAACCAGCACGGCGGTCGGAGCGGCGACCGCGTCGGTTTCTCCCGACGTGGCGACGTGTGCTGATTGTCTGGCCGAGGTGGACGATCCCGCTGATCGGCGGTTCGGATATGCGTTCACGAACTGCACCAATTGTGGACCTCGTTACTCGATTGTTCGAGCGATTCCGTATGACCGCCCCAACACGACGATGGCCGACTTTCGTATGTGTCGGGAGTGTCAGGCGGATTACGACGACCCGACGGACCGGCGCTTCCACGCTCAGCCTCTGTGCTGTCCGGTTTGTGGCCCCCAGTTGTCGGCGTCGATCACCGATACGGCTATTGCGTTGCGAAGGGGCGACATCGTTGCCATCAAGGGGATCGGCGGGTTCCACCTGGCCGTGTTGGCATCCAGCGACGATGGTGTTGCGGCACTGCGAGCCCGGAAACACCGCCAGGACAAACCCTTCGCGCTCATGTGCCTCGACTTGTCGAGTGTCGAGCGAATTTGCGAGCTGAGTCCACCCGAAGCGGCGCTGCTCACCTCGATCGAGCGACCCATCGTGCTGCTCCAACGCATCACTGGCGTCGACTCCGGGATTGCCGCCGGTGTCGCCCCTCACACGTCGGAGTTGGGTGTGATGCTGGCTTACACGCCGCTGCACCATTTGCTCCTGACTGAACTCGGCGAGGCCATCGTCTGCACCAGCGCCAACTATTCCGACGAACCGATCGCCTACCGGAACGCCGACGCCGAGCAGAGGCTGTCATCGATCGCCGACCGGTTCCTCTCCAACGACCGTCCCATCCACATTCGAGTCGATGACTCAGTGGCGCGCGTGGTGGACGGCTCGCCCTATTTGGTCAGGCGGTCTCGGGGTTACGCCCCTGCTCCACTCTCTCTGCCGTGGTCCGCTCCTCGGCCCGTTCTGGCTTGCGGGGCCGAGCTCAAGAACACCGTCGCCCTTGCTCGCGACCGGCAAGTGTTCCTGTCACACCACATCGGCGATCTGAAGTCGGCCGAGACCTTTGTCGCCTTCCGTGAAGCCATCGAACACATGAGTCGTTTGTTCGAGATTCGGCCTGAGGTCGTCGTTCGCGACCTCCATCCCGATTATCTCTCCGGTCAGCACGCCGACGCTCTCGCCGAGGAGTTCGGGCTGGACGAAGTCGTCGTTCAGCATCATCACGCTCATGTTGCGGCGTGCCTGGCTGATGCGTCTCACGCCGGACCGGTCATCGGCGTCGCCTTCGATGGCGCGGGGTACGGACCGGACAACACCGTGTGGGGTGGTGAGTTTCTCATCGCCGATCTCACCTCCTACCGGCGGGTCGGTTGGTTCTCCCCGGTTGCGATGCCCGGGGGTGACGCTGCGTCGAACCAGCCTTGGCGAATGGCGGCCGCCTATCTCGACGCCATCGGTGAACCTGAACCCGAAGACCTTCCGGCCCATCGGCGGAACCCCCGATGGTCGCAGGTGCTGCAGATCGCGCGAAACGGTGTCAACTCGCCCCTCACCTCCAGCGTCGGCCGCCTCTTCGACGCCGTCGCCAGTGTGCTCGATGTCCGGGACGAGTCACGCTACGAGGGCCAAGCTGCCATCGAACTCGAGCAACTCGTTGCGAAGCACGAGCGTGGGACCTACACAGCCGGCGTGAGTTCCAACGATGGAACCCACACCGTCGCCGGGGTGGACCTGGTGTCTGCCGTGCTCGCCGACCTCCGACGGGGAGTCGACCGTGGGCAAATCGCGATGCGTTTCCATCGTGGTCTTGCCGAAGCAGTCGTGCAGGTGTGCGAACGGATTCGGGACGAATCGGGGCTCGATGTCGTTGCGTTGTCGGGTGGTGTTTTCCTCAACACCACCCTGCTGGTCGATACGACCGAGCGCCTCACGGCAAAGGGTTTCGCCGTGCTGCGCCATCGACGTGTTCCTTGCAACGATGGCGGAATCAGTCTTGGTCAGGCTGCCGTTGCTTCCGCTTGCGATCGGAATGGACTCCTGGGCCAATCTCGTCGAGGTCGCCTCGTCGTCGGCTCGTGAATGAACGCACTCGGGCCAGGTGATCAGCAGGAGCGAGTCTTTGATCCGGTGAAGTCGGGAACGGGCCTGGCTTCAGCCTCGGCTGCAGTCGTGGCCTTCCCGTTCTCGGAGATGTCGTTGATGAGCCAGTCCATCTCGCCGATCTCCCGAACCTGGGCCTCGATGATGCCTGCGGCGAGTTCGCACACTCGCACGTCCGACAACTCCGAGCGCTCACTGGTGAGGATCGCGATCGAGTGGTGAGGAATCATTGCCCGCATGTAGGAATTGTCCTGCACGGTCTCCTGGCTACGAACGAGCCATAGAGAACCGGAGAAGACCACGACAGCCGCCAACGCAATCGCCGCGTTGACCTTGGGGCTGCGATACATGCTCAACATGTAACCCAGCATGATCACCGCCATGGTTGCTCCCATGAGGAAGGCCATGTAGAAGCGAGTCTCGCTGAAGCGAACGTGATCCCAGGCGTAGGTGTTGAGATACATCAGTCCGAACATGACCGCCGTCGACGTGGCGATCATCGCCCCGAACCGTCCGTAGCTCATGTGCACGCCGCCTCCACCGCCGCCGTGACTCATCCCGCCTTCGCCGCTCATCCCTCCGCTCATGGCCCTTGCCGAATCGTGATTTGACGCTCGTGCGTCCATGGTGCGGCTGTTGGTGTTGGCCATTCGCTCATTCCTCTCGTCGTCATCGAATAGCCGGTGCCCTACCCGTGTGAGTGTTGCGATAAACGACACTCTGTAGAAGTTGGGGGCCCAGAGGTTGCGGGGCGTACCTTGGTTTGCATGGTCGCCTTCGTCATCCGTTCAGGCCATCCGGGATTCTCCCGCAACCCAGGGACGCCAGAACTCCTAGGCTTGGCGACCTTGCCGGTTGGGCGCAAGAACCATCACCAGGGGGACAACGATGATCACCACGACGGTCGCAGGCAGTCTGCCCAAGCCAGCCTGGCTTGCAGAACCGGAGAAGATCTGGGCGCCGTGGCGGCTTGAAGGAGCCGATCTCATCGAAGGGCAACAGGACGCTGCTCTGGCTTGGATCAAGATCCAGGAAGATGCCGGCATCGATGTGGTGACGGATGGGGAACAGTTCAGGAAGCACTTCGTCCACGGGTTCCTCGAAACTATCGAAGGCATCGACTGGGAACTCATGACCACCATGGGTATCCGCAATGATCGTTACGAGGCGACGGTTCCCACTGTCACTGCCGATGTGGCTCGCACGGGTTCAGTCCACGGTGCCAGCTCAGCCTTCTGCCGTGCTCACACCGATCGAGGGTTGCGAGTCACGATGCCGGGGCCGATGACGATCTGCGACACGATCGCCAACACCCACTACGAAACCCGAGCCGAAATGGCCTTCGCCTTTGCTGCGCTGCTGAACGACGAAGCAAAAGAACTCGAGGCGATTGGCGTCGACGCAATCCAGTTCGACGAGCCGGCGTTCAATGCCTTTCTCAGCGACGCCGCGGGCTGGGGAGTGCAGGCGCTCAACCGTGCCGTTGAAGGGCTGTCGGTCACGACCACGGTCCACATCTGTTATGGCTACGGAATCAAGCCGAACATCGACTGGAAACGTTCGCTCGGCGATGAATGGCGCGAATACGACGAGTTCTTTCCCGCCCTCAACGCCAGCAACATCGACCAAGTCTCGCTCGAGTGTGCGGGATCCCACGTGCCGATGGACGTCATGCGCCACCTCGAAGACAAAGAGGTACTTGTCGGTGTGATCGATGTTGCCACCGACGTCGTCGAGACTCCGGCTCGAGTTGCCGACACCCTTCGAAGAGCCAGCGAGTTCGTCAGTCCCGAGCGCATTGTGGCGAGTACCAACTGTGGAATGGCCCCGTTGTCTCGGTCACTGTCGGAAGCCAAGCTGCGAGCTCTGGGTTCGGGAGCGGCGCAGTTCCGAGCCGAGATCGGCTAGCAGTGATTCTCGACAGCTCGACCGCCGCTCGTTAGCGTTCGCGCAATGTCGACCACTTCCATGATCCACGACGCAGATCTGCGAGGAAGTCTGATCGAACTCGGCTTCGCCGACGGTCACCGCTCGCAGTTCCACGCCGTCTGGCTCCGAGAGGAATGCCGCTGCGGTGAGTGCCGTCATCCCGGCACGTTGCGCCGTATCGTCGAAGCGATGTCGGTGCCGGCCGAACTCATGCCGGCGGCTGCCGTCATCGCTGACGATGGAGCGACACTCGAGGTCGGGTGGCACGACGGGCACCATTCGGTGTTTGCCGCGCGGTGGCTCCGAACGCAGGGGCTCAAATCGCAGGCAGTTGACGACCCTGCCTCGCCCGATCGGACTCGGGGCCGCACGACCTGGGGATCGGAGATCTTGGACGCCATTCCCGAGATCGATCACGCCGAGGTGGTCGCTAGCCCCGCAGCGTCGTTGCGCTGGTTGGAGACCATCGACGACCTCGGCTTCATGGTCATGCGAAACGTGCCGCGGACCAAGGAGGCCCTTCGGGAGTTGGCCTCGTCGATCGGTCCGATCCGAGCATCCAACTACGGCATCGACTGGGAGATCGAGGCCACGATCACCCCGGCCAATGCTGTTTACAGTCAGCGCGGCCTCCGAGTCCACAGCGACCTGCCGTATCGGGAGGTTCCGCCGGGAATCCAATTTCTACTGTGCGACGTTTCCGACGCGCCCGGTGGTGCGTCCACGCTCGTCGACGGATATCGAGTGGCCGAGATGCTGTACGAAAGCGACCCGGCTCTGTGGGGCACGCTCACTTCGGTGAACGTTCCCTACACCTATGTCGATGATGACTACGACCTTCGTTGGGCGGCGCCGATCATCGGTCTGCGACGCGATGGGTCTTACGAGATCATTCGACACGCGCCGGGCCTCATGGGACCGCTGGATGTCGCACCCGACCGGTTCGAGGAGATGTACCGAGCCATCCAGCGGTTCACTCGGATACTCGAGGATCCTGCCTTCGAGGTGTCGATACGCCTCGACCCGGGCGATCTCCTCGTCATCGACAATCATCGCCTGCTCCATGGCCGTGAGCCGTTCGATCTCGGTGCAGGGGGCCGTCGTCACCTGTTCGGCAGCTACGTCGACAGCGACGATCTGCGCAGCCGGATTCGCGTTCTTCGCAGAACCGCAATGGACCCCGGCACGAGGGCGGGGTAGCTTCTTGGTTGCGCGACCTGGTACTCCGCCAGATCGCCAAAGGGGAGAACATGATTGAACGACCAGGCCCGCGGGTCAAATGGTGGTCATTGCTCGTTGCGTTGTCACTGCTGGCTGCGGCCTGCGGGAGCTCCGACAACGCGGCGGATTCCGACTCCGATACGTCGACCGAAACCACGGCTGCACCATCGGACGACACGTCGGAAACGACCGCAGCACCGGCCACCGATGAATCGTCCGCCGGTGGCGGTGAACTCATCGTTGCGATCGCCACGCAACCGAATGCACTCGACTTCGTCAACTCGGCCGAGCGCAATGCGGCCAACGTTGCTCAACAGCTGTTCGACACGCCGATCTACATCAACGACGACGGCGACTTCGAGCCTGGGCTCGCCGAATCGTGGGAGATCTCCGACGACGGCCTCACCTACACCTTCTACCTTCGTGAAGGAGTCGAGTTCCACAACGGTGAGCCGTTCAACGCCGATTCGATGGTGTTCACCTGGGAAGCAGGAAGGAACCCGGAGAACACTTACGCCACGTACTTCCAGCGAGGCGAATCCGTCACCAAGATCGACGACTACACCGTCGAGGTCACCACCGCCGAGGTCGATGCACTCTTCCTTGGTCTCGTGGCCGCAACGTGGGCCCAGATGCCGCCTGCGTATTACGACGAGGTCGGTCTCACCGGATTCTCTCAGGCTCCGGTCGGCACCGGACCATTCATGCTCACCGAGTGGGTGCAGGGTGACCGCATCATCCTCGACAAGAATCCGAACTACTGGCGCGAGGGCTTCCCGAAGCTCGACCGCATCACCTTCCGTCCGATCACCGAGTCGTCCACCCGAGTGGCCGCCATCCAAACCGGTGAAGTCGACATCGTGAACCGGCTGAGCCCGGACGAGGCTGCATCCCTCGAAGGTGTCGATGGCGTCAACGTCGTCGAATACCCGAACAACCGGGTCTACTACATCACCTTCAACAACATCACCACCGGTGTTGGCCAGCCCACCGAAGACCCCCTGGTTCGGCAGGCGTTCAACTACGCCGTCGACACCGAGGGCATCATCAGTGCGCTCTTCGCCGGCAAGGGAGAACGGTCGACGGGCCTCGTCACCAAGGGCGACCTCGGTTACAACGACGCCTTGTCGCCTTACCCGTACGACGTCGACAAGGCCAAGGCATTGATGGCCGAGGCGGGATTCGCCGACGGCTTCAGCATGGACATGGCTTGCCCGTCGGGTGCGTACACCAACTTCGAGCAGGTATGCGAGGCCGTGGCTGCGCAGCTGGGTGAGATCGGCGTCACGATCAACCTCAACGTGCAGGAATCGGGATCCTTCTGGGATCTCGAAGCAGCCAAGGAACTCCCGCCGCTCTTCGGTGACAGCTGGTCGAGCCCGGGCCTCGACGCCTACCAGCGGCTCTTCGGTGCCCTCGGTGGGCAGGAAGCCAGCTTCTCGGCCTGGTCCGAGCCGGCCATCGACGATCTCCTCGCCGAGATCATCGTCACCGTCGACACCGACGCCCGCGCCGCTCTTTACGAAGAGCTCCAGCAATACATGTATGACAACCCGCCGTTCATCTACCTCTACGAGCCGATCTCGTTCGAGGCCACGAGCGACCGGGTGGTCAACTACAAGCCGCGGTCGGCCGAGGAGTACTTCCTCTTCGACCTCGAATCGGCGGGCTGAGCTAGTTTTTTCGGAGTCGTCCGGGATGGATGAGGTCGGGGCCTGCGTGGTCCCGACCTCGTTCCTCACTAGAAAAGAAGCCGCCGAGTGATTGGAAATCGGGTTTGACCAGGTATGTCGCGGCCAGGATCGGCCAGTCGACGCTGATGGTGTTGGGTGTACTCGTGATCGTGTTCACGATGCTGCGACTCACTGGTGATCCCACCGACCTCCTCGCTCCACGCGACGCCACCGAGCAACAGCGGGAGGAGGCACGTGCGGCCTACGGACTCGACCGCCCGCTGACCACGCAATTCGTCGACTTCGTGGGTGATGCCTCGAAGCTCGAATTCGGCAATTCCATTCGCTACAAGCAGCCGGTCCGGCAGGTCATCTTCGATCGACTTCCCGCCACCGTCGAGTTGGCCATCGCCGCCATGATCTTCGCACTGTTCATCGGTGTACCCCTCGGAGTGCTGGCCGGGGTCAAGTCCGGTTCTCGTTGGGACTCGTTGTCTCGCGGTCTCGGCCTGCTCGGTCAGACAATCCCGAGCTTCTGGCTCTCGCTCGTACTCATCGTCGTTTTCGCCGTCAAGCTCCGGTGGTTGCCGTCGTTCGGTCGCGAAACGTTCTCGATCGGGTTCATGGACATTCCCAATAAGTCGATCCTGCTTCCGGCCATCGCCCTCGGGCTCTTCCCCATGGCTCAGCTGCTGCGTTTCACCCGTTCGTCGGTGCTCGAAATCGTGAACGAGGACTACGTCCGGATCGCCCGGAGCAAAGGGCTTCGGATGCCGCTCATCTATACCCGCCACATCCTGCGCAACGCCTTGATTCCACTCATCAGTGTGCTCAGTCTGCAGGTCGGGGCCCTGCTCGGTGGATCGCTCTACATCGAGGCCGTCTTCTCGTGGCCCGGAGCGGGAGGCCTACTCGCCGAGGCCGTGAGTAACAGAGATTTTCAGTTGGTCCAAGGACTCGCCTTCTTCGGTGCACTCATCGTCATCGTGATCTCGCTCTTGGCCGACATCCTCTACACCGTCGCCGATCCGAGAATCAGAATCGGAGACAGCTGATGAGTGAGTTTTTGATCGAGACGACCCCCGGGGGTGGCGTCCCAGAGGGTCCGTTCGAGCACGACGTCGACATCGAACGCGATGTCCGCCTTCGGGCCCGAGGCGCCGTGGCGCTCAAACGCTTGGCCCGTTCGAAGGGTGGGATGTTCGGTGCCATCGTCGTGCTCTCCCTGGTGATTCTCGCCCTGTTCGCACCCTGGATCGCACCCCACGACCCGCTCGCTCAAAACCTCAGCGCCGCCAATTCTCCTCCGTTCTGGTCAGACGGTGGAAGCAGCGACTACTTGATCGGAACCGACACGCTCGGTCGTGACATCCTGAGTCGCCTGATCTTCGGCACGCGGGTGTCCCTCACTGTTGCCCTCGGTGGCGTCGGTATCGCCGCCCCGCTCGGGATGTTGCTCGGTCTCATCGCCGGATATGCAGGAGGGAAGGTCGATGCCGTGATCGTGGGCGTCGTCAACTTGGTGTTGTCGTTGCCCTACCTGCTGTTCGTCGTGTTCGTGGCCGCAGTGGTCGGTCGGAGTTTGCTCAACGTGATCCTCATTTTCGGAATCACGTCCATACCGATCTTTGCCCGCGTCACTCGCGGCGAAGTGTTGAAACTGCGCGAGAGCACGTTCGTCGAGGCGGCCAGGAACGTCGGTGTCAAGAAGGGGCAGATCCTGCGGTCGCACCTGTTGCCCAATCTCGTCGGCCCGCTGGCCACGCTGGCCACATTCGAGATGTCCGGGATGATCCTCTACGAAGCGGGTCTCGGGTTCCTCGGTCTGTCGGTACCCCCGAGCACCCCAAGCTGGGGCAACATGATCGATGCCGGACGACGTGTTCTCACGATCTATCCCTGGATCTCCATCGCACCCGGCGTCGCCATCGTGTTTGCCGGACTCGGTCTCAACCTCTTCGGGGATTGGCTGCGTGATGCGCTCGATCCGCGCTCGCAGAGGGTGAAGCAATGACCAGCACCCCAGCGGTGGGCACCGTGTCACACGACCCCAGCCGTCTCTCGTCCGATCCGGCCCGACTCCTCGATGTTCGAGATCTGGAGGTTCGGTTCGACACTCCAGAGGGTGTCGTGCATGCCGTGAACGGCGTCTCCTTCAGCGTGAACAAGAAGGAGACTCTGGCCATCGTGGGCGAGAGCGGCAGCGGCAAGTCGGTCACGATGTTGGCCTTGCTCGGGCTGCTCGGCACCCCTGCGGCCCGCACATCGAGTGGAACGGCCGAGTTCGCAGCGCGCTCCGGGCCGATCAGTCTGATCGGCGCGTCCAATCGCGATCTGCGTCGAATTCGCGGCGGCGAAATCGGCTACGTCGCCCAAGATCCCATGAGTTCGCTGAACCCCACGGTCAACATCTCCACGCAGTTGGTCGAGTCCATTCGAACCCATATGGGCCTCTCGAAGAAGGCGGCCCGCAATCGTGCTGTCGAATTACTCGACCTGGTCGGCATCCCGGGCGCGGCCAAACGAGCCGATTCCTACCCCCACGAATTCTCGGGGGGTATGCGGCAACGGGTGATGATCGCCATTGCGATTGCCTGTGATCCGCAGTTGGTCATCGCCGACGAGCCCACCACCGCGCTCGACGTCACGGTGCAGGCCCAGATCGTCGATCTGATGCAGGACCTCCGAGATCGGCTCGGCCTCGCGTTGATCTGGATCACCCACGATCTCGGCGTGGTGGCCGGGATCGCCGACCGAGTTGCGGTGATGTACTCCGGCACGCTGGTCGAAACCGCTGAGGTGAACGAGCTGTACGACCTCCCCCTCCATCCGTACACCATCGGTTTGTTGGGAGCGCTCCCTCGGATCGACAGCGACAACGATCGGCTGATCAGCATCCCGGGTCTCCCCCCGGATGCCACCGCCCCACACACGGCCTGCCCGTTTGCCGCCCGCTGTCTCCACACCTTCGATCGATGCCGCGAGTCCGTGCCGCCCTTGGTCTCCATGCCGGGGGGCAGAAAGGTCGCTTGTTACTTCGACGTACAGCGGGGGGAGCCACGAGATGCCTGAGAATGCGACACCGATTCTCCGAGTCGAAGATCTGAAGAAGTACTTCGGAGGTTCGAGACGCAACCCGCCGGTCAAGGCCGTTGACGGGGTCAGCTTCGTGGTCCACGAGCAGGAGACGCTCGGACTCGTTGGCGAGAGCGGTTGTGGTAAGTCCACGACCGGTCGAGCCGTTCTCCAGCTGCACAAGCCCACGGCGGGCAGGGTGTGGCTGGGCGACACGGAGCTGACGGCTCTGGACGAAGAAGAACTTCGTCAGTTGCGACCCCGCATGCAGATGATCTTCCAGGATTCGTACGCATCACTGAATCCCCGCCACACGGTGGCTCGGATTCTGGCCGAGCCCATGCGGGTCCACACCCAGATGAGTCAAGGCGAGATCCGGAAGCGTTCGCTCGAGTTGCTCGATCTCGTCGGTCTGCGATCGGCCCACCTCAATCGCTACCCCCACGAGTTCTCCGGTGGACAACGGCAACGGATCAACATCGGCCGAGCGCTGGCCCTGAGCCCCGACCTCATCGTGTGCGACGAACCGATTTCGGCGCTCGATGTCTCGATCCAAGCGCAGGTGATCAACCTGTTTGCCGATCTCCAGGAGCAACTCGGGCTCGCCTATCTCTTCGTCGCCCACGACCTGTCGATGGTCAGACACATTTCTCATCGGGTGGCGGTCATGTATCTCGGTCACATCGTCGAGTTGGCAGACACCGGCAATCTCTTCAAACGCACCCTGCACCCTTATACCCAGGCGCTTCTGTCGGCGGTACCGATTCCCGAGCCGATGGTGGAACGAAACCGGGTTCGGGTGCCCCTGGCGGGCGAGGTTCCGAGTCCGCAATACCCGCCCAGTGGTTGTGTGTTCTCCACCCGCTGCCCGCTGGCGTTCGAGCGTTGCACCATCGAGGCCCCAGCGCTTCGTGAGGTCGCAACCGGGCACTACGCGGCTTGCCATCTGGCCGACGAACAGGGCTCGTCCCTGGTGAAGCTCGGAAACTGACGGCGTTGGTTCACGGACGAGTTATCGGCCCTGGCGACGAGGCAGTGTCGGGTAGGGCGGTGAGCAACGGCCTCCACGTGACCGTCTCCGATGCACTCGGCAACTTCTCGCTCCCCGCATCCCCGCAACCGTTCGTTTGGATTCATCGGGGTGACGGTTTCGATTGCGACGGGTGGTATCAGCGAGTCGGTGACCAGGTTCACGAAGAAGGAATGGTCTTTTGCCTGACGCCGGCGCCAACGAGAAGCCGGTTCGGCCACATCACCGATCTCCACGTGGATGTCTCCGCCGGCGCATTCGGTGTGAGCGCAGGCGAAACCACCAGCGACAAACTTCTGGCTGTTCTCGCCGAACTGCATGTGGAACACGGCTGCGATCTCGTGCTCGCCACCGGTGATCTCACCAATCGGGGGGCGGTCGCCGACTTCACCGATCTCCGGTCGGCGCTCGAACGCAGCCCACTTCCGGTGTTCTACATGCCGGGCAATCACGATCACTATGGCGACTACTTCGAGACCCGGGATCCCGATGATCAGGATGGCGACCCGGAGGCGGGCGAATCCCATCACTCGCAGCAGACCCGAGCGCTCGGGTCCGGATGGCGCTACGAGCAGGAGTTGGGACCTCGGTGGTGGTCGATGACCGAAGGCGGTCTCCGGATCGTTGCCATCGACTGGTACACGTGGGAAGCCGGCACCGACATCGACATCCAACGGGAGTGGCTCGCAGCCGATCTGGCCCACGCCGAACAAGACACACCCGTGCTCGTTCTGTCTCATGATCTCATGCCCCGATCCTTCTTCGACGGTCTGGCCCAGGCGGCACCTCATGTCCGAATTGTCGGGTCGCTCTCGGGTCATTGGCACACTGCTCGGTCGGCTCGGATCGACGGCGAACTCCATCTCAACACGGGGAACCCGATGTTCGGATCGTGGGATTGGTCGCCTCCCCACACCCGGCTGCTCGAGTGGCGAAGCAACGAGCTCGCGGTCGAGACCCGGAGGTTGGGAGTCAGCCCGGACCACCGGCAGATCACGTTCTCGTCATCGCCTGTGGCCGGCGAAGCAGATCCGGCCCACCTCATTCGCTGGCGCTCGATCCTGCCGGGGGTCGCCCACTTGGGTTGCCCCAAGATCGTGGATCGGGGCCGAGGCCTCAGTTCGACGGTGGTGGGATGGCGCAACGAGGACGCGGTAGCCGGCGGTGTCACCGCCGTGTCGAATTCGGATGGCAGCGCCGAGTGGACGGTCCACCTCGAGGGCGGCGTCCTCGGGTCGATCGCCACGCAAGGTCAAGACATCGTCGCGGTCACGATCGACGGCGAATTGACCTCGATCGAATCAAAGACTGGGTCGGTCCGATGGACTGCGGCCATGAACGATCGTCGTGGACTGTGGGTGTGCTCAGCCCCGCTCATCGCCGAGGACGTCGTTGTTGTTGGGTCCGGCCCGGCGTACGCCGGGTTTTCGCTGACCGACGGTCGCCCATTGTGGAGTCGATCGGATCTCGGCAGTCACGAGATGTACCCGAGCTACGGCAATGGTCTCGTGTCCGACTCCATGGTGATCCTCGGACTTCCGTCGGTTGAACCGAGCATCGTTGCGCTCGACCCGAGAACGGGGCAGACGATCTGGTCGGTCGGTGGGCCGGGTCGTTCCAGCCCGGCCGGATCGTTGACCTGGGGCGACAACGGGCTGTTCTACGGTCTCAGCCAAGGGACCGAACTGTTCTGTTTCGATTCGGCGAACGGTGAAGAGCGTTTCAGGATCGCGCTCGAGGGCCACTACACGTGGGCCGCTCCCGCCTTCACACCTCACGGTGTTGTGGTCGTGACCGGCGACGCGAGAGCCCACAGCTGTGATCCCGACGACGGTTCTTCGCGTTGGCAGACCGAACTACCGGCCGAACTCACGAACGGTTTCGCCCCTTATCGAGGTGTGGGCCGGTCATCGATCACGAGTCCGCTCGTCGTCGATCGCGAGAGCGCCGCATCGCACTGCCTGGCGGCGACGACCGACGGCGCCGTGTGGGAGATCGCAGTGGCCACGGGAGAGGCTCGAAGGACGGCTCTGCTTCCGGCGCCGATCACGTCTGGTCTCGGATTGAGTGAGGACGCCGTGATCATTCCCACCTCCGATGGTTCGCTCTGGTGTCTCGAGCTCGAAAGCGGTCAGCGCAAACCGCTTCTCCGACGCAGTGCATAATTGCGTTCATGCCAACGCCGATTCACGCACCGATGGTCGGACGTGATGTCACCGAGGGTCATCGGGCGGCCAGCCCGCTCGAGTTGTTCTTTGACCTGACGTTCGTCGTAGCCGTGGCTCAGGTCGCCTCCGCTCTCCACCACGGCGTCGTCGAGGGCGACGTCGGCGCTGTCGTGTCGTTCCTTTTGACCTTCTTCGCCATCTGGTGGGCATGGATGAACTTCACGTGGTTCGCGTCGGCCTACGACACAGACGACGTTCTCTACCGGGCGATGGTCTTCGTGCAGATGACGGGTGTGCTCGTTCTGGCCGCCGGCGTTCCCCGGGCGTTCGACAACGACGACTTCAAGGTCGTGACCGTGGGCTACGTGATCATGCGTCTGGCCATGGTTGCCCAGTGGCTGCGGGCCGCCGCTTCCCACCCGGAGGGTCGTGCCTCCGCCGTTCGGTACGCCATGGGTATCTCCCTGGTCCAGATCGGTTGGATTCTGCGTCTCGGTCTGTCGGATCGCGATGGTTTCGTCGCCTTCGGCGTACTCGTCGTGCTCGAACTCTCTGTACCCGTGTGGGCAGAAGCCGCGGGGAGAACGAATTGGCATCCCGGCCACATGGCCGAGCGGTACGGGCTGTTCACCATCATCGTGCTGGGTGAATCGATCTTGGCGGCAACCATCGGTGTGCAAGAAGCGCTCGACCGAGAAAGCGTTTTTGGCGATCTTGCCACCGTCGTCGTTGGAGGCCTACTGATCGTCTTTCTGATGTGGTGGATCTACTTCGATCTGCCCCGGGAGGCGGCGACCGACCAACTCCGAACGGAGTTCGATGACAACCGATTGAGTCCCTTCATCTGGGGTTACGGGCACTACTTCGTTTTCGCTGCCATCGCGGCCACCGGTGCCGGACTGGCCGTTGCGGTCGACCAGGCCACGAACCACAGCGAGATCGCCGACATCACGGCCGCGGCTGCACTCACGATTCCGGTTGCGGTGTTTCTACTCGTCGTGTGGATGATTCACCGCCCGGTCAAGAAATCGGACTCGGCCGCAGCATTGGTACTGGTGGCGGCGTTGACGATTTTCGCCGGCACCTTCACACCGGAGCCGGTGTTGCTCACTGGAGTCGTTCTCTTGACGCTCACTGTCGCGGACGTCCTCGTTGACCGAGGCGCACGTTCACCTGCGTGATCGTCGGTCAGAGCGAGCGTCGGCGAACGATGGGGCGCGTGAGACGGGGTGATGGTTCGGACGAGGGAGCTTCCAGCGTCAGACTTTCGAGCGCGTCGAGACGCCTCGTGAAACTGTTGTTGTTCGCCCTGGTGATCCATTTGGCAAGGGTTGGCTTCCGCGGTGAGGTGAACCGCCGAGTCGACACCCGCTGACAACACGGGTGGATCAGCCGGGGTTGATCTCGCGTCCGTCGTGTTTCCTGTTGAGCATTTGCCAGACGTCGTCGGCGTTCATGGCCAGATGCTCATGCTGGGTCAGTGCGTTGATCACCTCGCGGAGGCTGGTCTGTAGAACGGCCGCTTTTGTGAGCGCCTCGGGGTGAATGTCGCCCCCGTCTCGGTGCTGGGCCGTGAGGAACGCACTGACGTCGGCGGCGTCGGCTTCCAGCCGTTCGAGGTGTTGGGCAAGGGTGACGGGCTGGTCGGCCATCGAGGGCTCCTCTGGTCTGTGGACACGCCATCTTGGTCCAGTTTGCCGGGCGGATCTCAAACGTTCATCTCGGAGCCTTGATTCGCGATTTCACCCGAGTGGCGGTTTCCTTGCCCCTGCTGGCAAGTCGGGCCAATACGGTTCCAACACGATCCCGGAGGTCGATGACCTCGGATGAGAAGTGTGACACTCGAACTTTCGTGCTGCCTTTCTTGGTTTCCCGTAGAAGGTCTAGGTTCATGATCGAACGAAAGGGAACACATCATGTCCTTCGATTTCCCGGTCATCAGTGCTGACTCCCACATCACCGAGCCACCCGACTGCTATTCGTCCCACATCGATCCCGCCTACCGAGACCGAGCTCCGCACATGGTGGAAGACCCTGTCCGAGGCGACGTGTTCGTGGTGCCGGGCATGAAGAGTTCGATCCCGATGGGTCTGGTTGCGGCGGCAGGGAAACCGGCGGACGAGCTCACCCAAGAGGGCGTGAAGTTCGATGCCCTGCATCGTTCGGGTTACGACGCAACCCTGCGGATCAGGGATCAGCAGAAGGACGGTGTGGCCGCAGAGATTCTCTATCCCACCGTCGGGATGGTGCTGTGCAACCATCCCGACATCGACTACAAGCGCGCCTGTTTCAATGCCTACAACCGATGGATCACCGAATACTGCGCCGAAGATCCCGGTCGACTTCTCGGATGTGGGCAAACCGCGTTGCGATCTGTCGACGAGGGCATCGCCGATCTCGTGGCAATCAAAGAGGCAGGGCTCCGTGGCGTGATGATGCCGGGGGAAGCGGGGCCCGAGCAAGATTACGACGACCCGATCTGGGACCCGTTCTGGGCCGCCGCCGTTGATCTCGGTCTGCCCCTGAGTTTTCACATTCTCACCGGTCGAGGTGGAGGCTGGCGCGGTCCGCGACTCAACAGCTTCCTCTCGATCATTCGGAGCATCCAGGACATCATGGGCACGCTCATCTTCGGTGGCGTCTTCGAACGTCACCCGGATCTGCGAGTTGTATGCGTCGAAGCCGACGCCGGTTGGGTTCCTCACTACATGTATCGGATGGACCATGCATACAACCGTCACCGCAACTGGCTGCAGCCCGGCGTCAACCTGTCGAAACTTCCGTCCGAATATTTCGCCGAACACATATACACGACGTTCCAGGATGACTGGACTGCCTTCGCCCACGCCAACGAGATGAATTGGCATCGCCTGATGTGGGCCAACGATTTTCCGCATTCTGATTCCACCTGGCCGTGGTCGCAGGCGCTGCTCGACGAGCAAACGGTCCAGCTCACGGCGGAACAGACCGAAGCCATCCTCTGTCTCAACGTTGCCCACCTCTACAACATCGATCTCCCGGTCCTCGCCGCCAATTCGTGAGCACTACCCGTCGGTCACGGTCGCTTCTGCTGCTTCGTTCGGCCAGTCCCCAATTCCGATAGCAGTGCCGCGTCATGGCACGAGAGCTCGAAGACCGGGGATGATGTGGGTGGCACTTCGGCCGTATCTCTGACGGTGAGGAACGCGATGACTCCACCGAAAGCCGTGGCCAGCGCCGCGAACTGGAGGGCCGAGCGGTAGCCGTCGTCGAGACCGGCAGCGAGAGACGGATTGGTGCTCACACCGGTGATGGCCGGAAGCACGGCGACGGCAAACAGGCCAGCCACGCGAGAGACCGCATTGTTGACACCGGAGGCAACGCCGGTCGAGTCGTCGGGCACGCTGGCGAATACGGCGGCAGTGAGTGGGGCCACGGTGAGTGCCATGCCCGTCCCGAGCACCAGAACGCCGGGCAACACCGCGCTCGAATATTGATCGCCGGGTTGGGCTCCGCTGAGCAGGAAAAGGCCGGCGCCGGCCACGATCGGCCCGAGCGACAGGAGCGGCCGAGCACCGAACCGCTGGCTGAGTTGTCCGGCCCTTGGCGACAAGACCAGCAGGAGTGCAGCAAAGGGTGTGAGGGCAGCCCCAGCGGCGAGGGCTGAATAGCCCAGGGACACCTGGAGTCGAAGGACGACGAGGAACAGGGCGCCGCTGAGACCGGCGTAGACCGCCAGGGTCATCAAATTGGTGCCGCTGAACTGGGTCGACCGGAAGAGGGAGAAGGGAACCATGGGATGGACGCTCGACCGCTCGATGGCGAAGAACACGACGAAAGCAACCATCGCCACGAGGCCGGCGACCAAGCTTGCAGTGCCCGTGTGCTCGATCACCGCATAGGACGCGGCACCCAAGGCAAGCGTGATCGATGCGGCGCCGCCGAAATCGAGCTGGCCCTCAGCCGTAGATCGTGTCTCGGGAATGTGACGGAGCGCGATGAATACGGCCGTGGCAGCAAGCGGAACGTTGATGAAGAAGATCAGCCGCCAACTGACTGAATCGATCAGCCATCCACCGAGGAAAGGGCCGATGGCGCTGGCGACGCCGGCCAAGCCCGACCACGCTCCGATGGCGGTGGCCCGATCATCGGGGTGGAAGGTCGCGGCGATGAGCGACAGGCTTCCGGGGACGAGCAATGCCCCGCCGACCCCCTGGGCCGCCCGGGCCGCGATCAGTGCGAACGATGTCGGAGCCAACCCACAGAGCACCGAGGCAGTCGTGAACCAGATCAGACCGACGACATAGATCCGTCGCCGCCCGAATCGATCGCCGAGGCTGCCGCCCAGCAGCATCAAGGCGGAGAGGGTCACCAGGTATGCGTTGACCGTCCACTGCAAACCGGTCGTCGAGGTCCCGAGATCGTCGGCGATCGCAGGCAGGGCGACGTTGACGACGGTGCCGTCGAGAAAGGCGACACCCGATCCGAGGACGGTTGACGCCAGAACCCAGCGGGCTTGGGACGATCCATATCGGAGATTGGCGTGCTGGTCCCAGCCGGCGGCAGTCACCGTCCAATCATGACCGACGACGTCTTCGTTGCAAGCGCCTGTTCGCTGCCGGTTGGGGTTGCTGTGGAACAGCGACCGAATGAAACTCGAAGTGCGGGTAAGGAATTATCAATGCGGACAGAACCTGTCCGCATCAGATGCCATGATGCGGGAACCTCGACGGTGCCTCACTTCGCAGGCACAGAAACGGAGCCCTCGTCATGAACATCGTTCTTCTCACTCTCTCGATTCGATGGCCGCGTTGAGTGCCATCACGGCTGTGGGTCTGAAGAAGACCTACGGCAATGGCGACGACGAAGTCGAAGCGGTACGGGGTGTCGACTTGGAAGTTCAACGGGGCGAGGTCTTCGGATTCCTCGGACCGAACGGTGCCGGAAAGTCGACGACGGTGCGGATGTTGACCACCTTGATGACCCTCAGCGCCGGTACGGCACACGTCGGCGGTGTCGATGTGGCGGCCAATCCTCATCGCGCTCGCCGGCAGATCGGTGTGGCTTTGCAGGAGGTAGGGCTCGATCCCCGTCAAACGGGTCGCGAGATCCTCACGCTGCAGGCGCGCCTGTTTGGAATGTCATCGGTGGCCGCAGCCGCTCGGGCTCAGGAACTCCTGAAGCTGGTGGATCTCCTCGACGCGGCCGACCGCCGAGTGAAGGGTTACTCGGGCGGCATGAAGCGGCGCCTGGATCTGGCTTCGGCCTTGGTCCACGAACCCGAAGTTCTGTTCCTCGATGAACCGACCACAGGTCTCGATCCGGCCAGTCGTCTCACGGTTTGGGACGAAGTCCGACGAATCAATGCACTGGGAACCACGGTGTTTCTGACGACGCAATATCTCGAAGAGGCCGATCAACTCTGCGATCGCTTGGCCATCATCGACGACGGTTTGATCATCCGTGAAGGTACACCAACGGCGTTGAAGCAGGAGCTCCGTGATCGTCTTGGTCTCCGCTCCGATCCAACCCTCGACGACGTGTTCCTCGACGCAACCGGCCGTACCCGCGAACGGGTTGCGGGTGAAGTGAAGGAGGTCTGACAATGACGACAATCACCCAAACAGACGAGCAATCACGAACCGTCGCGGAACGCAGCAGCGTGCTCCGCGATTCCATGGTGCTCGGCCAACGAGCCGTTCGTGAATCCCTACGAACACCAGACTCGTTGATCCCCACCATGTTCATCCCGCTGTTCTTCCTCGTGGTCAACGTCGGACAGGCGGCCCGGATTTTTCCCTCGGAAGGAACGCCGTTCTTGGAGGGTCAGAACTATGGCGCATTCCAGCTACCGGCATCGCTCCTGCTCTCGGCGTCGTTCGGTAGTGCTGCGCTCTACCTCGTCGAGGAGATCGAGGGCGGTTACTTCGACAAGCTGAGGTCAACCCCGATTTCACGAATGGCGCTCGTGCTCGGACGGCTCTACGCCGAATTCGTCAAGACCTTCGCCGTCGCCACGGTGATGGTGCTGCTGGCACTGTTGTTCGGAATCCGGATCGAGTCCGGGTTCATCGGGTTCGTCGTGCTCACCGTGATGGTGGCGCTCTGGGCGATGGTGTTCAGCGGGTTCATGCAGCTGCTGGCCCTCAAGACCCGCAGTGCGGCGGCGACGCAGGGAGGGAGCATGATCTTCTTCCCGCTGCTGTTCCTCACGCCGAACTTCGTGCCACGGGATCAGCTCACCAGACCGATGGAGGTCGCGGCCACGTTCAACCCCGTCACCTATGTCATGGAGGCCGCTCGGTCCCTCATTCTCGAGGGTTTCAACTGGGACGTGCTCGCCAAGGGTTTCGGAGTGGTCGCCGTGGCCATGGCGCTGATGCTGGCCCTCAGCGTCCGTATGGTCAACAACTACGACTGATGAGCAATCCAACGGCTCGGACCCTCGCCCTGCTGTCGCTGCTTCAAACGCATCGCAGTTGGAAAGGGTCCGAGCTCGCGGACCGGCTCTCCGTCAGTGAACGAACGGTCCGCCGCGACGTGGATCGTCTCCGCGAACTCGGCTACCCGGTCGATGCCGGTCCTGGGATCGACGGTGGCTATCGGCTGGCCGTGGGTGCTCACGTCCCACCGCTCTTGCTCGACGACGATGAAGTCATCGCACTCGTCATAGGGCTGCGAGCCGCAGCGGTCACCGCGATCGAAGGCATCGAAGGCACGACCATCGCGCTGATGGCCAAGCTCGACCCGATCCTCCCTGACCGTCTTCGTCGGAGGGTCGACGCCTTTCAGCACAGCATGGAGGTGCTGTCGTGGTCGCCAGCGACGGCCACCGTTCCTGCGGCCTCGCTCGTCACGCTGAGTCTGGGCTGCCGGGATCGGGAGGAGATCCGTTTCGACTATCAGCGGCGAGACGGCGAGGTGTCGCGCCGCCTCGTGCAACCGCATCAACTCGTATCTGCCGGCCGTCGCTGGTATTTGGTGGCCTGGGACGTGCGGCGAAACGACTGGCGGACGTTCCGAGTCGACCGCATGGCCGATCCGGCGCTTGCCGGTGTCCGGTTCGACGCCCGATCGCTTCCTGCCGAGGACGCAGCGGCGTTCGTTGCCGAGGGTATGCGAGTGCGCACCGTCGAGTATCGGGCAAAGGTGGTCGTCGCCGCTCCTCGTGACGACGTCGACGCGATTACTCGCTGGTTCGATGCCGACTCCGAGTCGATCGACGCCTCGACCACGATGATGTCGCTCCGGGCCGACAGCCTCGAGTGGTTGGCATCGATGATCGCCATGTTGTCCATCAGCTTCGACGTCGACATCTCCGAGGCCCCCGACGAGGTCCGCCAGCGGCTCGCCAACGCCGTGGTTCGGCTCGGTCCGCCCTGAACGGCCCCCGACTACGGCATGCACCCGTCGGACGACGTACGGTCACATGACGGCGAACCCGGCCTGAAGGTGAAGAAGGAGAATCGGCATGCGCTCAGAGTCAGATTCATTGGGGGCCATCGAGATCGACGACGACCGGCTCTGGGGAGCGCAGACACAGCGAAGCCTCGAGAACTTCCCGATCGGTGGCGATCGATATCGCTGGGGACGCTCGGTGATCGAAGCCTTGGGAATCGTGAAGAAGGCAGCCGCGCTGGCCAACCGTGAACTGGGCGAGCTGAGTGACGAGCGTTGCGCGCTCATGGTTGCGGCCGCCGATGAGGTGATCGCCGGCGACCTCGACGAGCACTTTCCGCTGGTGGTGTGGCAAACCGGATCGGGCACGCACACGAACATGAATGCGAACGAGGTGATCTCCAACCGAGCAATTCAACAAGCAGGCGGCACGGTCGGCAGCAAGGATCCGGTGCACCCCAACGACCACGTGAACCGCAGCCAGTCCAGCAACGACGTCTTTCCCACTGTGATGCACCTTGCCATTCGTCGGACGTTGCACCGTGATCTGCTGCCGGCCCTACGCGACCTCCAGGCAACGCTGGCGAGCAAATCGGACGCGCATCGAGATGTGATCAAAACCGGGCGGACCCATCTCCAGGATGCGACGCCGATCAGTCTCGGGCAGCAGATCTCCGGTTGGGTCACGCAGCTGGGTGAAGCTGTGGCCGGAATCGAGCATGCCGACAAGGCGCTCGCCGGTCTCACACTCGGAGGCACCGCCGTGGGCACTGGATTGAACGCACCCGACAACTTTGCATCGCTCGCAGTCGGGTTGATCGCCGAGGAAACGGGGCTCGATTGGACGATCAGAGAAAACTACTTCGCCGGATCCTCCGCCCACGATGCCCTCGTTGCGATGAGTGCGACGCTTCGAACGGCAGCCGTCGCGCTGATGAAGATCGGCAACGACGTGCGTTGGCTGGCATCGGGACCCCGAACCGGCATCGGTGAACTCGTGATTCCTTCGAACGAACCGGGGTCGAGCATCATGCCGGGCAAAGTGAATCCCAGTCAGGTCGAAGCCTTGACGATGATTGCGGTGCACGTGTTCGGGAACGATGCCGCCACGGCGTTCGCTGGGAGTCAAGGCAACTTCGAACTCAATGCCTACAAACCTGTCATCCTCTCCTCGGTTCTCGACAGCATCGAACTCCTCGCCGACGGCGTGCGCTCGTTCGACGAGCGGTGCGCTCGGGGAATCGAGCCCAACCTTCCTCGGATCGAACGAAACCTCGAGAACAACCTGATGCTCGTCACGGCCCTCAGTCCCCATATCGGATATGACCGGGCGGCGTCGATCGCCAAGGACGCCTCGGCCCGTGACATCTCGCTCCGCCAGGCCGCCATCGAATCCGGAGCCGTCGACTCCGATCAGTACGACTTGTGGGTCGATCCCCGAGACATGACGTAGGCATTCGGCCTGGGCCCATTGCATCGAACGCATCCTCCGAACCCTGGTACGGACACGGTGCACTCATCGATGTCACAGGGCCTGAGTAAGGTTCAGCAGAAGCGGTTTCCACCGGTTCAGCCCACAAGAATCATTGCCGAAATACTGGACAATCGAACTGGTGTTCGCTAGTGTCAGTCTCACGGTTCGTCCGCTCGAAGTACCGACTTCCCCCTAACTCAACTGATCCGGCCTTGTTTCTTGGCTGGGATCTGACGGGCCCCAGGTGGGCCTGGGGAAGTACGTGCCATGTCGAACGCAACCAGCACATTGCAGAAAGTGAGCCAGCAACTTGGCAGTGTTGATGTGTCCTGTCTCGACGAGGCTGGACTACGGCAGGCAACCGCTGAAGCCCGACGCACCGAGCGGGCCTTGGCTTCGGTGAAGCTGAGGATCGGGCAGCGGGCCAACCAGCTCGCCGCCACCGGAGCGGGGGCTGACGCCAGCGCCGTGCTACTCGGAGTTGGCGACGTCTCGGCCGGCACGGCACGGAAAGAAGCGGCCCGGGCCGGGATGGCCGACGCGATGCCCTCACTGGGCCAGGCCCTGGCCGATGGCCGGGTTGGCGGGGAGCATCTCGATGCCATCGCCCGCACGGCCCGTTCGCTCGACGAACCCACACGCGAGGCTCTGGAAGGTTTGCAGGGTGACCTGGTGCAGGCGGCGGCCCGGATGCCGGTTGACACCTTCAACCGGCACCTTCGCCGCGAGGTTGATCGGATCCGTGACGACCACGGCCTGAGCCGGGCACTGCAACAACGGGCAAGATCCGAACTCAAATACTGGATCGACAAAGACGGCATGGGCCAGGTGCACGCCAGCCTCGACCCCGAGCGCTACGCCGTGTTCACCGGCGCTATCGAGCGTGAAGTCTCCGCCCTGGCCAACAAGGCAAGCGACGACGGCACTGCGGTGAAGAAGAACTCCGCTTTGGCCCTCGAAGCGCTCCTGGAGTTGGTGTCCCACGGCAACGGCCGCCAGGGCCGAGCACATGTGACGTTGGTGGTCGACGCCGAAACCGCCCTCCACGGCCCGCACGAGAACTCGGTTCGGGAAACGACTGATGGGGCCGAACTCCCGCCCGAAACCATCGACCGGTTCTGCTGCGACGCCGTCATCCGCAAAGTCGTGATCGACAAGCGGGGTGTTCCGATCGATGTGGGGCGAAGTGCCCGCACC
>JBBKXQ010000028.1:0-2916 GCA_037969565.1 Acidimicrobiales bacterium | reverse complement strand
TGATCGGATCGGGCGTGATCGGCTGGGGGTTGTTGGGGTTGGGCGAAATCGGCTCGGGAGCGGTGGGTTCGGTCGACATCGAGTTCTCGAGTTCTGTGAGGCGGGAAGTTCGTTCCGATATACCCCGCTCGCACCTTGGCAAACTCGTCGGAGGTTTCGTTGGTTCGAATGAAGGGAACGCCGGGGTCGTGAACGTTCTCATTGCGGTCGACAATTCCATCGAGTCGCGAGACGCCGTCAGTACTGCGTTCCGTTTCTTCGGTTCGTCTGGCCACTACACGATCTGCAGTATCAGCGAGCATCCGACCGTTTATGTGTCTGGTCTCGCCGGCAGTGGCATCGGATCGGGCTCGGAGATCACCGCCCAACTCGAAGCGGCCGAGAATGCGGCGAAAGAAGCGGTTCGTGCTGCGGCTGAACAACTCCCGGCAGAATCTGAGATCGAAGTCGAACGGGGCCACGTCGGTGAATCGATTACTTCGCTCGCGTCCGAACACGCCGCCGACGTCATCGTGATCGGTTCACACGACCGCTCGTTCTGGGGTCGCCTCTTCGACCCGTCGGTCGGGAAATACCTGATTGATCATGCCCCGTGCCCGGTGTTGGTCGTCCGCTGATTCGAGCCTTTGCGGAGGTCAGGCTTCCTCTGCCACCACACCCAAGGTGACGAGATCGGTGAGCGGCCCCGGTCCGGCGAGCGGGGAATGAACCTGGGCCCGAATGATGTACTCGCCGGCCGGCAGCGATGTGAACCAGAACTGGCCGCTGTCGGCGGATCGTGTCCAGTCGTGGTTGAACCCGACGATTTGGCAGCTGATCGAGCACTCTGATTCGTCGACTCTCCAGCTGGATCGAATGATGATCTCCAGTGCCCACTGGCCCACGCCAACCGTGATTGTTCCGTCGGAGGCTGATACCGATGGGGACGCTCCCACCCACCGGATCCCCGCGAGGTGAGGAATCGGCCGACCCTCGAGATCGAGCAATCCGCCGACATCGACGGCGATGAGGCCTGAGGTGACGCCGCAGAGAATGCGGCCATCCAGACCCGAGACCAACGAACGACTGGTGGTGAATTCCCACGCTTCGGGCCCCAGGCTGGGTCGGACCGAGCTGCGACGCCGGCCGGTTCGACCGTCATGAATCGAAAGCCCGTCGCTCGTTCCGATCAGCAGAATGTCGGGCCCATCGAAGGCCACGGCCCATGCCTGGCATCCGAGAGCGACGACCAACCAGTCATCGGGCGAACCGTCGCGTTGGCCGATGAAGAGTGTCGAATTGGCGATGATGGCGAGATGTCCGTCGTCGGATTCGTCAATCGCGTAGACGTTCGACGTGGGTGCAAAAGGAGCATTGGTGAATCGCTCGATGCCCTTTTCGGTTTCGTGCCACAGTCCCCGGCCCAGGGTGGTTATCCAGAGCTGCTTTGTTCGGTTTTCCCAGAGCGAATACACGTAGCCCAGTTGATCGCCATCGGGATCGACGACAGGCGTCGCCACCGAATTCTGGACCCGGACCAGACCCTTGATCGTGCCAACCCAAACCCCATCGGACCGATTGATGAGCGCCCTCGATCGCTCGGCCAGTCGGCGGCTCCCAGGGACGAACGGAGTGCTGACGTTGTCAGAATCGACCACCAGGACCCCTTCGTCGGTAGCGGCGATGGTCTCCCCGATACTGGTTTGCAGCACGTCCCACGCTCGAACACCGGGAAGTAGATGTTGGTATCCGGCATCTTGTCCGAGTCCGGACGGGACAAGAATGCCGTTCTCTCCCCCCAGCAGCAGCGCTCCAGATCGTCTCCGGCGGATCGCGAAAACGGCGCCGATATGGGGCAGTTTGGGAAAGGTGATGAACCGATCGAGGCCGCTGATCTTGATCAGGCCATCGGAATGGGTGCTGCCCCAAACGTTCTGGCCTGAGTCCATCCACAGATGATTGAACGACATGTTCTGGCTGAGCACGCGGGAAGGCTTGAGTTCACCGTTCATGTCGGGTTCGAACGTCAACAGCGTGGTGCCGATGGCCGCAAGGACGTCACTGTTTCGCCGAACCAGAGCGGCCACTGGACCGCCGAAGTCCCCGATCGGCACGAAGCTCAGGAGGTCGCCGTCTCTTGTCGTTCGACAGAACCCTGAGGCGCCGCCGATCAACATCGTGTCTGGGCTGTCCACCGCCATGACGCGTATGGGGCCGCAGATTCGGTAGCCCTGGTGGGGTAGCACCGCCCAGCTGACCCCGTCCCAACGGTGAATCCGGTGACGTGAATCGGCGGCCAGAGCCGTTCCCCGGCCGTCCGATGCGAGTAACAGCACCGTCGAATCGTCGTTGACTTCGAGTTTCGAAGCTTCGAATGAGAGTTCTTGCCCCGAACCCCGGCCCGTCACTCGGAAGCAGCCGGAGGCGGTTGCGAGGATGCAGCTGTCGCCGTCGACCAAGCCACTCGTGACCAGCCCGGGTTGACGTTCGGGATCTGGCGTGTGGATCACCCCCTCGGCGTCGACAAAGGCATACCCCACGTCCGAACCGACCCAGGCGCAGCCTTCGATGTCGGTGCCGACCCATCGCAGACCATCGCAATCCAATCCGTCTCGTGTCGTGAGAACGGTGGTGCTGACACCATCGTGGATCGCCAACCCGGCCGGACTCGCAATCAAGATCTGTCCGAACGCTCCCCCTGCACTATGGTGCACCTGCGTAGAGGGCAAGCCATCAGCGCGACTGATGCGGTTGATCAGCCATTTCGAAACGCTCACGGAGACAGCGTGGAGATCGGCGGCAAATGATTGATCACTGGCGTTCCAAAAACTGGGGCGAGTGAGGAGGGCAAGTGGCTGAACGAGTCAAGGTCGACGAAAATCCGACGGGCAGGAATTGGGTCGGCCGCACGCAGTCGGGGGGCACGCAGTCGGGGGG
>JBBKXQ010000027.1:0-8063 GCA_037969565.1 Acidimicrobiales bacterium | reverse complement strand
AACTCGTCATCCCCGAAGGCCAGTTCTTCGAGTCCACCCACTTGGAAGTCGATGCCCTCGAAGGTCTTGTTGGCGTAATCAACCATGCCCTGAGCGGCATCGACTCCGACGACTGACGCACCGACCGCATTGATTAATGCGGTCGAGTGTCCGGCACCGCAACCGATGTCGAGGACGTTCTTGCCCGAGCCGATGTCGGTTGCCTCCATCATCGCTCGGAACAGCGGCGAATGATTCGACTCGTGCGAAGCCCAACCTTCCGGCTCAACCCCCCAGAGCAGTCCTTGAGCTTCTTCTGATCCCATTGCCGCATGCGTACCACACTTCTTGAAATGGGCCGCCGAAGCGAGGTGGCCGCCACAAAGACTGGCGGTGTGATGGGGCAAGGCCAAGCTCGGATCGGGGTATCCGGTCGCCCGACCGGCGCGTGCCTACGGAGTTGGTCGCTCCTGCAATCCCAGTGCGATGCGGCACTCAGCGACGCCGCTCATCGTGATGTCCTCGCGCCGTCGAGCCGCCCAGGTCTCACGCTCGATTCGCCAGCATTGCCCGAGCACGGGCTTTCCCTGATGTGTGGCCCAGGCCGTTCCGTTCCGCTCGTACCCGAGCCGTTCTGAAACAGCGTTGGAGCCGACGTTGTCAATCGCGGCCTCGCTGTGTGCTTCAGCGGCGCCCAATCCCTCGAAGGCGAGATGCAGAATCGCCGACCTCATCTCGCTACCGATTCCGCGCTGGCGGGCGTGAGCGGAGACCCACGACGTGCTCTCGACGGTCCCGAAATCATCGAACTCTTTACCGGTGAGATCTTGCTGGCCGATTGGTTCGCCGTCGACAAACACGACGAAGTACAGGCGCCAGGCGTCAGGTCTGACGGTGCCGCGTTTGCGCCACACTCCTTGCATCCACTTGCGCACGCGAACATCGGGGTCAGGCTCATAAAACGCACTCGGATCATCCCAGGGCGGCGGATCAGCCATTGCCATGCCAGACCCAACAAGCGGGGCGAGCTGTTCGAGAAGATCATCGGTAGCTCCGCGCAACTCGAGCCGAGGAGTGACGACTCGCACATCCAGCGGCGGATAGAGCGACATGAAGCGCGACCGTAGTCCCCAAGGCGACTTGACCCAGCCGAAACTGGGGGGAGGTCACCAGTGACAGGTCTGGCGCCAGACGTCATCGGGCGTCTGAACCCGCTCCTCATCCCCCATCTCGAGCGGTTGGGTGCGGCTACGACGCGCCGAAAGAGGCCCGGCAATCAACTCGAGGCTTGGGCAAGCCCGGGTTTCGGGCGAGAACCGTTCCGTGATCGAGTGGTCGCTCACGGTCGAGGGGGCCGCGTATACCTACGCCGACTCCTTCGAATCCGGCTTCCTGAAGTTGCCTGGCAATCGTTGCCGGGAACAACTCGTAGGCCGTCACGACGGCATGGTCGAAGGGTGAGCCATGCGCTTCGACCGAGGAGGAGGCGAAAAACGATACGAGGACCGGCGCGCCGGGCTCGAGAAGGCGTAGCCATCCACCGAACACACAGCCGAGCTGGGTGGGGAGCATGTGAATGAGCGAGTAGCGGGCGACGATTCCCGAGAGGGAGTCGTCGGCGATGTCCAGTGCTGTGAGGTCGGCGACATGGAATTGCGAGTGTGGAAAGGCGCGACGAGCTTCAGCAATCTGGCCTGGGGAGACGTCGTAGCCGATGGCCGCCAGGCCGAGTTCGGTCAGGTGATTCACGACGTGGCCAGGCCCGCATCCAAGGTCGGCGACTGCACCATTGCGAGAAGTCGCCAGCTCGGCGAACGATGCGAGCCAGTCCCGGTCGGGGGTGGCTCGATCGAGATCGCCCAGAGCCAATGTTGCGTACAGCTCAGCCATGGCGTCGTCGGAGTCTCGAACCTCATCGGTCATTTGCCCACTCTGCCATACTGCCGCATGTCCTCACTCTCAGATGACCGGGTTCGCGAGTTCCTCTCGACGGGCACCCGCACCGGCAAGATTGCTTGGGTGGCGGCGAACGGTGCTCCCCACGTTGCACCGATCTGGTTCGTGCTCGACGGCGACGATCTGGTGTTCAACACCGGCTCCGGCACCGGGAAGGGTCGAGCACTTGCACGCGAGGGTCGCGCCTCGCTCGTGGTCGACGACCAGGTGCCGCCGTATTCGTTCGTCAAGGTTGACGGGACCATCTCGCTGTCAGACGACGGCGATGAGGTGCGCCGCTTCGCGTCCATGATCGGCGGCCGCTACATGGGCGCCGACCGTGCCGAAGAGTTCGGCGAGCGCAACGGTGTCTCTGGCGAACTCCTCGTGCGGCTCCACCCGACCAAGGTCACCGCCGGGTTTGACATCGCCGACTGATTCGCGAGTGAAGAGCGAGCCTGTCGTGTGCCGCTCAGACTGTCAGGTCGGTTCGCTCCCGACTATTCGGTATTGCTTCGAGACCGGCTCCTACGGCGATGCCTCGAATGTGTCCCTGTCGTGGCTGAAGTGAGCCCTGACCGCACCGAGGCGACGCAGCCGAGTGAGCGACTCGAGTCCGGGTGAGGTCCAGTCGACATCATGCATGTCGGTCGGTGCCGGCCGACCCGACGCGTACTCTGCGCAGCTGAAGCAGGTCTGTCCGACGATGATTTCGAGGCCGTGATCTGTCTGGACGGTGATCGATTGATGGCCTGGAGTATGGCCAGGGGTGTGAAGCAACCGAATGTCGGGAGCGACCTCTTCGCCGTCGTCCGAGAGCCTGAGTCTGTTCTCGCTGATCTCCGCCCACTCAGGCACCGTGTAGAACTCGACGCTCGCAGCTTCGACCTCGGCGGCAGTGACCCAGACCGGAGCATGACCGAGCAGATGGTTCTGCCCGCAGTGGTCGAAGTGAAGATGCGTGTTGACGACGGCGGTCACGTCTCGTTCGTCAAGCGAGGAGGCGTGAAGGGCATCGATGATCGAGACCACCGCAGGTGCATACATCTCGTCGATGATTGGGTGACCCGACCGTGGGCCGGTGTCCACCACAACGATGCCGTCTTCACTCTCGATCGCGAAGCTGAGGATCGGACACGTTCCTTCTCCGTGCCGCGGATGTGACTCCGGAAGTACGACATGGCCGAGGTCCAAGCGGTGGATGCGATTCATCTCGGCGACCCGGGCATGCCGCCATACTTGCAGCTGAGCACGCCGCACACACTCGCCCTCAGCCCAGGTTTGGTCTTCGGCTCGAGGTCCTGCGAGGTGGGACTACTCGGTGGCGCGCCGGAGTACGACTGCGACGAGTGGTCCAGCGACGATGAGTGTCGACCAGACGATGGAGATGACGATGACCTCGAAGAGGTATCCGCGATCAATTCCGGTAGCCAACGAGACGGCGACGAGCGCGCCAGCCACGGTGGCGGAGCTCAGGACGAGGAGCCAGCGGAGCGTTCGCTCCACCTTGTTCTTCCGTATGAATACCGGAGCGAGAACGGCGAGGGCGAGGCTCATGAGTAGGTATCCGAGTTCCTCTAGAGCGATGAAGACACCGTTCGGGTTGTACATGGTGAGCATCGCCCAGCCGTCGAGTTGGCCCTTGTTGAGGCTCGGTTGCATCACCGTGACCTGGACGAAGTAGTCGATGAGCAGGACTGCGGCCGCGATGATCGCGAGGCTCAACGCGATCAGGCTGAAGATCTTGCGCTCTGGAGGGGCGAACTCGTGCACCGTCGCGATGAAGGCGACGAAGAGGAGCATCAGCACCATGGCGGGGTACATCCACAGGTATTCGCTGGGCCAACGGTCGGCGACCACGTCGCTCGAGAACGGATAGGGGACGTCGTTGGGGACAGCCGTCAACGCCAGGGCGAAGGAGATGCCGGTGGCGCCGGTCATCGCGAGCGCCACCAAGTATCCGAAACGCGATCCGAGGCGAGGGACGTTGCTGTCGGGCGTCGGTGGCCCCGCCGCATTCTCGCCGTCGGGTATAGCGGGCACGCTCCCCGGCGAGTTTGATGGAACCGGTGTGGGTGAGCGTGTGGACATGGTCATCGTGGAACCAAGCTTTCTCGAGCGGTGGCGGTGACATCGTTCCTGCGCTGCACACTCACCCGACCGACCGTTCGAAAGTAGAGTCCAAAGTCGGAGGCTGTTCAGATGACGGGCGTGGGGTGGGAACCGCACCGGCTCCTGGCCCTGCCCGCGATCGCACCGGTCAACGACTGACACGGCCCGTTTCGTGGGCCCACATTGCGATCTCGACGCGGTTGCGGGCTCCGAGCTTGTTCATCAAGCTGCCGAGGTGCGTCTTGACGGTGCTCAGGCTGACATGGAGCTCAGCTGCGATCTCGGCGTTCGTCCGGCCAGCCGCGACGGTCAGGAGTACTTCCTCCTCGCGGTTGGTCAGCGGCTCGATCGGTTGTGCGGGATCGGCGCCCCGCATCGAGTTGGAGAAGGCAGCGAGTAGGCGGGCAGTCACGTTCGGGGCGATCAAAGCGTCACCGTTCGCTGCCGCATGAATCGCTTGAATGAGAAGGTCGGGCCCAGCGTCTTTCAACAAGAACCCGCGCGCTCCTGCCTTCAACGCGCCGTGGACGTACTGGTCGAGGTCGAACGTGGTGATGACGACAACCGCGAGTGGTTCGGCGACGTCCGGTCCGGCGAGTCGCCTCGTGGCTTCGATCCCGTCGAGGCGCGGCATCCGGATGTCGAACAAGCAAACGTCAGGGCGCAAATGCTCCGCAAGCTCGACCGCCTCCTGCCCGTCGCGCGCTTGACCGACGACCGAGATGTCCGGCTGTGCGTCGAGGATCATCGACAGCCCGGTGCGCACGAGTTCCTGATCGTCGGCGACGAGCACCCGGATGGTCATGACGGCGTTCCGGTTCGAGGGAAGTTGGCCTCGACGGACCATCCGCGGGGGAGTCGTGGGCCTGCGTGCACCGAACCTCCGAGCAGCGATGCGCGTTCGGCCATCCCGAGGAGCCCGAAACCGGTCACCGATGTGGGATCGAACACCTGAGCGTCGCCATCGTCGGTGACGCTCAGCCGGACCTGCTCGGCATCTCCGATGACGTGCACCTCTACCTTTCGTGCATGGCGGGCATGGCGCCGAGCGTTCGTGATCGATTCCTGCGACAACCGGTACAGCGCGGTTCCGATCGCTGGTTGAAGATCGTCGAGGTCGCCGTGCAGCGTGACGTGAACGTCGGGCCCGTCCGACCGCGGGCGGGCCAGCTCGGCGATGTCGGTGACTCCCGGCTGCGGGGCCAGCTCCGCATCGTCACCGACGCGGAGGGCGGCAACGATGCTGCGCATCTCGACCAACGTACGCGACGCGGCTTGCTCGATGACCTCGAGCGCCTCGGTTGCCGCACTCGGTCGTGATGCGGCCACGATGCGACCCGCCTGCGCCTGGATCAGGATCGCTGAGACGTGGTGTGCGACCGAGTCGTGGAGATCCCGAGCGAGCAACTCGCGCTCGCGCACCTTCACCTGCTCGCGGTCGCGATCACGTTTGCCGGTCAGGTTGCGTACCTCCAAGCCGATGATAGCGGGCAGGATCAACACGATCGTTCCGCCGATCACGTCGCCGAGCGTCGAGCGATCAGCCACGTTGACGACGACCAGCACGACCGCGAGAATCCCCAGCCCGATCGCTACGTCGCGGCCCGATGCCCAGCGGCACAGCGAATATGGCAGTACGAGCACGAATGCCGCGGTGTAGACCTCGACCGGATTGCCTTCGACGATCCGCGTGACGACGTCGAGACCGATTGTCACGCAGAACCAGAGCGCCAGCATCGCCAACGGATGCGTTCGACGCCAGAGCAGCGTGAGCGTCAGCGCCGCGACGATGACAACAGCCACAGGTCGCCACACGATCTGCTCGCGCAGCACCCCCTCCAGGATGGCCGTTGGCACCAACAGCCCGACGAGCATCCAGTCGCGCCACACCCGCACCGGTGGATCCGGGACGCGGGGCGTCGCCAGCAGGGCGCTGACAACAGGATTGGACATCACACCAGCGTAGAGACCGGCGCACCCCGCCGGATCGGCCGAAAGGACGGTTCGGCAACCAACCGAATGGGCGACCCGGAAACGACCGAAGCACCGATGTCCCCGATCGGGCTCGATGGGCACCATGACGAGGTTGCCGCCGGCCGTGGCGCCGTCTCACCCGTTGAAGGAGTACCCGAATGTCATCAGCCCTGTACCGACTCGGACGGTTCGCCGCCTCCCGCCCCTGGACCGTGATCGGCGCGTGGTTGCTCGTGTCGGTCATCGTGGTCGCAACCGCGCAGACTGCGGGCGGTGACTTCGAAGACAGCTTTGACGTGCCCGGTCTCGACTCGCAACAAGCGGCCGAACTGCTGAGCGCTGTTCAGTCGGATCAAGCGGGCCTCACCGCCCGAGTCGTGATGACGCCCCTCGATGCCAACGCAACATTCTTCGACTCGCCGGACACTCAGCGCGCCTTGGTCGACGTCCAGGCCGCGGTCGCGTCGTTGCCGAAAGTGCTCGCAACGAGTGACGCGGCTACAGCTCTCGGCGATAGTCGCGAGGCGGCGATCGCGAGTGGCACCATCTCGCCCGACGGTCGCGTCGCGCTGATCAGCGTCCAATATCCGGTGCAGAACGATCTCGAACGTGGCGACCTCGAGCGGTTGGAGGCCGTCATTGCCGACGTCCGCGCCGGGTCGCCGCTGCAGATCGAACTCGGCGGTGACCTGTTCTTCGCGTTCGACGAACCCCAGACGGGACTCGGCGAGATCTTTGGACTCCTCGCCGCGGTCGTGATCCTGCTGATCGCGTTCGGTTCGTTGATTGCCATGGGTCTACCGATTGGTATGGCGTTGTTCGGGCTCGCACTCGGCATCAGTTCGATGAGCCTCGTCACCTACCTCATCGACATCCCGAGTTGGGCGCCGCAGTTCGCCAGCATGATCGGGCTCGGAGTCGGTATCGACTACGCCCTTTTCCTGGTCACCCGCCATCGCGAATACCTCCATCGCGGGATGTCGGTGCCCGAGGCCGCGGGCCGCGCTGTCGCGACGGCCGGGCAGGCCGTGCTCTTTGCCGGTGGCACCGTGGTCATCGCAATTCTCGGGCTCGCAGTCGCGGGAGTTCCATTCGTGACGGCCGCTGGGGTGGCCATCTCGGTCCTCGTCCTCATCATGGTCGCCTCATCGCTCACGCTCTTGCCCGCTTTCTTGGGTCTCGCCGGTCTTTGGATCGACCGGTTGGGGATCCACCGTCGCCACCGCTCGGGCACGGTCGGTGCCGGGTGGGAACGATGGGGGCGCCACGTGTCGCGTCACGCCTGGCCCTACGCGATCGGCGTGACGGTTGTGCTGTTGGCGTTGGCGGCGCCGGTGCTGTGGTTACGGCTTGGCTTTCCTGACGATGGCACCCTGCCCGAGTCGAAGACCCAGCGTCGCGCCTATGACCTCGTCGCCGAAGGATTCGGACCTGGGATCAACGGCCCGTTGCTCATCGCGGTCGATCTCGCCGGTGACCCGTCGGTCGTCGAACCGCTTGCGGCAGTGATTGCTGCTGATCCCGGTGTTGCAGGTGTCGCCCCACCGGAGATCGATACGACCGTCGGCCTCGCCACGATCATCGCGTTCCCGACGACGTCGCCCCAGGACGCAACATTCGTGACTGTCGAGCGCTTGCGCCGTGAGGTGATCCCGGTCGTCCTGGCCGACAGCGCGGCCACGGCTCACGTCGGGGGGTCCACCGCCAACTTCGGCGACGTCGGAGGCCGGGTCCGGGAGCGGCTCCCCGCTTTCATCGGCGCCGTGGTCCTGCTCTCGTTCATCCTGTTGATGGTCGTGTTCCGGTCGATCGTCGTCCCGCTCAAGGCTGCCATTCTGAACCTGCTGAGCATCGGCGCGGCATATGGCGTGCTGGTGATGGTGTTCCAATGGGGATGGGGCAAGGGGCTGGTTGGCTTGGAAACGACCGTGCCGATCGTGTCGTTCATCCCGCTGTTCATGTTCGCCATTCTGTTCGGCCTGTCGATGGACTACGAGGTGTTCCTCCTGTCGAGAGTGCGCGAGGAGTACATGGTCACGGGGGACAACGAACAATCGGTCATT
>JBBKXQ010000026.1:0-3880 GCA_037969565.1 Acidimicrobiales bacterium | reverse complement strand
GCGAGGGCAGCGGGACGTTCGCCACTGTCATGACCGCGCCAGTGAGGAGACGATGGGGTCATGATGCGATGGGTGCGAGATCGTGACGGCGTCATGGGTCATGTCGCGGCAGCCTTGCTGGTGAGCGCCATCTTGATCGCCGGCTGCGGCACGGCGACTGTCAACGAGGTAGCAGCCGGAACATACCTGTCGCTGGTGCCGTCGATCGAACAGCTCGGACTCGACGTCGACGGCGAACTCCCCGGCGGTGTGGCTCAATTGCGTATGGACGGGGTGGACCGGATCGAGGCGGCCATACTCTCCGACCAGGTGACCTTCCGGGTCGACGGGATCGACACGGTGACTCGCGAGATCGTCGAGCGAGCACAAGTCACCGACAGCGAAGGCTCCGGTCCCTTCAAAGCCAAGAAACAAATCCTCCTGTTGGGCGACGACCCACTCGTACTCGGAAAACTCGTGATCATGGACCGTTCCGCCTTGCCACACCTTGCTCCTCTGACCGAGGCCACGGAGGGCGATTGGTGCACCCCCAGCGTCGAATGCCTACTCTTCGTCCCGACATGATCGTCCCCAGCAAGCAGCTGTCAACACCGGGCCGACAGGAACCTGCGCACACTACGCCGTGAGCATCACTCGGCGCAGCGCCACTCCGCCCATCGACAGGAGCGCTGCGGCAAATCCCAACAGCGCCACGAGGTTCACGACGATTCCGGAGAGCGACGCCCCGTCGAACATCAGATCCTTCCAAGCCTCGATCGCCCAGTAGTGCGGCGTCAGCTTCGAGAGCGTCTGCAGGAACGGCGGAAAGACCTCGCTCGGGACCATGCAGCCACCAATGGCGGCAAGAACCAGCGCTATTGGTGCCGTCGCCGCACCCACAGTCTGTTCCGATGAGAACACCGAGCCCATCAGCAGTCCAGCGGCGGTACCCACAAGGCAGAAGGTGACGGCGAGAATGGCCGCAGCCAGCGGGTCGCCCCAATCGACACCGAACGCAAGCGATCCGACAACCATGATGATCCCGGTCTGGACAAGCGCTAGCGCCATCCAACCTGCGCCAACGCCGACCGCGATCGCCGTTGCGCTCACAGGCGCAGCGAGGCTTCGCCGGAGTACGCCGGATTGACGAGCTCGCACCAGAAGAGCGGCGGCACCCAGCGACGAGATGAACACGAAGAGCACGAGATTCTGGGCAGCGGTGAGGGCGAACGCGCCCTGGCCTGCCAGGCGGTCCTCGCCAACCGACACCAGCGAGACGGGAATGGCTGTCGATCCGTCGGCTCCCGCCTCGACCTCGTCGACCACGCGCTGAGCAGCAGACCGTGCCGCGAACGCAGCCTCGTCGGCACCGTTCGACAGGAACCCGTAAGTGCCGTCGTCGTTGCGGACCACGGCACCTTCCAGATCGAATCGACGAATGTCGCCTCGCACCTCACTGAGATCGCTGCGGCGCTCTGCTTCGACGTTCTTCTCAGCGTCGAGCTGCTGGACGATCGCCGCCGTCGTTGCATCGTCGGGACCGAGGACCGCGATCTCGAGCGTCTGCACTCCACCGAAGGTCGATCCGATGATGACGATGATCGCCAACGGCAGAATGAGCATGAAGAAGACCGAGGTACGGTCGCGGCTCTGCTGCTTCAGCTGGGCACCCACGAACGCGCTGATCGCAGGCCACATCAGTGGCCAACCGTTCGCCGTAGTCGCAGCAGGCCGAGGGTGCCGAAGCACAGCCCGAACACCACCAGAATCGCGAGCGTTCTACTGACCGAGCTGAACGAGGCAGCATCCACACTCAGCTCGGTGAACGCTTCGAGTGCACGCCCATTGGGGGTGAATCGCCGCAGGATTCTGAGTGCGGCGGGCGCATCGGCCGGACCGGTGAAGTTTCCACCGAGCAGACTCAGTCCGAACGTGACCACCGCCGTCAACGTGGTCGCCTGCTGCGGCGTCGTCGCGAACCCGCCAACGAACGTGGCAACACCGGCGAGTGCGATCACGGTGCACACGATGAGCACGAAAACCGCGGCCGGGTTGCCCCACGCAGCGCCGAACAGCAGAGAGGTGACCAACCACACGACGATGAAGCCGCCGATGGCGAGGGCGGCGACCGCCAGAACTTTGCCGATGAGCACCGACCAGATCGTGGTGGGTCCCGACAGCATCCGGTCCAGCGTGCGGGTCTGTTTGTCCTCCAGAATCGACTGAGCCGCCAAACCGGTAGAGAAGAAGAGCAGCAGGATGGCCATGGATGCCCCGAAGTAAGCGGGCGCCGACAGTTCCCGACCACCCACCTCTAGCTGGGTGAGCGGAGTCGGCGGCTGACCGCCGGTCTCGATCGAGGTCGCGATGCTGCCGGCAACCGACTGCGCCACCTGGCTCGAGAGCGGGCTGGCCGGACTCTCGATCACCGTCAACGCCAACGTGCCAGCGTCACTTGCAGCTTGATCAGCGGGCGTCCGAAAGACGATGGCGGCGCCCGTCATGTCGTCATCGACCTGCGTTTCAGCTTCGCCGGCTGATGGGACCTCGACGAACGTCACCGTGGCTGGGTCGCTGCTGTCCAGCAACGACGAAACGATCTGTGCCGAAACGGGCGACCGAGCCTCATCGACCAACCCGATAGCGAATCTGGGTGATGAGCTCGATCCGAACATGAGTCCGAACACGATGGCGAGTGACAGGGGCGCAATCACCGCGGTGATGATCGCCGAACGCGATCGTACGCCACGCAACAACTCGGCTCGAGCGATCGTGAGCACGTTCAGTCTCGCAGCGCGCGGCCGGTGAGGTCGAGGAAGACGGCCTCGAGGTTCGGCTCCCGAAGCTGGAGCCCCGTGATTTCGACGTTCCGCGAGGTGAATGCCGCAACCAATGGGCCGAGCGTCGTGTGGCCCTCCCGGGTAACGACCTCGATGCCACGAGTCGTCACCTCTGCCCTGATCACGCCGGGCACCTCTTCCACCGTGGACAGCAGCGCCTGAAGATCACCGTCGCCCAGGATTGGCGTGTCGACGATGATCAGATCACCCTCACCGATGCGGCTGACCAGCTCGCTTTGGGTGCCTTCGGCGATCAGACGGCCGGCATCGAGAATGCCAATCCGATCACAGAGCCGCTCGGCCTCCTCCCTGTAGGGCGTGGTGTAGAGCACCGCGACCCCCTCCCCGCCGAGCACCTCGATACTGTCGAGAATCTGGTTTCGGCTCTGCGGATCGACACCAACCGTGGGTTCGTCGAGCACGATGAGTTGTGGTTCATGCAGCAGCCCAGCGGCAATGTTCACCCGGCGTTTCATCCCGCCGCTGAACTCGTCGACCCGATCATCGGCCCGATCGGCGAGCCCCACGATCTCGAGAACCGCATCGATTCGAAGCTGTAGGTGTTTGCCCTTGAGCCCCTGCAACCGGCCGAAGAAGCGAAGGTTCTCCTTTGCGGTGAGGTCCTGGTAGAGGGCGATCTCCTGCGGAACCAGGCCGATCGCCCGCTTGGCATCCACGGACTTCGGTGTGAGCGGCTTTCCGGCCAGCGTGACCGTGCCGCTATCGGCCACGAGAATCCCAGCGAGCATCGAAATGGTCGTTGTCTTCCCGGAACCATTCGGTCCGAGCAATCCGTAGGATTCACCTCGCGCGATCTCGAACGACACGTCATCGACTGCTCGACGGTCACCGAACGAACGCACCAACCCATCGGCCCGAAGAACCAGGTCCGTATGTGCCGTACGAGCAGCCATGGGCGGCAATCTACGCCATCCGCCCCGATCGATGGGATGGAAACAAACCTGAGGATCCGTAGCCGATTGATGTCACCCGCGATGCGAAGCAGTTCGTCTGTTCTTTCAGGCGCCCGATTTCCGGGCATGAGGGAGGAGCATCATGAA
>JBBKXQ010000025.1:0-16749 GCA_037969565.1 Acidimicrobiales bacterium | reverse complement strand
AAGACCTTGGTGCTGTCACGGAAGGTGTTGCGTTCGGGAACGAGTTGTCGCCATTCGCCGCTGCGCCACAAGTAGAGGCCGTAGGCGATGCCGTTGATGGTGAACAACCAACCAAACGTGAAATGGAAGGCCATACCTCGGGCCAGGCGTTGTTGGAGTCCGAGTTTCTCATTGACGAAGCCAGGCCAGAATTCGAACAGTTGGTTGTTGCCGATCGAGATCCGGTAGGGATCTTGGAGGTCGGCCCAATAGATCCTCATCCCGCTCCAGATCATGATCGTGAGGAGCGGGAAGTTGATCCAATGCATCCAGCGCGCCGCGGTGGTGTGTTTCAGGCGTGCCATGCGGGCCGGAGATCCGACCGCGTCGTTGTCGCCGGGTGGCGGAGGCAGTGCCGCCTCAGGTTCATCGCTTGTGGTCAGGTCCGTCATCGTGTCCCCGTCATCGTGTGCTCGTCATCGTGTGCTCGTGTCCCCGGGTCGCTGGTCAAAGGCAGGCGATCGTTCGATGGGAACAACAGATCCATTGAAACAGCGGGGGCCCTGCCGTTCGTCCTCGTCGAGATGAACAAGCGCGGAACAACGCAAGGCATGCTCCTTCCCGAGATGCAAGACTGGCCGAGTGAGTGACTCGTCCAGCCGTTTCGACGTCGACCAGATCATCGAGCCCGAGGCCCACGCCCGCTTCGAACGCTTGTGTATGCCCACGAGCTCCATCGAGCTCGCCGACGTGGCAGGTCTCGTTCGAATGCACCGGGGCCAGATTCACTCGATGGCCACGCCCCAAACCGACCTCGAGATGGCCGACAGGATCGCCGAGGTCTTCGAAGAACTCCTCACGAGCGACGACGGCTACACCGACACGGAGCGAGCACTCATTCGGGGGGCGGCGGAGTACTTCCTCCTGGCCGACGACGCCGAAGAAGACCTCGACGATCCAATGGGATTCGATGACGATGCTCGGATCCTCAACTCGGTGCTCGCCCGGATCGACAAGTCGAGCTTGGCCATCGACTTCACGTGACGGTGAGATCCGCACCGGTGTTGGCCCATCGGATGGATCCCACCATCAGAAGCGAATAGACCACGTAACCAACGGCCATCGGGGTGACGGTGTCAACGATCTGACTGTCGACGACCGCGGCGAGCAGAGCGCCGCCGGCCACGGTGATCGCACCGAGAATGGCAGATGCCATCCCGGCCTTGTCGCCCATGGGCGCGAGGGCCAGGGCACTGCACATCGGTGAGAGCGTGATGATCAACGCGTTGCAAAGTGCGGCCCAGACCAGCCACCAACCGATTGGCGGGACACCGTCGGTGGTCAGGGAGAGGGCGAGCCCGACGAGTGAGAGGATCAGAACCGCACGTCCGGCGATACGCACCATGGTGAACGTGCCGAATCGTCTGATCAGCCGATCATTGACCAGCAGGAACAGAACCATCACGAGCCCCAGCCCGCCGAAGATGAAGGCGAACTGGTCGGCTCGGCCGTAGATCCGGTCGATGATCGGTTGGGAACTCCCGAGATAGACGAAGAAGGCGGCCCCGGAAAAGGTCTGGGCCGCGATGTAGCCCATTGTGGTGCGGTTGGAGAAGACGACCCGGGCCGTGTCGTAGATCGGACGGAAGGCCAACGTCCGTCGTCGTTCGACCGGGAGACTCTCTCCGAATCGGGCGGCCCAACCCGAAGCAATGACGGCGAGCACCAACCCGGCGTAGAAGACGATCTGCCATGGGCCGAGCAGGAGAAGTCCCTCGCCGACGACGGGAACGAAGATGGGCCCGATCATGAACACGGCCGTGACGATCGTGACGATACGGGCCATGTCGTCGCCGTCGAAGAGATCCCGGGCGATGGCGACACGGAGGGCACCAGGTCCGGCTGCTCCGAGTCCCCAGACCAACCGCGCTGCGAGCAGGAATCCGAACGACGGTGCGAGCGCAGCAGCGAGCGCGCCGATGGCGTAGAGGGTGAGTCCGACTTGAAGCGCCGGGATCCGACCGAATCGATCCGAGAACGGCCCGTAGATCAGTTGCCCGAACGCCAGCCCGATGAAGTAGACGGTGACAACGAGTGAAACGGAGTTACCGGACGAATCGAGTTGGAAGCCCGAGCGAATTTCGTCGAAGGCGGGAAGGGCCACATCGATGCCGAAGGCCAGCAGGATTCCCAGAAAGGCAAGGAACGGGATGACCGAGCCTGCCCGCTTGTGCTCGACCGCCTCCGTGCCGTTTTCGATCTGAGAGACTGCTTGTGGCACCGCCGCAGACTAACGGTGCAATCGAAAACAGGGCAGGCGACTCAAATCAGATCGGCAACAACGGAGGCAGCCCGTTCGGCCGCTCGTTGGAACCGGCTGCGTTCGGCCCAGTCGCTCGGATCGATCGCTTCACTCTGGGCCAGATCCTTCCGGAAGTCTGATTCCAGTTCGGCCACCACGGCGGGATCGAAGATCACGAGGTTGACCTCCTCGTCGTATTGGGCGCTGCGTTGATTGATGTTGGCCGAACCAACAGTTGCCACCTGACCGTCGACGGTCATGATCTTGGCGTGGAGCATGGACGTGCGATACATCCGCACCGTGATCCCGGCATCGAGGAGTCGGGCGTAACGAGCCTCGCCGACGATCTGGATGAACCGCTTGTCGGCGTGTTGTCCGGGAACCAACACTTCGATGTCGACGCCTCGATTTGCGGCATCGATCAGCAGGGCCATCAACTCGGCGTCGGGGTTGAAGTAGGCCGTGGTGATCCAGAGCCGTTGCTCGGCTTCGTGGATCAGGATCTCCATCAGATTGGCGACGTCGTTGCTGCCTGCTTCGGCCGCGCCACGAATGACTTGTACGACCGATGATCCCACCGCAACCTGTTCGGGAAACAGGTCGTATGCGGCGTCGATGGCGATGGGGCCGGTTTCGATCCAATTGTCGATGAACGCACCGTGCAACCCGGCAACGGCCGGGCCTCGTACTCGAAAATGGGTGTCTCGCCATTCGTCTGGGCCCGAAGCATTTCCGGTCCACTCCTGGGCGATGCCGACTCCGCCCGTGAAACCGATCAGTTCGTCGCACAGCAGGATCTTCCGGTGAGTGCGGTGATTGGCGCGGCTGTAGTTCTTGCTGTACTTGGGGTGGAGCGGACGAAACCAGCGCACATCAACCCCGGCTCCTCGCATCAGGTCGAGCAACCTCTGCTCGATGTGGCGCGATCCCAGCGTGTCGAGCAACACCCGCACCCGCACTCCTGACTCGGCCCGCTCGGCGAGCGCTTCGGCGAAGGCGTCGGCAATGTCGCCCCGCCAGTACACAAACGTCAGCAAGTCGACGCAGCGTCTCGACGTTCGTATGGCATCCAACATGGCGGCGAAGATCTCGTCCCCGTTACGCAGGATGTCGATCCGGTTGCCCTCGGTTGCGGGCAGTCCCAGAAGACTCTCGAGACGACGCCGCCAGGTTGGCTCGGGCATTCTCAGCAGGGTAGTCAGGATTGGTGGAATGGGTGGCCTTCCGTGCGAGGAACAACCCGACTCGGCTATCTTCGATGGGCGGCTGAACCACCGCGAGAAGAGATGGCGGCAACCAAACCCATGGTCGACCAACAGAACTTGAATCCGGCCCGGGCGAATCGCGTCCTCGTCGTCGAAGATTCGCCGGAGTACGCGGCCATCATCGGAGTGGCCCTCGAGCGGGGTGGGCACGAATGCCGCACGGTCGCAACCGGGGAAGAGGCCCTTGCGCTCTTGGACAGCTATTCGCCCGAGGTCGTCATTCTCGACATCGTGCTCCCGGGTATCGACGGGGTCGAGGTGTGCCGGCGTCTCCGTCAGGCGTCCGACGCCTACGTGATCATGCTCACCGCTCGAGCCGATGAGGTCGACAAGTTGGTCGGTCTCGCCGTCGGGGCCGACGATTACCTCACCAAGCCCTTCTCGTCCCGAGAACTCGTGGCCCGAATCGGCGCCATGATGCGGCGTCCGCGAGCCTCGAGCGACGCGAAGTCCGATGTGCGCACCTTCGGCGACCTTCGGATCAACCCGCTCACCCGTGAAGTGTTCTGGGGCGACGAGGAACTCGCGCTCACTCGCATCGAGTTCAACCTGCTCGACCAGATCAGTGCTCGGCCCCACATGGTGCACGCCCGGCAACTACTGCTCGACCGGGTCTGGGGCGAGGGTTGGGTGGGCGACGACCACGTGGTCGATGTGCACGTGGCGAACCTCCGCAAGAAGATCGATCGGGAGGGCATCACCCACCTGAAGACCGTGCGGGGAGTCGGCTACCGGATGTCGGTGACCGCGAGCTGAGCCACCACTTCGTTCTCCAGGCGGAGGGCGAGCCTCAGTGTCGCCTTGAACCAGTTCTCGGCCCCCGCTTTGGTGATCGGGTGATCACTGCCGCGAATGAACGACTCGAGTTCAGCGCAGGCCGAAGACAGGATCGGTGATCCGATCAGGGCGCTCGTCGACTTCAGACTGTGCACAGCGCGATGCAGATCCCGGGAATCGACTGCTTCGTTCTGGAGCGACCGTCTGATCGGTTCGAGCCGGGCCGGCAGCTCAGCCAGGAAGGTTTCGAGAAGATTCGAAAGACCGAAGGTGTCGCCGAGTTCCTCGCTGAGGGCCTCGAGCACCGATTTGTCGAGCAATGGCTCCGTGGCGGCAGCGTTGATCGGGCAGATCCACGTCTCGAGCGCGTCGGCCAGTTGACTGATGCTCACGGGTTTGGCCAGGAACTCGTCCATTCCGGCCGTCAGGCACTTCTCGCGATCGCCCAGCATTGCGTTGGCCGTCAGCCCGATGACCGGCACGTGGGGCTCGTCGGGACGCTCGGCCTCGGTGGCCCGTAGGCGGCGAGTGGTTTCGAGCCCGTCCATGCCGGGAAGGTGCCAGTCCATCAGAACTGCGACGAACGCCTTTCCGTGGGAACGGGCGTCTTCCAACAACTCGAGGGCTTCTCGACCATTGTCGACGACCGTGTTGAGATAACCGAGTTTGGTGAGCTGGCTGGTCGCGAGGAGCTGATTGACCGCCTCGTCTTCGACGACCATCACATGGCCCGAGGCCAATGGCCGTTGCGTCGCCAAGGTGGGAGCGGGAGAGACACGGATCGTCTGCCGGGGCCGAGTGGTGAGGGGAAGGAGGACGGTGAACGCAGAACCCGAACCTGGAGTCGACTCGACACCGATCGAACCCCCGAGAATCGTGGTGAGTCGCTTGACGATCGCCAACCCGAGCCCCGAACCGGTGAGCCGCTGATGGCCTTGGGTGAACGGCTCGAAGAGACTGGGGATGAACTCGACGTCGATGCCGGGGCCGTTGTCGGCAACAACGAACCGCAACTGGTTCGAGCCCGGCGCATCGACGCGCACCTCGATCACGCCGGCATCGCTGTATCGCACCGCATTGCCCACCAGGTTGGTCAAGATCTGTTGTACCCGAAGCCGGTCGGACACGAAGCGGGCCGGTGTCTTCGGATCGATTGAAAGCTGGAGGTCGATGTCCTTGACGGCCGCCTTGCGTTCATGGATGCTCAGCACGGCTCGGCAGACCTCGGTGGGTGACACTTCACTCAGATCGAGTGAAACCGCCGAGCCGTAGATCTTGGAGTAGTCGAGAAGATCGTCGACGAGTCGGCCCAGTGTCGATGCCTGTTCGAGAACGGCCCGGGCGAGATCACGGTTGTCCGCCGTCAGATCGGGAGTGTCGGCCAGGAGTTCGGCCAGGCCCACGATGCTGTGCAACGGCGAGCGGAGTTCGTGACCGACGCTGGCCACAAAGGCCTCCGTGGTGGATGAGCGACCGCCCGCGGTGACACCGTCGAGGAGTTCGGCGGGAAGTTCATGAATCGAGACGTGAAGGCCCCGAATGGCGCCGATGTCGCTTCGTAGCGGCGAGCTGAGCAGCTGACCCCAGAACAATGAGCCGTCGCTGCGAACGAACTGTCGCAGAATCGGGGTCGGATCGCCGTCGGCCCGGATGTGTTCGAGCAGGTGTTGTCGGCTTGTTCCGCGGGCGTCTTGGTGTCCGAGCTCGTCGAAGCTGAGCGTCGGTCGTTCCAGAGGGTCATGACCCAGAACTTCGAAGAACGCCCAGTTGGCCACTGCGGTTTCACGAACGAAATCGAACGACGCGCTCGGTGTCGGGACATGCGGGAGAAAGTCGGGATCGAATGAGACGCTGCCCCCGAAGTCGGGTACGAATAACTCCTCAGTCACAGCGTCCCTCAGTCACAGCGTCTCTCAGTCACAGCGTCCCTCACAAACTGTCGGGCTCACACCCTAGAGCAGAAGCTACGAACGGGATATTCTCACGTTTGGAACGCCCACCGGATCTGCAACGCCCTCCGGATCTGCAGCGCGCAGCGGAGGCTCACATGGCAACTCGGCGGAACGTTCTCGTCCCCCGCCGGCGGGGTTGCCGGCTCGACTCGAGTTTCAGAGGAGGGCGCTCAGCGGGCGGCGGCATTGCCGAGCGCCCATCCTCTGGACCAAGCCCGAAGGCTCGGGTTGGATTCTCAGCCTCCGGCGGTGGCCGAAGCTGAGAACCACGAACTGTGTGCGTGCAAGCCGCACATAGATCAGTATCGGCGACGACCTTCAACTCCGATACTGGAAAACATCAAGTATTTGTCAAGATCTACGGGTGGAGGCGCGATGTCGCGCCTTCTCCACCGATGATCAAACAGTGTCATTCGTGGAATGGTCTGTTGAGGGACAGGAGTATCTCTTCGCGCTGATGTCCGACGGCGTGTTCGTGGAATGCGACGGAATCATCGTGGCGGTGAATCCGGCCGGTCTCCTCCTCTACGGCGCGGCCCGAGCCGAGGACCTGATCGGACGACCTTCGGTTGATCTGGTCCCGGCCGATCTCGTGCCGACATTGGCCGGCAGAAGCGAACGCCTCGCCACCAACTCGGAAACGGATCGTTGGGCCAAGGAAGCCATCCTTCGGCTCGATGGCACGGCCTTGGACGTAGAAGTACGAACCACGGTGATCCGATGGAACAAAGAACCGGCTGCACTGATCTTGATCCGACCGTTGCAAGAGTGGTCCGAGCAGGAGCGAAACATCACGAGGTTCCGGGCCGCCGCCTTGGAGGTGTTCAGCTCGGTATCGCTGAAGTTGGCCCAGGCCCAGAACCACGAGCTCGATGCGGTGATCGAAAGTGTTCTCGAGGAGATCGCAAAAGCGGCCGAGGTCGATCGCGCCTACCTGATCCGATTTTCCGAGGATGGTACGACGCTCAGTTGCACCCATGAGTGGTGCGGTATCGGAATCGAACGGCAACAGGAATACGTTCAGGGCCTTCGGACCGACGATTTCTCCTGGAGCCACAACATCCTGAAGAGTTTCGGTCGGGTGCACGCTCCAGACCTCACGAAGCTCCCGGCCGAGGCCGATGCCGAACGCCGTTCGTTCGGGATCTACGACGTCCGATCCATGTTGTCGGTGCCGGTTGTCGTCTACGGCGAAGTTCGCGGTTCACTCGGCTTCAACGCCATTCATCGCAAGGCCTTGTGGCCAGAAACCGTCATCCGGCAGGTTTCTGCGGTGGCCAACGCCATCGGCGCCGCGCTCACCCGCCGGGAAGCGGCGGCACTGGTTGCCACGGCCCGAGACGAGGCCGAGCTGGCGAATGCCATGAAGGATCGATTCCTGTCACGGATCAGCCACGAGCTTCGCACGCCGCTCAACTCGGTCCTCGGTTTCACCGAGCTGTTGCTGCTCGACGAACCGAACAGTCAGCGCCGTCAACTGCTCGCCGAGGTTCAGTCCAGTGGCCAACACCTCCTGTCCTTGGTCGAGAACGTCCTCGACGTCACGCGTTTGACGTCCACGGAGCTCCACCTCGCCCTCACGGCGGTTCCGCTGTCCGACGTCGTGTCCGATGCCATCGGTCGCGTGCAGGCGCTGGCCGACGAGCGGGGTGTGCAGCTGGTGGGCCCGGCAGGTGGGGTCGAGATCTCGGCGATGGCCGACCATCGCCGACTGGTCGAGGTGTTGGCCGAGCTGCTCTCCAACGCGGTGTTGTACAACATCCGAGGGGGCTCGGTCACGATCGCGGTCGAGCCGCTCGTCAATGCTGAACACGACGTTGCAATCACCATCCGAGACACGGGCAACGGGATGTCCGAAGACCAACTCGTTCGCCTCTTCGAACCGTTCGATCGGCTCGGAGCCGAGACCACCTCGATTCCCGGGGTGGGTATTGGTTTGAGCCTCGCTCGCATGATCGTGGAGAAGATGGGCGGCGTCCTGGAGATTGATTCGTCGGTCGGTGAGGGCACCACCGCCACCGTCAGGATCTGAACGCTCGGCTCCGCCGCAGTAGTGGTGGTGCGAGCAGCGTCACGATAATTCCCCACTGGTCGACGGCGGTACCTAGAGTGCGTCGGTGACGCATGGCCGAGGTCGATTCGTAGCGGTATTGATCGGAACAATGGCCGCATCGACCTTCCAGCTGTTCGCGTTGTCGGTCCTCGCCGTCACACTCATCGATGAACTCGAGATCACCCGTGTGCAGATCGGTCTGCTCGGAGCGGCGAACACCCTGATCGGGGCCCTCATCGCCCCCGGGTTCGGAACGTTGACCGACCGAATCGGGGCCAAGCGGTCGGTGATCATTACCTGCATGCTCAGTTCGGCCGGGCTCTTCGGATCGGCGCTGTCGCCGGTTTTCTGGCTGCTTCTCGTGTCGTCGTTGGTGGCCGGTATCCCGCAGGGCTGGGCCAACTCGGCCACCAACAAGCTCATCGCCGAGCGGCTGTCTGCGGGCGAGCGGGGCACGATCACCGGACTCAAACAGTCGGGAGTCCAGCTCGCAATTTTTCTCGCCGGTCTCACGTTGCCCGGAGCGTCGAATCTCATCGGATGGCGGGCCGCACTCGGCATCTACGGTGGCGTCTGTTTGGCGGTGGCCGCGCTCGCCGCCGTGACACTGGCCGATGATCGACCGATCGTCGCGGTTGCCGACCGAGACGGGTTGTCCGGATCGAAGCACGGTGTTTCGAAGCACGGTGTTTGGAAGCATGGTGCTTCCGTCGACGCCCGAGCGGACGTGGCCAACCGGCTTCCGGGGTTTGTGTATCGAGTTGCGCTGTACGCGTTCTTCCTCGGGTCGGCCGCCGGCGGGATCTCTCGGTTCATTCCCTTGTTTGCCGAGGAAGAGCTGGGTTTCTCCGAGACCAGAGCCGGCTTGGTCGTTGCCCTCAGTGGTTTGCTGGGCATGGTGGCCAGAATCATCTGGGGTCGACTGGCCGAGACCCGCATTTCACCGCGCCTCGGTTTGTTCGTACTGGCCTGTGGTTCAGCGCTGACTGCGTCTCTGTTGTTCTTCGCAACGGCGATCGGGGGTGGGGTCCTGTGGTTCGTGGCCATCGGGGTGGCGTTCTTCCTCGGTGCGTGGAACGTCGTTGCCATGCTTGCGGTCATCTCGTCGGTACGTTCGGATCAGTCCGGTAAAGGCACCGGCATCGTCATGCTCTTCTTCCTGATGGGCTTGACGGTGTCGGCTCCGGCGGTGGGGTGGTCAGTCGACCAAACGGGCAGCTACCAGCTGGCTTGGGCCGTCGCAATCGGTCTCGCCGTCTGCGGAATCATCACGATGTTCGAACGACCGAAGATGCGACACCCCGTCGTCGAGGTCGACAAGATCGGCGTCTGAGTGGCAGCGGGTCGGCAATCATGGTGGAGTAGCGAGATGTCTGACCTTCTCACCGTCTCCCGGGGGCGCGTCTTCGGCGCCGAGTTCATCGGTTCCTTCGTTTTGGTTCTCGGGGGCGCCGGCACCGCCGTTTTCGCCGGATCGAGTGTCGGACCGCTCGGTGTGGCGCTTGCGTTCGGTATCGCAGCCACCATCGCCGTCTACGCCGTCGGGCCGGTGTCGGGGTGTCACATCAATCCTGCCATCACGCTGGGCATGGCGATCATGCGTCGTATCGACGCCGGAATGGTTTGGCTCTACTGGGCGGCCCAGTTGGCCGGCGCCACGCTGGCCGGACTCGTGATCCTGTTGATCGCCGAAGGTCAGCTGGGCGGGTTCGATGCCAATCCCGAGAGCTTCGCCGCCAATCTCTGGGGTGTCGACAACGGGTTCTTCGGGTTCGGGGCTGTGCTGATCGCCGAGGTCATCCTCACCGCGCTGTTGATGTTCGTGGTTCTCAGCACCACCAACTTCGGCTTCCCGCCGGCCGCCGGTGGACTCGCCATCGGTCTCGCCTACTCATTGATCCACTTCGTGAGTCTTCCGATCGACAACACGTCGGTCAATCCAGCCCGCAGCTTCGGCATGGCCCTCTTCGCCGGCGGCGACGCCGTCTACCAGCTTTGGGCGTTCTTCGTCTTTCCGATGGTCGGCGCCGTGTTGGGGGTGCTTGCGTGGCTGATGATCGATGACGAGTCGATCGAAGACACCGTGCTGGTCAATACACCGCTCGACGAACTTCGGGATCGCCTCGAAGACGTGATCGATTAGGGCTCAGCTCGAACGCGGTTTCTTGATGCGGCGTCTGACGACTGCATCGATCACACGGAGCTCACTCAGTTCGGCCGCCACCGGGCGTTCCTTGGCCGCGACGGCTCGGACGGCACGGGCCGCAACGAGGAGTTCGTCGTCGAGTGTCTCCTGCCAGCGACGGAACCAGAGCGAATCCTTCGGATAACGAAGCGCATCTCGAACCTCGCGGTCGTCGATGGGCACGAGCCGTGGACGTTTTGCCGCCAGCAGTCGGGTGGCGGTGGCTTGGCCCATGGCTGCTGATCCCGTCACCTGCGGGAACTGAGAGCTCTCTGCTCGGAGTAATTGGAAGAGATCGGCCGCCCGCAGAATGGATCGGATGTCGCAATTCCAGAGCTGATCGTTGACTGGAATGTCGGCGAGGATCTCGGTGGTGAGCCACTGGCCCTCGCTGCTGAGCAACCAGGCGGCCGCTACCGGTGACACAGGAAACGAGAGCATCGACACGGCGACGATGTCGGCCGCTTCGATGCGGGCCGGGTCGGAGTTCATCGAGATCATGTCGAACTGACCGGAGGTTCGATCGAGGTGACGAACGAGCGCCGCGGCTGCGGCGTCAGTGTCTCGTATGTAGCGCTGAGGATGTCGGCGGAATGCCGCTGACTTCTTGCGGGCCGTCACGCCGGACGGAATCGTGAGAACCTCGGGGGCGAGATTGCTCTCGCCCGCAACGTCGGGATCGTTCGGTGAGGGGGCGTCGTCGGAGGGTGGAGCGGTGTGATCAGCCATGGCGGCCAGCATCGCGCGCTTCGTTGATCTCGGGTACGAGGGCGTCGACCAAACCGGCGATCGGGACGTTCTCGGTTTCACCGGACTGGCGGCGGGTGACTTCGGCTTCACCGTTGGCGAGTCCGCGCGGGCCGAGCGTGATGCGGTAGGGGAAGCCGATCAACTCGGCATCGGCGAACTTCACGCCGGCCCGGGCGTCTCGATCGTCGATGAGCACGTCGACTCCGGCCCGTTTGAGATCGTCGTAGATCTTGGTGCCGGCCTCGAGCGTCTCGTCGTCGACGCGCATGAGCGTGATCACGGCTTCGTACGGTGCGATGGCCACCGGCCAGACGATGCCCTTGTCGTCGTGGTGAGCCTCGACGGCGGCGGCCATGTTGCGGCCGATCCCGATGCCGTAACTGCCCATTTCGACCGGGACCACGTCGCCATCGGCGTTGCTGACGTTGACGCCGAAGGTCTCGGAGAACTTGGTGCCGAGTTTGAAGATGTGGCCGATCTCGATGCAGCGCACGATCTCGAGGGCTGCTCCGCAATTGACGCAGGCCTCACCTTCACGGACCTCTCTGAGGTCGACCCATTGGGCGACCTCGAGGTCACGGTCGACGCTGACGCCGCGATAGTGGAAGTCGTCGTCGTTGGCTCCGGTGGTCATGTTGACTCGATCTCGCAGGACCACATCGACGATGACCGGATGATCGGCCACGTTCACGGCGCCGAGGCTGCCGGGGTGGGCCCCGAGCGCAGCGAAGGTCTCGTCGACCTCGGCCGGCCGAATGTCGATGGCGCCTGTGGCATCGGCCAGCTTCTGCATGTTGAGTTGATGGTCGCCCCGCACCACCACGAGGGTGATGGTGCCATCCAACATCATCACCAACGACTTCAGCTGGTGATCGGCTGAAGCCCCGCCGTCGAACGATTCGAGGGCAGCAATCGTGCGAACCCCGGGGGTTGCGAACTTCTCGAGTTCGGAGGCCGGTCCGTCGTCGATGTCGGGCAGGGTCGAGGTGGCCTTCTCGATGTTGCCGGCGTAATCACAGTTCGGACACCGCACGACGTCGTCTTCGCCCGCGTCGGATGGAGTCATGAACTCGACCGAGTCGGTTCCTCCCATGGCCCCATTGCTGGCTTCGACACCGAACGACGGGATGCCGAGGCGAGCAAAGATGCGGCGGTAGGCAACGTCGTGGGCGTCGAACGCCTTGTCGAGGCCGGCCGTGTCGACGTCGAACGAATAGGAGTCCTTCATGTGGAACTCACGAACCCGTAGCAGGCCACTCTTGGGTCGAGCCTCATCGCGAAACTTGGTTTGGATGTGGTACCAGATCTGAGGGAGCTGCTTGTAGGAGCTGAGCTCGGATGCCACCGTGGCGAAGATCTCTTCGTGGGTGATGCCGAGCGCTGTTTCGGCGCCCTTGCGATCCTCGAGCCGGAACATGATCTCGCCCATGGTGTCCCAGCGCCCTGATTCCTTCCAGATGGACGCCGGGTGCATCGTGGGGAGCAGGAACTCCTGGCCACCGATCGCCTCGATTTCTTGGCGGACGATGTTGGCCACCTTCTGGTGGACCCGCCAACCCAGCGGGAGCATCGAGTAGTGGCCGGCATGCAACTGACGCATGAAGCCGCCTTGGATCAACAGTCGGTGGCTCGGCGCCACTGCATCGTTCGGCGCATCTCGAAGGGTGGGAGCAAACAACTGGGACCAACGCATAGGCGCCGAGGCTACCGACCGGTGCCGAGTGACCTGCGCCTCACCGCCCGACTTCCACAGATCAGTTGCCTTCCATCAGACGGGAGCCTTCCACGATGTGGATGACAGATTTCGCCATCTGGGGCCCTTCGAGGTGTGTGCTCTGGCACACTGTGCGAATGCCTCCCTTCATGCCAAAGCAAAGGCTCACCACGCCGCTCGTACGCGACCACAAGGGCGCAGAACTACGCGAGGCATCGTGGGACGAGGCGCTCGATCGCGTGGTCGAGGGATTCACCAAGGTGAAGAGCGAAATCGGTGGCTCGGGCTTTGCCCTCTTCTCGTGTTCCAAGAGCACGAACGAAATGAACTACGCGGCGCAGAAATTCGGTCGAGTGGCGCTGGGGTCCAACAACATCGACTCCTGCAATCGAACTTGACACGCTCCTTCCGTCGTCGGTCTGGCGACAGTGTTCGGAGCCGGTGGTGGCACATGTTCGTACGAAGAGATCGAAGAAACGGATGTGGTGCTGCTCTGGGGATCCAACGCCCGTGAAGCGCACCCGATCTTCTTCCATCATCTCTTGAAGGGGCTCGACAACGGGGCTCGGATGTTCGCCGTTGACCCTCGTCGCACCTCGTCGTCGAAGTTCGCTGATGCCTGGCTCGGTCTTTCGGTCGGCACCGACATTGCTCTGGCCAACGCCGTTGCTCGCGAGATCATCCACAACGGTTGGGTCGATGAATCGTTCGTCGCCCACAGCACGTCGGGCTACGAAGCGTTCGCAGCGTCGGTCGAGGAATACACACTCGACGTGGCCGAGCAGATCACGAGCGTGCCGGCCGAGGCCATCGCCGAGATGGCCCGGGCCTACGGCACGGCGGAGAAGGCCCAGATCCTCTGGACACTCGGGATCACCGAACATCACAACGCAGTCGACAATGTCCTGGCGCTCTGCAACCTCGCATTGCTCACCGGCCACGTCGGCACGTGGGGCAGCGGACTCGTTCCCTTGCGGGGCCAGAACAACGTGCAGGGTGGCGGCGACATGGGTGCGCTGCCGAACAAGTTCCCCGGATTCCAAGATGTCACCGACCCGATCGCCCACGCCAAGTTCCAGGCCGAGTACGGCGTGCCCATCCCCGACCAAGACGGGATCCATCTCACCCTCATGTTCGAGGCGATGGAACGGGGCGAGATCAAAGCGGCCTACGTGATCGGGGAAAATCCGGCCGACTCCGAAGCCGACGTCAAACATGCCCGAAAGCTGCTGAGCGGTCTCGACCTGCTGGTCGTGCAAGACATCTTCCTCACCCGCACGGCCGAACTGGCTGACGTGGTGCTGCCAGCGTCGGTCGGCTGGGCCGAGAGTGAGGGCACCTGCACGTCGTCGGAGCGAAGGGTGCAGCGCATCCGGGCCGCCGTCACGCCGCCGGGAGAAGCCCGTCACGATCAGGACATCATCGGCGAACTGGCTCGCCGCATGGGCTACGACTGGGGTCATCCCACGTCCGAAGATCTGTGGGACGAGCTCCGTTCGCTGTCTCCCATGCACTTCGGCATGACCTACGAACGACTCGAAACCGCGGGCGGGCTGCAGTGGCCCTGTCCCGATCTCGACCACCCCGGCACACCGTTTCTGCATGGCTGGCTTTGGGAAGAGGATCTCGGCGGGCGGGGGCCCGCGCCATTCTCCGTGGTTGTTCACGAAGGACCGAAGGAACAACTCAGCGAAGCCTTCCCCCTCCGGCTCACCACCGGACGATCGCTCGACAGCTTCAACACCGGGGTGCAGAGCGGCGGCTTCACCTCACCGATTCGGTACGGCGATGCGCTCGACGTCAACCCCGTCGATGCTGCATCGCTCGGCATCGAAGATGGCGAGCGGGTGCGCGTGAGTTCGCCTCGGGGTTCGATCGAGATGCCGGTGAGGATCCAGCCCGACCTGCCGGTCGGTCTCACCTTCACCACATTCCACTTTCCCGAGATCGTCGACATCAACCAGCTCACCAACGAAGAGTGGGACAAGAAGTCGGGCACGTCGGAGTTCAAGGCGGCGTCGATCAAGATCGAGAAACTCCCGACAGCCGCCGCGGCCTCCACAACGACAGCGACCTCGACGAGCAACGATCGGGAGCCACAGACCAGCAATGGCTGACCTTCATTTCACCACCGACCGGGCAACGGCGGCCGAGTCGGCTGCCATCGATGCGGCCCTCGAGCTGATCGGTGTCGATCCAACGGTCGTCGTCGAGGACGAGCGTCTGATTCGGGGCGGAACCCAGCGTCGCCGTGAGCGTCGCCACGGTCTTCTCCCGGCGCTTCATGCCCTCCAGACCGAGTCGGGTTGGATCTCCAAGGGCGGGCTGAACTACGTCGCCGAGATTCTCCAGGTCCCTCCGGCCGAGGCGTATGGCGTTGCCAGCTTCTACGAGATGTTCCGCGTCGACGAGGCGCCGGCCCACGACGACGATGTGGTCCACGTCTGCGTCGATTCACCCTGCCTCGAGTTCGCCGAAGCCAAGATCGCTGCGCTCGAGGCCGACGGCGCACACGTGCATCGCAGCCCCTGTCTCGGCCAGTGCGATCGAGCCACCGCCGATCACGGCCCTGCGCTCTTCATCCAGGGCCGGAGGAAACCCAACTCGGTCCCGTCGGATCCGTCCGACAGCGAGCTGTGGGAGCTGCCGCAGAAGTTCGATCCGTCGCTGAAGCTGCTGAGCCGGATCGGCAGAGCGGATCCCACGTCGCTCGAGAGCTACGTCAGCCTGGGTGGCTACAAGGCTCTGGCCCGCGCTTTCGAACTCGGTGCAGCGAAGGTGATCGAGGAAGTGGCCGAGTCGGGCCTGATGGGCCGGGGCGGAGCGGCATTCCCCACGGGAGTCAAGTGGAAGGGTGTGGCCGCCGAACCGGGCGCCGAGGCCGGAGCGATCAAACATGTCGTTGCCAACGCCGACGAGAGCGAGCCGGGCACGTTCAAGGATCGCACGATCATGGAGAACGATCCGTTTGCGCTGATCGAGGCCATGACCATCGCCGGCTTCGCCGTTGGGGCCGAAAAGGGTTGGATCTACATTCGTGGCGAATACCCACTGGCCACGGCCCGCCTCCAGAACGCCGTCGACCAGGCCGAAGGGGCCGGGTTCCTGGGTCGAGCGATCGGTGGAGCGAAGTCGATCAACTTCCAGATCGAGATTCGTCGGGGTGCCGGCGCGTACATCTGCGGCGAGGAAACCGCGCTGTTCAACAGCCTCGAGGGTTTCCGAGGTGAGCCGCGGCAAAAGCCTCCGTTCCCGACCACGCACGGGCTGTTCTCGCAGCCAACGGCGATCAACAATCCCGAGACTCTGCTCAATGTGCTGTCGATCGTGATGGACGGTGGCGCCGCCTATGCTGCCACTGGCACCGAGGGATCCAAGGGGCAGAAGTTGTTCTGCCTGTCCGGCCACGTCGCCAAGCCCGGCACCTACGAGGTCGAGTTCGGCCCCACCCTGCGAGAGATGCTCGAACTCGCAGGGGGAGTCACCGGCGGGGAGCTGAAGGCAGTGCTGCTCGGCGGCGCTGCCGGCAGCTTCGTCGGCCCCGACTTCCTCGACACCCCACTGACCATGGAGGCCACCCGCGCCGCCGGTGCTTCCCTGGGATCGGGCGTCATCATGGCGTTCAACGAGCACACCGATTTCGAACGGGTCTGCATCCGCATCGCCGAGTTCTTCAAGAACGAATCCTGCGGCCAATGCGTGCCATGCCGGGTCGGGGCGGTTCGCCAGCACGAACTGCTGATCCGGTCGAAAAACGGGCGGGTGAATGGGG
>JBBKXQ010000024.1:0-33257 GCA_037969565.1 Acidimicrobiales bacterium | reverse complement strand
GACGTGCGGGGCAACGTCATGGACGGCGCCGGCGAAGTCGTCGGCCTGCTGGCCGACTACGAACGGGTGTTGGCCCAGTGGGCTGATCCCGATGCCGACTACGAGAAGCTCGGTTCCCGGCAAGCCGACCTCGAAGCAAAGATCGAGGCATCCCAGGGCTGGGACCTTCAGCGCATGATCGAGATCGCCATGGACGCGCTGCGCACTCCACCGGCCGATGCCGGCGTCGAGAATCTCTCGGGCGGTGAAAAGCGACGGGTCGCGCTCTGTCGACTTCTGCTGTCCAAACCCGATCTCCTCCTCCTCGATGAGCCGACCAACCATCTCGATGCCGAGTCGGTTGCCTGGCTCGAACGCCATCTGTCCGACTATCAGGGAACGGTCGTCGCCATCACCCACGATCGCTACTTCCTCGACAACGTCGCCAAGTGGATCCTCGAACTCGATCGGGGCAAGGGCATCCCGTTCGAGGGCAACTACTCCAGCTGGCTCGAGCAGAAGCAAGACCGCATTGATCGGGAGCAGAAGCAGCAAGACTCCAAGACCCGCACCTTGGCCCGAGAACTCGAGTGGGTCCGGATGGGATCGAAGGCTCGGCAAGCAAAGGGCAAGGCCCGGCTCAACGCGTACGAAACCCTTCAGGACGAAGCCGAGGCTTACGATCCGCGCGACGAGAAGGTCCAGATCTTCATTCCACCGGGCAAGCGTTTGGGCGACAAGGTCATCGAAGTCGACCACCTCTCGAAGGGCTTCGGCGATCGACTGCTCATCGACGACCTCTCGTTCAAACTGCCCAGGGCCGGCATCGTCGGTGTGATCGGCGGCAACGGCGCAGGCAAGACCACACTGTTCAAGATGCTGATCGACGCCGCCGGTGGGTCAACCGGCGAGAAGCCCGATGAGGGTTCGATCGACGTGGGAACCACCGTCGAGCTGGCGTATGTCGATCAAGATCGCGACGTCCTCAACGCCGACGAAACCGTGTATCAGGCAATCACTGATGGCTTGGACACGCTCGAGATCGGCGGTCGCGAGATGAACGGTCGGGCCTACGTTGCCTCGTTCAACTTCCGGGGTTCGGACCAACAGAAAACGGTCGGCGTGCTCTCGGGTGGAGAACGCAATCGCGTCCACCTGGCCAAGGTGCTCAAGACCGGCGGCAACGTTCTGTTCCTCGATGAACCGACGAACGATCTCGATGTCGACACACTTCGGGCACTCGAGGATGCACTCGAGCGCTATCCCGGTTGCGCCGTCGTGATCTCCCACGATCGTTGGTTCCTCGACCGCGTGGCCACCCACATCCTCGCATTCGAAGGAAACAGCCAAGTCCGCTGGTTCGAAGGAAACTTCAGCGCCTACGAGGACTTCCGTGAACGCGAACTCGGCGAGAACGCCCAGCCCCATCGCATCACGTACAAACCACTCGCTCGCTGACCTCTCCGAAAGTACCTGCGTGATCGCAACTCGAGAAGACCATCAACTCGCCGTCGACATCGCCCGAAAAACTGGTGCCGCCCTGCTCGAGGTGCGGGCTCGCCTCGTTTCCGGCGGCATCACCCACTTCGAGCTGAAGGACGCAGGCGACGCGGCGGCTCAAGCAATCATCGCCGAGGAGCTCGCCACACACCGACCTGATGATGCCGTGCTCTCCGAGGAGGCGACCGACGACCGGGCCCGACTCGATGCGGATCGGATCTGGATCATCGATCCGCTCGATGGCACCCGAGAATATGCCGAACCGCCACGGGTGGATTGGGCGGTTCACATCGCGTTGGTGCACAACGGCGAACCGATTGCCGGGGCCGTCGGTCTCCCAGCCGAAGGGCTCGTGCTCAGTACGCTCGACGCTCCCGTTCTTCCCGAGGCCACGGGCAGCCGACCACGGGTGATCGTCAGCCGCACCCGACGACCACCAGCCGCAGTGATGCTGGCCGAACGGCTCGACGCCGAATACATGGAGTTGGGTTCTGCCGGGGCGAAGGCGATGGCCGTCGTTCGTGGTCACGCCGACATCTATGCCCACTCGGGCGGACAATACGAATGGGACAACTGCGCCCCGGTTGCGGTGGCACTGGCCGCCGGACTGCATTGTTCGAGGCTCGATGGCAGCCCGATGCTCTACAACAACCCCGACGTCTACCTGCCCGATCTGCTCATCTGTCGCAAGGAGTGGGCCGATCGCTGCCTGGAGATTCTCCGCGAGGCCAACTAGACCAGCGAGGTGACTCCCTCCCTGCCAGAGCTCAAGGCCACCAGCTATCGCCTCGTCGGGCGAACTGCGGTCATCACGTTGAACCGTCCGCATCGAGGAAACGCGTGGACCGGGCGGATGGACACCGAATACCGCTGGTGCCTGGCCAAGGCCGATACCGATCCGGCCGTGCGGGTGATCGTGGTCACCGGTGCCGGTGAGCGGTTCTGTGTCGGCGGAGACAGCAAGGCGCTCGAGGGCCACGTCGAACGGGGAAGCTACGATCCGGGGCTCGAAGACGATCCGGCCACACCCGGCTACGGGGTGCAGCCCGAGTTCGACCACCCCTTCGCCTGCCACTACGGATTGACCAAGCCCGTCATCGCCGCAGTCAACGGGGCGGCAGCCGGAATCGGCCTCGCGCTCGCCTGCTTCGCCGACCTGCGATTCGCAACCCCCGGGGCCAAGCTCACGACCGCCCACGGCAAGCTCGGGTTGCCGCCCGAGTACGGGTTGTCCTGGGTACTGCCCCGCCTCGTCGGCCTCGGCCGAGGACTCGACCTACTCCTGACGTCCCGCGTGATCTTGGCCGAGGAGGCACACGAATGGGGCTTGGTCAATCAAGTCCACCCGGTCGAGAACTTGATGGAAGCCACGTTGTCCTACGCCGAGGGGCTCGCCGGCTCGGTGAGTGCCGGCGCGCTGCTGGCAACCCGGCGCATGGTCTATGCCGATCTCCACCGGGATGTCGGTTCATCCGTCAGCGAAAGCATGACCAGGCTCAACTCGATGATGGGCAGTGATGAGTACCGGGAAGGCGTTGCCGCGTTGGTCGAGCGACGACCACCCAACTTCTGAACCGCGCTGATTCTGAACCGCCTGGTTGCACGTTCGCCGCGATCGCGCCCCACACTCATGGGCGTGAAGACAGACCTCAGCAACACGCACCTCGGCACTACCGACCTCGAACTCGGATCGTTCACGGCCAACGGGCCGTGGAGCATTGCCGACCGGCCGCTGATGTGGCGGGGCCGAGTCGAGGGTCTGCGCGTTGCGCAGGCCCGCTTGCTGCCCTCGTTGACCAAGGCGCCCAAGCTGCCTCCGATCGGCCGGGCTGCGACCGTCATCCTTCATCTGGGAAGCGCCGTCGGCCTCTGGGCGATCCGGGAGCGAGGAACCGATCGGTCAAAGGCCGGTATCTCCCGCCGCCTCCGTCTGGCCGCAGAGCGGCTCGGTCCGACTTACATCAAATTGGCGCAGATCATCAGTGCCGGCCAAGGCGTCTTTCCTGAGGAACTCGTCAACGAATGCAAGAAGTGTCGGGATCAGGTTCCGGCCGTCGGATACGGCGACATCGTCGAGGTCATCGAGCAGGATCTCGGTCGGCCGATGCACGAACTGTTCCGCAGCTTCGAACCGAACCCCATTGCTGCCGCCTCCATCGCTCAGGTTCACGCTGCCGTTCTGATCACGGGCGAGCCTGTGGTGGTCAAGGTGCAGCGTCCGGGCATCGATGAACTCGTCAAGAAAGACCTGAGAGTCCTGGCCTGGATCGCCTCGTTCCTGGTCGGACGGATCCCGGTCTCGGCGCTGGCCAATCCGCCGGCCCTGGTCGAGATGTTCGCCGAAACGATCATCGAGGAACTCGACTTCCGACTCGAGGCCGCGAACATGCTCGATCTCGGTCGAGTTTTCGTCGAACTGAAGCAGACGGGTTTCGTCGTACCTCGACCCCACCCCGAGCATGTCGCTCGGCGTGTTCTCGTGATGGAACGCTTGTCGGGTTTCAAGTTCGACGATGCGATCGGCATGACGGAACACGGCCTCGACACCGAGGCCATCGTCAAGACCGCAATGCTCGGCTTTCTCGAAGGCGCGTTCCTCCACGGTGTCTTCCATGGTGATCTCCACGGCGGCAACATGTTCGTGCTCGAGGATGGGCGGATCGGGCTGGTCGATTTCGGGATCACGGGCAGGCTCACGGAGAAGGAGCGCATGGCGTTCCTGCGAATGATGGTGACGGCCACGATGAATGACGTTCGTGGTCAGGTGGCTGCGCTCCGGGATCTGGGAACACTCCCCGCCGACACCGACATCGATGCGGTGATCAAGGATCTGCGGCTCGATGGTCCCCCTCTGGATCCGACCAAGCTCGAGGCCGAAGAACTCGTGGCCGAGCTCCAGCGAATCATCAAGGCCCTTCTCGGCTACGGGGCCCGGATGCCCAAGCCACTCATGCTCTACGTCAAGAATCTGATCTTCATCGATGGAGCCATCGCACAACTCGCGCCGGGCCTCGACATGTTCGCCGTCGTCACCGACATCGCCACCCACTTCGCCGTCAACCATGGGGCGGCCATCGCCGAGCAGTTGGGCGTGGCCCAGGAAGCGTGGAAGCTCGACCTCGACGGTGTGAAAGCCGGTTTCGGCGTGGATCCGAACGAAATGGAGCGACTCACCTACGCCGAACTCCAAGAACGGCGCAAGCTCATCAACAAACGACTCACCGGCAGACTCCTCGACTGAGCGAATGAGTCCTATCGTGCCGGTGTGCGATTGGTCATTGCGGAGTGCACCGTTGATTACTCGGGGCGGCTGACCGCTCACCTACCCCGAGCCATTCGACTTTTGATGGTGAAGGCGGATGGCTGTGTTGCCGTTCACTCGGACGGCGGCGCCTACAAGCCGCTCAATTGGATGAACGCCCCGAACATCCTGGCCGAGTTCGACGATCACTGGACGGTCACGTCACCCAAGGGCGAAGAGTTGTTGATCACACTCCACGAGGTGATCAGTGACACCAGCGCCGACCTGGGGGTCGATCCCGGTCTCCAGAAAGACGGGGTCGAGGCCCATCTGCAGGAGTTGTTGGCGCTCGAACCTCATCGACTCGGCGTCGGCATGAAGCTGATCCGACGCGAGTACCCGACCGAAATCGGGCCGGTCGATCTTCTGTGTCGTCATGCTGATGGCCACACGGTGGCCATCGAGATCAAACGTCGGGGTGACATCGACGGTGTCGAACAGCTCACGCGGTATCTCGACTTCCTCAATCGGATGAGCGACCTGGCACCCGTCGTGGGGATGTTCGTGGCCCAGGAGATAAAACCGCAGGCCAAAACACTGGCCGCCGATCGGTCAATTGCCTGGATCGAAATCGACTACGACGAGCTTCGCGGGATCGAGCGACCGCAACAACGGCTGTTCTAGTCCGAACGGCCCCAGTCATTCTGACGGTTTTTCATTGCGATTCACGCAACGGGCCTTGGCCGATCGGCGCAACTAGCCGGTGAACTCGGCCCCACCATTGTTGATGACCACTCGTCCGTCGCCACCGACGGTTTGGAAGATGGCGTGACCATCGCCGTCGTTCCAGATGTTGATCGTGAGCGCCTCACCGGGTAGCACGGGCGAGCTGAACCGGCCCTCCATCGCCTTGAACCGAGACGGCTCGTTTCCGGCTAGCGCCGCCAGTAGGGCGCGTCCGGTGAACCCGTAGGTGCAAAGGCCGTGGAGGATCGGTTTGGGGAAGCCACCGACGTCGCTGAACTGCTTGTCGGAGTGCAACGGATTCCGATCACCGCTGAGCCGATAGAGCAGGGCCTGGTCTTCACGTGTCTGGTAGGTGATGGACTGATCGGGTTGGCGTTCGGGGGCCTCGTTCGCCTTGGCCGAAGGGCCACGATCGCCACCCCATCCCCCAGCGCCCGTGATGAATACCGACGACGTCATGTCGAAGAGTGGACGATCATCGGAGTCGAGCGTCGCGGTGGATTTCGTTGCGATGACCGCCCCCTTCCCCTTGTCGTAGATCCCGGTGATCTCGTCGGTCATCGTGATCCCGCCTTCCACCGGAATCGGACGATGGAGAACGATGCCTTGCTCGCCGTGAACGAGCATGCGGGGATCGAACGAGCCGACGCTCGCCATCGCACTGGCACCGCCACGAGCGTTGAAGCCCGACAACACACAGAACGTCGGAAGCACCTTCTGGTCGACACCGGCGGTGTTCTCGGTCGTGAACTCGAGCTCGGAGCCCACCGGGTCGGTCGCTCCGGCTCCGACACCGAGCGAGTACAAGAGGACGTCCCGGGAGTCCCATGCCCAGTGGCGAGGTTCACCCTTCGCTCCGACTGCATCTGGATCGATTGCCATTTCAAATCTCCTTCATTGGCCGACCGGGGCCGGTCGCGGGTTGACCTTGCATGTCCGAGTTGGGGCGGGCCTCAGCCATCATCTGTTCCACCAGTGGACCGATCAGCGTTGGATCGTCGACCGGCGTGACCGTGGGACCCCGATTCCACGATTCGGCGATACCGAGCACCCGGCCGCTGGCTTCGAAGATCCGACCGGTGACACCGCGGGATTCAGTACTGGCCAACCAGGTGCAGATCGGAGCGATCCACATCGGGTCCATCATCTTCTTGCCCTCGTCGTCGAGCTGACCCATACCCAGATCTTCGGTCATCCGGGTGAGCGCACCGGGTGCAATCGCATTGACCGTGACACCGTAACGATGGAGCTCGAGGGCACTGATGATCGAGAAGGAGGCGATTCCGGCCTTGGCCGCCCCGTAGTTCGTCTGGCCGATGTTTCCGTAGATTCCCGACACCGAGGTGGTGTTGATCACCCGCCCGTCGACGTCGTGACCGGCCTTCGACTGGTCTCGCCAGTAGGCCGCAGCATGGCGTGCTGGGGCGAATGTGCCCTTGAGATGCACGTTGATCACGGCATCCCATTCGGCTTCCTCCATGTTGGCCAGCATCCGATCGCGGAGGATTCCGGCGTTGTTGACGAGTACGTCGAGGCCACCGAACGTGTCGATGGCCTGATCGACCATTCGTTTGGCGCCGGCCCAATCGGCAACGTTGTCGGTGTTGGCCACCGCCTCGCCCCCGGCGGCCACGATTTCGTCCGCAACATCTCGAGCTGGTGAGTCATCGACGCCGTCGCCGTCGCGACCTCCACCGAGATCGTTGACCACCACCTTTGCCCCGTGTTTGGCGAGCATCAATGCATGCTCCCGACCGATTCCCCGGCCGGCGCCCGTCACGATTGCAATTCGACCTTCACAAAGTCGAGTCATTCAGCTCCCCTTCAGCGGTTGTCCCCGTGATCGCCGCGAGCTGTGGATCATGCCACATTGCCCTCGAACGGCGAAAACGCGACGTCGAATCGACGCAGCGCCATGGCACACTCTTCTGCTGTGTCTGATCAGCGGCGGAATGCGCTCATCGTCGGCGGCGTCCCGCTTGCGTTCCTACTTGTTCTTTACGTTGCCTGGGGAATCAGTTCCCTGACCAACGGCGACCAAGTGGGGCGAAACGTCACGGTTGCCGACATCCAACTCGGCGGCCTCGACCAGGCTGATCTCGGCGCCGTTGCCAGCGACCTCGACGATGGTCTCGTCCAGCAGGCCGCAACCCTGAAGGCCGGCGACCTGCTCCTCGACACCAATCTGTTCGAGGTCGGTGTTCGGGTCGACGCCGAGCAACTCACGAACGACGCACTAGCGGCTCGCGACGGCGGGAACATCATCCTTCGCCCATTCGCCTGGCTCGCTTCCTTCTTCAACACGGTGGAGGTGCCCCTCTCGTATGTCGTCGATGACAACGACGCCTCACAAGCCGCTCAGGCGATCGTCGAAGGTCAGCTCTCCCAGCCCAGTGATCCCTACTTCGAGACCACCGGAGAAGGGCTGACCGTGGTCCCCGGCATCGACGGCACAACCATCGCCTTCGAACGCGTTGGCGACAATGTCCGTGAAGCGCTCGACCTCGGCGAACCGTACGTCATCCAAGTCGAACCCCTCCCGCTCGCCCCTTCGGTCGAAACCGCCAAACTCCAAGCCGTGGCCGACGAGGCCAACGCCGCAACCGCAGGGCCCGTTCTGATCACGCTCCTCGGCGAGGAGACAACCGTTGAACCGAATCTGCTCCGGTCGTGGATCGTGCTCGACAACGAGCAGGTCGACCCGACCTGGAGCTTCGACAATGTGGCGATCGTACGCGACCTCCGCCCGATGTTTCCCGATCTCGGCACTGAAGACGAGCGAGCGCATTTCAATGTCGTCGATGGCAAACCCGTGATCGTTCCCGGCACTCAGTCGGTGCTGTGTTGCGACGTCGACTCAGCCGATCGCCTCATGGCCGCACTCCTCGCACCGGGCTCGGACCGGTCGGTCGAGCTGGCCCCCGAAATCGTCGATGGCGGGGCAGGGGTGGCCCAGCTCGAGACGCTCGGCATCATCGAAGAGGTCAGCACCTTCACGACGAATCATGCCTGCTGCCAGAACCGGGTGAAGAACATCCAGCGAATGGCTGACATCGTCCAGGGTTATGTCGTTCGCCCTGGCGAACTCTTCGACCTCAATGCCATCGTGGGCAAGCGAACCCGAGAAGGCGGATTTCTCCCGGCCGGTGCGATCGCCGACGGCGTGCTGGAAGATCAGGTCGGTGGCGGCGTCAGCCAATTCACCACCACGATGTTCAACGCCGCCTTCTTCGCCGGTATGGAGTTCGTCGAATACCAGGCTCACTCGATCTATTTCAGCCGCTATCCCCGGGGCCGTGAAGCAACGATCTCGTTCCCGAAGCCCGACTTCGTCGTTCGAAACGACACCGACTACGGAATTCTCGTGTGGCCCACTTGGACCGACTCGTCGATCACGGTGACCCTCTATTCGACCAAGAACATCGTCGTCGAAGATCTGGGCCGCACGGAGACCGCACAGGGTGAATGCACACGGGTCACAACCACCCGTCAACGCACGTTTGCCGACGGCGACGTCAAGAAGGACACCGTGTTCGCCGTGTATCGGCCGGCCGAGGGCCTCGACTGCAACGGCAACTCCACGGTGCCGACCACCCAGCCTCCGCCCACGACCAGCACCGAGACAACGCTCGATCCGAACGCCACCTCATCGACAACGGCGGCACCGACCACCGGCTCCACTGCCGCCCCCACCACCGCTCCTCCTCCCCCAGCCACCGAGTCCACGACGACGACTACCACCACGGTTCCGGCCGGCTGACATCAGTGTTGGATCTGCTCATCATCGGCGCCGGTCCTGCTGGAGCGGCCGCCGCCATCGAAGCTGAACGAAGCGGGCTCGAGGCGGTCACGATCGACAAGGCCCACTTTCCCCGGGACAAGTGTTGCGGCGATGGCCTGACTGCGGGCTGCCTCCGCCAACTCGATGCCCTGGGGCTCGATCCGAAGAACGTGCCCAGCTGGCAGCCGGTCACCGATGTGAAAGTGGCCGGCCCCAACGGTCGTGTGGTCACCTTTCCGCTGCCCAAGGGAAATGGACTCTTTGCCGCGATAACCCGACGGAGCGAACTCGACGCCGCCCTGGTGGCGCGAGCTCGTGAGGTGGGGGCCGACATCCGGGAGGACGTCGAACTGGAGTCGGTAGAGATCCTCGACGGCGGAACGGTTCGAGCAGTGGCGGGCGGAGAGACCTTCACCGCGAAACACCTGATTGCGGCCGACGGGATGTGGTCGCCGACCCGCAAAATGCTGGGCCTCACGATTCCGGACTATCGAGGTGACTGGCATGCATTCCGTCAGTACTTCCGCAATGTCTCCCCCGCCGCGTCGGCTGATCTGTACGTCTGGTTCGAGGAAGACCTCCTTCCCGGTTACGTCTGGTCATTCCCGCTGGCCGACGGAAGCGCCAACGTGGGATTCGGGATCCAACGCGACACCGGACACCGAATCCAAGACATGAAGACGCTGTGGCCCGACATCCTGGCTCGGCCCCACATACGCGAGATCATCGGTGTCGACGCCGAACCGGAGGGTCCCCACAAGGCTTGGCCCATTCCGGCCCGTATCGGCCACATCGATCTGGCCTCGGGCCCGGTCTTGTTCGTCGGCGACGCTGCGGCCGCAACCGATCCAATGACCGGTGAAGGAATCGGCCAGGCCATCGAGACCGGCCGCCTGGCCGTGGCATCGATTATCGCTGCCCCCGATGACGCCGCGGCCCATTACGAACGATCGCTCGCCCGGGGCATGGTCAAGGACCACGCGCTGGCCGGTTTTCTGTCGGGCATCCTCGGCAATCGGCGAGGCGCCCAATGGAGCGTCAACATCGCCGGGACCACCGAATGGACCCGCCGCAACTTCGCCCGGTGGTTGTTCGAGGACTATCCCCGGGCGGTACTCGGCACGCCGAGGCGTTGGAGTCGCCGGGTTTTCAACCGTGATGGGGCCTATCGCCGCCCTCCCGGGCCGCTTATACCGGAGTAAACCAAAAATCTGTCTGCCGTTTACACAACTGCAACACATTTGACGTAGTGTGCAAATCAGAGCTTTCGGGGGCGGCGGCCCCGCCCCAAAACTCGACAACAAGCTGTCGGCGCTACTCCCCAGCCCCGGCAGCTTGTTCGTTGTTTTGGGTCGCCTCTACAACAACTCGACCAGTTTGCGAACCTCGGCCACGGGGTCGGGCCCGACCGGAGTGACGTTCAGGTACGTGACCCCCGACTCGGCATACGCTGCGAGGCGCTCCTTCACCCGGCCGGCGTCGCCGATCAGCGATGACGCCTCCAGGAACTCGGCCGGCACCTTCGCCTCGGCTTCGTTCTTCTGCCCACTGAGGTAGAGCTTCTGCATCTCGTGGGCCTCACCCTCCCAGCCGTAACGGCTGAAGAGGCTGTTGTAGAAGTTCTTGCCGACCGCTCCCATACCACCGACGTAGAGCGCCGTGCTCCGGCGTCCGAGTTCCCGCAGCGGCGCCACTTCGTCCTCGGGGCCGATGGCCAGCATCCCGCCGGCCATGATGTCCATCGTTCCCAACTCACTGCTTCGTTTGGCGTAGCCCCGCTCGAGATCGTCGCCCCAGACCATCGAGGCTCGTTCCGGAACGTACAAGGTCGGAAGCCAACCATCGGCGATCTCAGCGGTGAGTTCCACGTTCTTCGGACCGAGTGACGCCAGCAGGATCGGAATGGTGGGTCGTGGTGGATGAGTGATGATCTTGAGGGGCTTTCCGAGTCCGGTTCCTTCGCCTTCGGGTAACGGCATCGAGTAGCTCTGACCATGGTGGACGAGCTTCTCTTCACGGGCCCAGATCTTGCGGCAGATCTCGACCACCTCGCGGGTGCGACCAAGCGGGCGGTCGTAGGGCACACCGTGCCAGCCCTCGATCACCTGTGGACCGGAGGCGCCCAGCCCCAGAACGCAGCGGCCGTTGCTCAGCACGTCGACCCCTACGGCGGTCATGGCCAGCAGCGTCGGGGTGCGGGTGTAGATCGGCAGGATGCCCGAAGCGATCTCGACCGTCTCGGTGATGGCCGCCAGATACCCCATCACCGTCGGAGCATCCATGCCATAGGCCTCGGCCACCCAGACGAGATCAACCCCGGCTTTCTCGAACTCGACGACCTGATCGGCCATCTTCTTCACGTCACCCGAGTAGTTCACCGACATGCTGATCTTCATGGCGGGGAAACTACATCGCCACCGTTATTGCGGTCGAATGACGAGGATGAGGTCGCCCGGCTCCACCGATCCAACGGTTGGTCCACCCAACCGCTCGACCACACCCGAGACCGGGGCCGAAATCACTGACTCCATCTTCATTGCCTCGATCAAGGCAATCGGCTGATTGGCCCCGACAACGTCACCGACCGACACCTGAACCGTCACGACCCCGGTGAATGGAGCCGGCACGTGGCCGGGGTTTCCGCCATCGGCCTGCTCTCGGCCCACGGTGGAGACGTCGACCGATTGATCGACGACGTCGAGAGGTCGGAGCTGCCCATTCATGCGAAAAACGACCCGGCGGACCCCGCGTTCGTCGGGTTCACCGATCGCGTCGAGCCCAACGAACAACTGCACGCCCCGCCCGAGACCGATGCGAACGTCGTGTTCGCCGACGTCGAGTCCGAACCAGAAGAGGCGGGTCGGGAGACGGCTCAGATCTCCGTATTTCAGGAGGTGCTGCTGAAAGTCGACCGTGGGTTTCGGAAACAACAATTCGCTGAGCGTTCGCCGCACATCGATCGGATCACCGCCCTCGAGGGCTGCGGCGTCGTCGGCTTCGACGGCTACCGGACCAGCGGCAGGTCGTCGACCGACCAGCGCCTCGGTGCGAAACGGTTCGGGAAAGCCGGCGACCGGAACACCGAGTTCGCCATGCAGGAACCCGACGACACTGTCGGGCAAGTCGACCGAACGAGGATCGGAGGCGAGATCTTCGGGTGAGACCCCACTGGCCGCGAGGGCAAGCGCCAGATCGCCGACGACCTTGGAAGTCGGCGTCACCTTGATCACTCGACCGAGTAGCCGATCGCTGGCGGCGTAGAGCCGCTCGACTTCTTCGAAACGATCCCCGAGTCCGAGTGCGATCGCCTGCTGGTGCAGGTTGGAGATCTGTCCGCCCGGGATTTCGTGTTGGTAGACGGTTCCCGATGGGCTGGAGAGTCCGGCCTCGAACGGTGCATACAAGCGTCGAACTGCTTCCCAATACGGCTGCAGCCGTCCGAGACCCTCGAGGTCGAGCCCGGTGTCGCGTTCGGTGTTGGCGAATGCCGCGGCGATGGCGGGAAGCGAAGGTTGCGACGTCATGCCGGCGAGCGGGGCAGCTGCGCCGTCGATCGCGTCGACGCCGGCTTGGGCCGCAGCGAGATACGTGGCGAGTTGCCCGCCGGCGGTGTCGTGGGTGTGGAGATGGACCGGGGCGTCGAAGCGTTCCCGTAGCGCTTCGACCAACGAGTACGCGGCCGGGGCACGGAGCAGCCCAGCCATGTCTTTCACACACAGGACGTGTGCCCCTTCGACCACCAGTTGCTCGGCCACACCGAGGTAATAGTCGAGGGTGTACAGATCCTCGGCCGGATCAGTGAGATCGCCCGAGTAACAAATCGTTCCTTCGACCAGACCTCCGACATCGAGTACTGCATGGATGGCGGGTGCCATCTGAGGCACCGAGTTCAGCGCGTCGAAGACCCGGAAGATGTCGACCCCGGAACGTTTGGCTTCGGCGACGAAGGCCTGGGCAACCTTGTCCGGATACGCCGTATAGCCGACCGTGTTTCGTCCCCGCAGCAACATCTGGAGACAGATGTTCGGTACGGCCTCACGAATCCGTTCCAGTCGGTCCCATGGGTCTTCGTGGAGGAAACGGAGGGCCACGTCGTAGGTGGCGCCGCCCCAGCATTCGAGGCTGAGGAGTCCACCGTTCAGCTGAGCGATGTGGCGGGCCCCGGCGACCAGATCGATCGTGCGCACCCGGGTGGCGAGAATCGACTGATGGGCATCGCGCAACGTCGTGTCGGTGACCAGGAGCTCTGTCTTCGTTCGCATCCAACGGGCGAACCCCTCGGGGCCGAGTTCTTCGAGCTTCTGTTTGGATCCGGGTGGTGGCGGTTCGATTGGGCGGGTTGGCAACTTCTCGGTTGGGTCGTCGACGTCCGGCACCGGGCCATACGGTTGATTGACGGTCATTTCGCCGAGCCAGCGCAAGAGGCGTGTGGCCCGGTCGAGGGATACGTGGCCCTCCATCAGATGCGGGCGTTCATCGATGAACGAGGTGGTGACCCCGCCGGCTCGGAAATCGGGATCATCGAGCAGAGCCTGCACGAAGCCGATGTTGGTGATCGGACCCCGAACTCGGAACTCGGCCAGCGCCCGTCGCGACCGAGCAATCGCAGCGTCGAACGTCTGGCCCCGGCAGGTCAGTTTCGTCAGGAGCGAATCGAAGTAGGGCGTGATTTCGGCGCCTTGGTATCCGCCTCCGCCATCGAGTCGGACGCCGGCCCCACCGGGCTCTCGGTAAGCCAGGATGCGGCCTGTGTCGGGCCGGAATCCGTTGGCGGGGTCTTCCGTGGTGATTCGGCATTGGAGGGCGGTCCCCCGCTGGTGGATCGACTCCTGGGTCAGCCCCAAATCGGCGAGCGTCGCTCCCTCCGCAACCCGGATCTGGGCCTGCACGATGTCGACGTCGGTGGTCTCCTCGGTGACGGTGTGTTCGACCTGAATTCGTGGATTGAGTTCGATGAACACGAACTGGCCGGCCGGGTCCAGCAGGAACTCGACGGTGCCGGCACTTCCGTAGCCAATCTGTTTCCCGAAGTTGACCGCAGCGGCGCACATCGCGTCACGAATCTCGGGATCGAGGTTCGGCGCCGGTGCGATCTCGACGACCTTCTGGTGGCGCCGCTGCACCGAGCAATCACGCTCGAAGAGGTGGATGACGTCGTTGCCGTCGCCGATCAACTGCACCTCGATGTGACGGGGGGTCGTGACCGCCCGCTCCAGAAAGACCGTTGGGTCACCAAACGCACTTTCGGCCTCGCGTCGGGCGGTGGAGACAGCCACCTCGAGCTCGTCCGGGCCGGAAACGAGCCGAAGCCCACGCCCTCCGCCACCCGATGCCGCCTTCACGAAAATGGGAAACCCGATCGGCTCCGCGGCGGCAAGACAGGTGTCGACGGTGACGGCGTCGGATTGCTCGAGCACGGGCATACCAGCCGACTTCGCCGCAGCCTGGGCCCGCATCTTGTTGCCGCACAATCGCAGCACCTCGCTGGAAGGACCGATGAAGGTGATGCCGGCCCGGGCGCAGGCATCGGCCAGCGCCGGGTTCTCCGAGAGGAAGCCGTAGCCGGGATGGATGGCATCGACCTCGGACTCGGTTGCCACACGAACGATGGTGTCGGGGTCGAGATAGTGCCTCAGCGGATGACCGGGTTCGCCGAGTTGGTAGGCCTCGTCGGCTTTGAGCCGGTGCAGCGACTGCCGATCTTCCCAGGTGTAGACCGCCACTGTCTCGATCCCGAGTTCATAGGCGGCCCGAAAAACCCGTATCGCGATCTCCCCGCGATTGGCCACCATGAGCTTCTTGATCTTCGGCATGACACAAAGTTGCCATGCCGTTCGGTCGACCGCTGAGGCAGCCTCAGATTTTCTGCTGACCGCTCGATGCCTGACCCACTTTTTGGGTCTCTCGCCAGGTCATGCCCTGCTGAGTGTTGGGCTCTTTCGGCAGGCCGAGCACCTTCTCGGCGACGATGTTCCGCTGGACGTCACCCGTTCCCCCGCCAACCGTGAGTGCTTGGCTGAAGAGATACCCGAAATGCCACATCGCCTCGCCCTGCGAACTTCCGATGTTGCCCCCGCTTTCGAGCATGCCACTCGCTCCGGCCAGATCTTTGGCGATCCCCATCACCTTCTGACCGTGCTCGTCGGCAAGGATCTTTCGAATCGACGCTTCCGGTCCTGGCGGCTTTCCCGAGAGCCGCGCCATCAAGGTCCGCTGCCGAATCAGATCGAGCACCTGTCCCTCGATCCACATGTCGGCAATTCGTTGCCGCATGATCGGATCGGAGCATCCGCCGTTGGCCACGATCACATCGACGAGGTCTTGGGTGCGGGGCCCCATTCCCCAGAGCACGCCACCGGTCGACAACGAAACCCGTTCGTTGGCCAGCGTGACCTTCGCCAGCCGCCAGCCATCATTCTCAGCCCCGACCAGATATTCGGCCGGGAGTTCGACGTCGGTGAAGAACACCTCGTTGAACGAATACGCCTTGGTCATGTCGATGATCGGGCGGAGTTCGATGCCCGGCAGATCAGTCGGACAGATGAAGTAGGAGATCCCTTTGTGTTTCGGAGCATCGGGGTCGGTGCGGGCGATCAGGATGCCGAAGTCGGAATGGTGGGCGCCCGACGTCCAGATCTTCTGACCGTTGATCCGGTAGATGTCGCCGTCGCGTTCGGCTCGGGTACTGAGGCTGGCCAAGTCCGAGCCCGAGCCGGGCTCGGAGAACATCTGACACCAGATCTCCTCGCCGGCGAGGAGCGGAAGCATGTAACGGCGCTGTTGTTCCTCGGTTCCGGCATGCATGATCGTGGGGCCGGCCCAACCGATACCGATCTGATTCTGCGGGCGGCTGATGCCGGCCCGATCGAGCTCCTCATCGATGATGAGCTGCTCGAGCGGACTGGCGCCGAGTCCGTAGGGACGGGGCCAATGGGGAACGACGTACCCCGAATCGGCCAGCTGGCGGTTGGTCGGTTTTGGATTGGCGGCGTGCCAGTCGCGGAAGGCGATGCGAGTCGGGTGATCGTCTGATGCGAGCTCCATACGACGCAAACCGTAGATTGAAGCAATGCGGAAGGACCAAAACGACGGAAGCGATCTGATGCCTCCGTCCGGCAACAAGTACTTGAAGGAGAGCCTCACGGTGCTCCAGGTGCCACGGCTCCTCTTCTTCACTCCTCGCCTCTTGCGGGGGGCACGAGGATCGAAGCAGCCCGCGCTGTTCATTCCGGGCCTCAAGGCCGGAGACGCCTCGAACCTCCCGATTCGCACTTACCTCCGACAGCGCAACTTTCGCACGTTCGGTTGGGGCCTCGGTACGAACAACGGTGACGTCGATGCTCGGTTGCCCGCCGTGATCGACCGGGTCGAGGAACTCTTCGAACTCTGCGGCGAACCGATCAGCCTCGTCGGATGGAGCCTCGGCGGTGTGATCGCCCGCGAGGTGGCCCGGGAACGAGCAGAACTCGTCGCTCAGGTCATCACCTACGGGGCTCCGGTGGTGGGCGGTCCGCTCTACACATTGGTGGGCGGGGTCTACACACCCGACCAGCGCGTGGCCATTGCCGCAATGATCGCCGAACGAAACAAGATCCCGATCGAGGTTCCGATCACTGCCATCCACAGTCGGAACGACGGGATCGTGTCGTGGCAAGCGTGCATCGACGACTTCAGCCCGGACGTCGAGAATCTCGAAACCACGAGTTCCCACGTCGGTATGGGCATCGACCCCGACGTGTGGGAAATCGTGGCAACCCGACTCGGCCGATAGCAACCGTCTCGCCGCAACTCGGGTGAGGTCGTACGCTGAGCAATCGTGAACTGGACCTTTGCAGATATCTGGGAAGTCGTTGCCGAGTGTGTGCCCGAGAGCCCAGCGGCAATTCATGGCACCCACCGGGTGAGCTGGACCGAATTCGAACGTCGGGCGAACGGGTTGGCCCGCTACCTCCTCGATGCCGGACTCGGCCACCAGGACAAGGTCGCCTTCTACCTCTACAACCGACCCGAATACCTCGAGTCCTTCTTTGCCTGCTCGAAGGCTTCGCTGGTGCACGTCAACACCAATCATCGTTATGCCGATGACGAACTCGTCTACATCTGGGACAACGCCGACACACGGGCCGTGGTGTTCCAAGACGCGTTCACCGAAACCACGGCCCGAATCCGCGAACGCCTCCCTCGGATAGACACGTGGCTCTGGGTCGACGGCGGACTCGGCCCAGGAGTTTGCCCCGACTGGGCCACTCCTTATGAGCAGGCGGTGGCAACTCCCACCGACGAACCTGTTCGTGGACCCGAGGGTCGAAGCGGCGACGACCTCGTCCTCCTCTACACCGGTGGAACCACCGGCATGCCGAAGGGTGTGATGTGGCGCCAGGACGACCTGTTCAAGGTCACCGACTCCCAGAACAAGGTCGGCGTGCCCGACCACCTCGATCTCCAGGCGCTGCGAGATCGAACGAGCAAGCCCGGACCGATCAGCCTGCCCGCGTGCCCGCTGATGCACGGCACCGGATTGTTCAACGCCGTCAACACGTTGTCACTGGGTGGAGCCATCGTCACCTTGGAGGGCATCAAGTTCTCGGTGGAGGAATTCCTCGACACGCTCGAGTCGGCCGAGGTGAAGAGCACCTTCATCGTGGGTGATGCCTTCGCCAAGCCGATGCTCAACGCACTCGACGCCGAGCCCGATCGCTGGGATCTGTCGGCGCTCCGTGTGATCATCTCGTCAGGTGTGATGTGGGGAGCCGAATCCAAGGACGGTCTGCTGCGACATGCCCCGCAGCTCATTCTGGTCGACACCTACGGTTCCTCCGAGGCCATCGGGATGGGTTCATCGGTGTCGTCGAAGGCGTCATCGGCCAAGACGGCCACCTTCTCGCTGTCATCCCTGTCGCGGGTGATCAGCGACGATGGACGCCTCGTCGAGCCGGGCAGCGGCGAGATCGGCAAGGTCGGCCTTCGAGGGCGAACGCCGATCGGCTATTACAAGGACGAGGCCAAGTCGGCGGCAACGTTCCCCGTTGTCGAAGGAGTGCGTTATTCGATTCCCGGCGACTTCGCAACGATCGAGGCGGACGGGACGATCACCCTGCTCGGTCGAGGGTCAGTGTGCATCAACACCGGGGGCGAGAAGGTCTTCCCGGAGGAAGTGGAAGAGGCCTTGAAACTCCATCCATCGATCCTCGATGCGATCGTCGTCGGGATTCCCGACGATCGCTTCGGACAAGCCGTCACCGCCGTGGTGGCCAGCGACATCGAGGCCGACGCCTTCGACGAAGCAAGTGTGATCGCCCACGTGAAGGCCGCGCTTGCCGCCTACAAGGCCCCGAAGCGGGTGTTTCCCGTGAGTTCCCTCGACCGGGCGGCCAACGGCAAGGTCGACTACAAACGTTGGACGGCGCACGCCGAATCCGAGGCGACATCCAATGGCTGACATCACGAGCGGCGACGGCACTCGGATCCACGTCGAAGACATCCGAACCGGCGACGTCGGCTCGGGGCCACCAGTCGTGCTGGTGCACGGCATCACCGAGAGCGGCGAAACGTGGCGGCCGATCACCGATCGGCTCGCACCGAATCACCGGGTCGTCCTTGTCGACTTGCGAGGCCACGGGAGCTCGGGCTCGGCCGAGCGGTACGACCTCGAGGCGATGGCCGGCGACGTCGTCGCAGTGGCGCAGGAACTCGAACTCGATCGTCCTCACCTCGTGGGCCATTCGTTGGGCGGTGTCGTGGTCACCGCGGTCGGGGCCGAACTCCCGGTGTCGTCGGTCGTCAACGTCGACCAGTCGTTGCAGCTCAGTTCCTTCAAGGCCCAGCTCACCCCGGTGGAAGCGATGCTCCGAGATCGAGACTCGTTTCCGGTCGTGATCGACGGTCTGTTCACCCAACTCGCCGGAACGAGCCTGCCGGCCGGTGAGTGGCAGCGGATCCAGGCCCTCCGCCGGGGGGATCAACAGGTGGTGTTGGGTGTTTGGGAACTCATGTTCACGATGAGTGAGGCGGAGATCGCCGGCGTCGTCGAGGGTGCGCTCGCCGGTTATGCCGGGTCGACCACTCCCTACCTCTCCCTCTTCGGCATCGACCCGGGCCGCGACTACGAACCGTGGCTGGCGGGCTTCATTCCCGAGAGTCGGGTGGAGGAATGGCCCGACCACGGCCACTATCCCCACCTCGTCGACCCCGACCGATTCGTGGCCAGGCTCGAGGAGTTTTGGGCTCAGTAGCTCAATCGCGATAGAACCTGCGCCATGCCGAGCACGTGGAACTTTGCCGACTTGTGGGAAGACATCGCCGAGATTCGGGGCGAACAGCGAGCCCAGATCCATGGTGACCGCACCATCGGTTGGGTCGAATTCAACCGCTTGGCCAACGGTCTGGCCCAAACCATGATCGATGCCGGTGTCGGCCATCAGGACAAGGTTGCGCAGTACCTGTACAACTGCCCCGAGTACATGCAGGGCGTGTTCGCCTGCTTCAAAGCGGGCCTCATCCCGGTCAACACCAACTACCGCTACGCCGACAACGAGTTGTTGTACCTGTGGGACAATTCCGACGCTGCAGTGGTCATGTTCCACGCCACGTTCCTTCCCGTCATCGAACGGATCCGCGATCAGCTCCCCAAGGTGAAGCTGTGGCTCCATGTTCCGGACGAGAGCGGGACCGAATGCCCCGACTGGGCCGTCACCTGGAAAGCGGCCACGGCCCCCGGCGACGATCACCGGGCGAACGTCTCGGGCCCGTGGGGCCGCAGCGGCGACGATCGGTGGTTCCTCTACACCGGCGGCACCACCGGCATGCCCAAGGGGGTGATGTGGGACCAGAACACCCTCGTGCAGATCGGTACCAACACCCACCCCTACCCCCTCACTCCCGACTCGGATCGGGAGGCCTTCCTGGCCGTGATCGCCCAAATCGGCGCCGCCGCGCCGGCCACGCTTCCTGGTGCTCCACTGATGCACGGAACGGGCCAGATCATGGCCCTCAACACGCTCCTTCAGGGCGGCTCCATCGTCACGATGCCGAACCGCAAGCTCGAGCCGACGGAGATGCTCGACACCTGCCAGCGGGAAGGGGTGAATGTGCTCGTGATCGTGGGCGACGCCTTCGCCCGGCCGATACTGGCCGCACTCGACGCCGAGCCCGAACGTTGGGATCTGTCGGCCCTGCTGTTGATGGTGAGCTCTGGTGCCATGTGGAGCCAACCCGTGAAGGAACGACTCATTCAATACATTCCGCAGCTCACGATCTTCGACTCCCTCGGCTCGTCCGAGGCGATCGGCATGGGCGCGAGCTACTCGACGAAGGACAACGTCTCCACGACGGCCAAGTTCGATCTCGGCCAGAGCGCGGTCGTGATCCGCGACGATGGCCAGTTGGTCGAGGCCGGGTCGGGCGACATCGGAAGGCTGGGCGTGGAGGGACTCATGCCGGTCGGCTATTACAAAGACGAGGTGAAGACAGCGGCGACGTTCCCGACGATCGGCGGCGTGCGCTATTCGCTGCCCGGCGACTTCGCAACGGTGGAAGCCGACGGAACCATCACCCTGCTCGGACGGGGTTCGGTGTGTATCAACACCGGCGGTGAGAAGGTCTTCCCCGAAGAGGTCGAGGAGGCACTCAAGACCCATCCGTCGGTGGTCGACGCCATCGTCGTTGGCGTCCCCGATGACCGTTTCGGTCAGTCGATTGCCGCCGTGGTCGAAACGGTACAAACGGCGACGGTCGACCAGGCCGAGCTCATCGCCCACGTCAAAGCCCAGTTGGCGGCCTACAAAGCACCTCGCTCGGTCCTCGCCGTTTCCTCGCTCACGAGGGCTCCGAACGGCAAGGTCGATTACAAGAAGTGGACGGCCTATGCCGCAGAGAACACTCCATCTTGACCGGCCGTTGGCCGACGTCTGGAAGCGACTCCAGGAAATTTCCTCGTGGGAGGGTGTCGGCGGACTGACCGATCTACGCCAACCCCATCATGATGCGGAAGGCAATCTCTCCTCGTTCTCGTTCTCCATCGAGACACCACTCGGGACGATCCGCGACCAGGCCCGCGTGATCAGTGACGCGTTGCACGGCATGACGGTGGTGGCCGAGGCCAAGGGTTTGGAGGTGGCAGTGAATCTGAAACTCACGGCCAAGAGCCCTTCCACCACCACTGCTGAGTTCGACATCGAGGCTCGAAGCACGAACTTTCTGAGCCGGCCGCTTGCGGGTACCCTCCGACACACGCTGGAATCGAGCATCGACCGAGAGGCCCGCAAGATGACCGATCGTCTGGAGCAACCATGACCGATTCCGAAGTTCGAGCCGGCACATGCTCGCTTCCCCCTGCCGACTACATCAAGGAAACGCGCGATCTCTACAGCCAGCTCGGCTACGACGCCTATCGCTGGGCCGAGCGACCAGACCCTCCGGCGTTCGTTCCGATCAGCAAACCGATCGACGAATGCAAGATCGCCTTGATCGGATCAGGAGGGATCTACCGAGTTGGCCAGCAGGCGTTCCACACCAAGGATGACACCTCCATCCGGCGAATCCCCACCGACACGCCCACCAGCGACCTGCGAACCGCCCACTTCGCCTACGACCAGACCGATGCCCGCAACGACCCCAACTGCGTCCTCCCGCTCGACACCCTGAAGGGCCGACTGACGCCGAATGCCGCCACGTTCATGGGCGGCATCTACAGCACCCGCCGACTCGAGGCCGAGACGGTGCCCGCCCTGCTCGAGTTCTGTGCCGAAGAAGCGCCCGATGTGGTGCTCCTCATTCCTGTTTGACCGGTTTGCCACCAGTCGATCGGTCTGATCGCCCGCCACATCGAAGCCGCCGGCTTCCCCACCATCGTCCTCACCTCCGCACAGTCGATCACCGAATCGGCCAATCCGCCTCGGGCGGTACTCATCGATCTCCCACTCGGGCACACCGCTGGGCCTCCGAACGACCCCGAGGCCCAGCACGCCATCGTTCATGGTGCGCTCGAGTTGGGCGCGGCGATGACCCCTCCCGAACCGGGCGCGCCCGGGCGACTGATCCCGCTGCCCCTGCATTGGCACGAGCAGGCGTGGAAGGAGCGCCCCATGTCGTGGAGCCGCAAGCAGGCCGACGCAGGCCGGAGCGGCAGCGACGACGGCGACACCCGGACCACCAGAAGTGATCAGCCGCAGTGGCAGCACCCGGAGGACGAGGCTGCCGCCCCCTAGGCCTGGTAGGGCTCGAACTCGGGCAGACGCTTGTCGAGGTAGCTGGCAACACCCTCTTTGAAGTCGGGTCGTTTGAGCGACGCCTTCATGAGTTCGATCGAGGCTTCGACGGCCTCGTCGACGCTGAGTTGTGGGTGCTCGTAAACCTGCTTCTTCATCACGGCCATCGATGTCGGCGAAACATTCTTCGCCATGTCGCGGGCGTAGGCCATGGTCTCGGACAAGAGCTCGTCGGCCGGGAAGACCTTGTTCACGATGCCCATTTCCTTGGCCTCTTCGGCCAGGAACACGCGACCGGACATGAGTACATCGAGTGCAACCGATTGACCGACGAGGCGGGGCAGATACCACGAGATCCCGTATTCGGCGATCAGACCCCGCCGACCGAACGCCGAGGTGAATTTGGCCCCTTCGGCGGCAAACCGGAGATCGGCCGACAAGGCGTAGACGAAGCCGAGTCCGGCACACGCACCGTTGATGGCGGCAATGATCGGCTTGGGAATCTCGAGGTGACGGCGGGTGTCGCGTCGGTCGGGGGTGCCGCCGTCGCCCTCGGCCGAAGATCCGATGCCCTGGAGCAGATCCATGTCGGCTCCTGCGCACCAGCCCTTGCCGGCGCCGGTGACGACGATCACCCGCACCGCCGGGTCGGCCGCGGCCTGGTCGAGGTAGTCGTGGTAGGCCTTGCCCAGTTCGGCATTCCAGGCGTTCAAACGCTCGGGCCGGTTCAAGGTGATGAGGGCCACTTGGTCGTTCACTTCGTACAGCACGGAATCGCTCATGGTGATGGACGCTACGCGCCTCGTATGCTGCGGGCCAATTCTCAGCCCCCCCAAAATGCGGAGTAGAAAACAATCATGGAACTTGGATTCGACGGCATGGAACTTGGATTCGACGGCAGAGTAGCGATCGTCACCGGAGGCGGTGGCGGTCTAGGACGGGAGCATGCGCTCGAGTTCGCTCGTCGCGGCGCCCGAGTCGTGGTGAACGACCTGGGAGGAGCCGTCGATGGTTCCGGCGGGTCCAAAACTGCGGCGGAGAGCGTCGTCGCCGAGATCGAGGCGTTGGGCGGCGAGGCCGTCGCCAACGGCGACAGTGTGGCCACCGAGGCCGGCGGCAAGGCCATCGTGCACAGCGCCATCGACGCCTTCGGACAGGTCGACATCGTCGTCAACAACGCCGGCATCCTGCGGGACAAGACCTTCCACAAGATGACCGATGCCGAGTTGACGGCAGTGATCGACGTCCATCTCAAGGCTGCGTTCTACGTCACCCAGCCGGCATGGATCCACTTCCGCGAGCAGGGCTACGGCCGGGTGATCAACACCTCGTCCAACTCGGGCCTCACCGGCAACTTCGGCCAAGCCAATTACGCTGCGGCCAAGATGGGCCTCGTCGGTTTCACCCGCGTGCTGGCGGCCGAGGGTGCGAAATACAACATCAAGGCCAACGCCATCGCCCCGGTCGCCAAAACCCGCATGACCGAAGATCTGCTCGGCGGCATGGCCGATCAACTCGACCCGAAGTTCGTCACTCCCGTCGTGATCTACCTCGCCCACGAGAGCAACGAAACGAGCGGCTGCGTGTACTCGGCGGCCGGTGGAACGATCGCCAAGTACTTCATCGGACTCACCCAGGGTTCACACCGCGGCCCCGACATCACGGCCGAGACGGTGGCCGAAGACTGGGCCCTGATCAACGACGAGGATGGCTACGTCGTCCCGGGCAGCCCCGGCGACGAGTTCGCCAAACTGCTGAAGCAGTGGACCTAGTTCGAGAACGAACCTGACCGACCGGCGCCGCCCGCAAATCGGGCGGCGCCGGTTCGCGTCTCACCCGACCGCACCACGGCCAATCCCAGCGTCGTCTCGTTGGCCATCGCCTCGCCCGGGCCGAGCTCCCACTGCTCGAGGGCGGAGCGACGGTCGGAGTTCATACACCCCTGAGGGAAACCGGCAAGGGAAGCGGCCAGCGCAATCGCGGCCTCGAGGGCCTCACCGGGAGCGACCAGCCGATTGACCAAGCCCATCCGCTGGGCTTCGTCGGCCGGCACTGCACGCCCGGTGAGGATCATGTCCATCGCATGTGAGTGACCGATCAATCGGGGCAATCGGACGGTTCCGCCGTCGATCAACGGCACGCCCCAGCGGCGGCAGTACACGCCGAACGTGGCGTCGGCGGCGGCGACCCGAAGATCGCACCACACGGCGAGTTCGAGGCCTCCGGCGACGGCATGACCTTCGATGGCAGCAATCACCGGCTTCGACAGCTGCATTCGGGTTGGACCCATTGGGCCGTCACCGTCTTTCGAGATCCGATTTCCTCGATTGCTCGAAATTGCCTTCAGATCGGCCCCGGCGCAGAACCCGCCCGGAGCCGCACCGGTCAGGACGGCGGCAACCAGGGAATCATCGGCATCGAAACGACGGAAGGCCTCAGCGAGTCCGGCTGCGGTAGGCCCGTCAACAGCATTGCGGGCCTCCGGTCGATCGATCGTGACGATGGCCGTCGTGTCCCGGACCTCATAGCGAACTGTTTCCCCGATCATGTCGCGACCGTAGGCTGCCGGGCGTGCCAGTGCAGGTTCCAAACACCGATGCCTTCGATCAGAGAGTCGATTCGTGGTTTTCGCCGTGGCGGACCAGCGATCGGGCTCACCGAGTTTTCTACACCGCAAGCAAGGCGGCGGAGTTTTCGTTGTGTTGGCACGCCCTCTCGCTGGCCGGTGCGGTTGTCTCACCGGCGCTTCGACCCCACGCCGTGCGGCTCACGGTGGCGCTGGGAGTCGAGTCGGTACTGGTCAACGTGATGATCAAGCCGATCTTCCAGCGGGTCCGCCCCGACCTCATCGACGGAGCGCCCCACCTGCGACGGCCGAAGACGGCGAGCTTTCCCAGCGGTCACGCCAGTTCGGGCGCAATGGCCGCCGTCTTGCTCAGCGACGCCGTTCCCGTGCTGAAGCCGGTGTGGTGGGGAGCCGCAGCCGTGGTGGCAACCAGCCGGATTCACACCCGAATGCACCACGCCTCCGACGTGGTGGCCGGAGCCGCCTTGGGCACGCTGCTCGGGATTGCTACGAAAGTACTGCGTCCTCTTTGAGCGCCGGGCCCCCGCTGACCAGCAGGGCCCGAACATCGAGCAGAAGGTCGGTCATTTCCATGCTGGGCACGAGTTGCCGATCCGTGAGACCGCCCAAGCCTACGTCGATCATCTGCAACGCTTCTTCGATGGAAGCTCGTTCCTGGAGATCTGTCATCACGGCATCGTAGCCACGTGTGGCCCCCGGTTCCGGGCAGCGGTTTCGATCTCGTGCTCGACCGCTAGGGTCGGTGAGGATGGTGAGTTCTTCGCACCTGGTGAAAGCAGCGAGCGATGAAGTCGGCCTCCGACGTGAATCCTCCGTCGAAACCGGGGACATTCCGATGTGGCTCGCCCGAGTACACCGCTCACTTCCGGTCGGCGCGTCGGTGCGCCTGTCGATCAGTGGTGACCTTCCGGTTCCCCACGATGACCTGCTCGAAGGGGCGGGGTTTCGTTCGGTCGGACCCACCGCCGTTCGGCTGCAGAGCCTTCCCGACACCGTTCGACCCCGAATGAAGCTGCTCATCTGTGGCCTCAACCCCGGGCATTATTCCGCCGAGGCCGGCGTCAACTTCGCTCGCAAGGGCAACCGCTTCTGGCCGGCCGCAATTGCGGCAGGAATCGTCAGCGAGGATCGGGCCATCGACCGGGCCCTGTCCGACCACGGCGTGGGATTCACCGATTTGGCCAAACGAGCGTCGGTTCGAGCCGACGAGATCACCATGGCCGAGTTTCGCACCGGTGCGTCACGGGTCGAACGTCTCGTGGCCTGGACCAAACCCGAGGTTCTGGTGGTCGTCGGACTCGGCGGCTGGCGACTCGGCGTGAATCGGCAGGCGCAGATCGGCTGGCAATCCGAACTGCATGGCAGCCGCCCGGTCTACCTCATGCCCAACACCAGCGGGCTGAACACGAGATCGTCGCTCGAATCGCTCACCGAGCACTTACGGGCGGCTCAAGCAGGGCCGATTTAGCGCCGATTCCTGAAAAGGAATGAGAACGCGAGCACTGGGCTTTCTGCAAGCCCTCTTGAGCATGACGGCGGCCCTCGTTGCCCTCGTCGCGCTCCTGAACTCCCAGACCGAGGCGGCGCCGAATCCGCTGGTGTTCGAATCACCCGACATCCAGGCGCTGGCCGAGCCGGCGCTGGCGATGATCAGCTATCCATGGCAGCAACGACTGCCGGGCTGGAGGGTGGAGTTCGTCCGGGGCGAGAGCGTGATCGCGGGCTACACGTGGAGTCGGGAAGACCGGATCGAGGTGTTCGTCCGGAAGGATTCGACTACAGAGGACCTCGCTCGGATCCTCGCTCACGAACTGGGTCATGCCGTCGACGTGAGGATGAACGATGGTGACGAGCGTCGCCGTTGGCTCGAGCTCCGAGGCGTGCCGGATGCTCCGTGGTGGCCAGGCGAGGGTGTCGCCGATTTTGCCACCGGAGCCGGCGATTTCGCCGAGTCGTTCGCCGCTTGGCAGGTGGGTCCCTACGACTATCGGGGCGAACTGGCGCCCGCCCCGACGGCCGAAGAAATTGCGGTACTCAGTGAGCTAGCCCAGAACTGATCAGGCCGGATCGTTGGGCGAAGTGGGAGCCGTGAGGTCGTCCGGTCCGAGGTCGGTGGCCTCGGAGCCCGTGTCACCCGGCAGCCCGGAAGTTCCGGCCACGGGGCCTTCGGCCCCGTCCTTGACGGCGTCGCCATCGATCTTGTCGGCCATTTCGCGGACCTTGTCGATCTTGTCGGTGTATTTGCCCTTGGTGGCCGAATCAGCCTTATCGGCCGCCTTGTCGACCAGGTCTCCGGCCTTGTGAGCAACGTCGGAAGCAGCGCCGGAGGCGCCTCCCATCATTCCCTTGATCTTGTCCATGAAGCCCATGAGTTCTCCTCTTTCAGGCGCGTTCCCACCCCACATGCGAGGAGGGAACGGAGACTAGTGTGCCTCAGATCGAGGGCAACCGTGAGTGAATCGAAAGAACAGGGCTGACAGGATGGCAATCGAACGTAAACCAGGGGCGTTGTTCATCGGCGAGGAACTTGATCCGTCGTCGGGCGATCGCAACGGCACGACGGTGTTGCTCGACAGTGCGGATTTCACCACCCACGGCGTGATTGTCGGGATGACCGGCTCGGGCAAGACGGGTCTCGGTGTCGTGTTGCTCGAAGAAGCACTGATGTCGGGAATCCCCGTGCTTGCCATCGACCCGAAGGGTGATCTCAGCAACCTGGCGCTCACGTTTCCCTCCTTCGCAGCCTCGGATTTCGAGCCGTGGATCGATGCCGGTGCGGCCCGCGTCGAGCAGACGACCGTGGCCGAACTGGCGGCCAAAACGGCCGAGATGTGGAAGAGCGGCCTCGGGTCTTGGGGGTTGGACGGCACCGACGTCGGGGCGTTGAAACAGGCGGCCCGTCCGATCATCTACACCCCCGGGTCCACCTCCGGAGTTCCGCTGAATGCCCTCGGCCGGTTCTCCAAGCCGGCGTCAGACGACCCCCAGGTTCTACAAGATGAGGTCGACAGCACGGTGTCCGGGCTCCTCAGTCTGGTTGGCGTCGAGAGCGATGCCCTCGCCGGGAGAGAACACATCCTCCTCGCAAACTTGATCATGCGAGCGTGGACCAGCGACGCCGAGATGGACCTCTCCACGCTTCTCGGCCAGATGTTGGACCCGCCCATTCGCAAGCTCGGCGTCCTCGACCTCGACTCGTTCTTCCCGCCCAAGGACCGGACGGCCCTGGTCATGAAACTCAACGGCCTGCTCGCTTCGCCCAGCTTCGCCGCGTGGGCCGAAGGTGAACCGCTCGACATCCAATCCATGCTGTGGGATCAAGCCGGCGATCCTCGTGCCGCCATCGTCAGCCTGAGTCACCTCGATGAAGTCGAACGGCAATTCGCCGTCACGCTGGTGTTGTCGAAACTCATCAGTTGGATGCGGTCGCAGTCGGGCACCGGCGAACTCCGCGTCCTGGTCTACATCGACGAGGTTGCGGGCTACGCCCCGCCCACGGCCAATCCACCGACCAAGGGGCCGATTCTCACGCTGCTCAAGCAGGCTCGGGCCTTCGGCGTCGGCCTGGTGCTGAGCACCCAGAATCCTGTCGACCTCGACTACAAGGCGATCAGCAACGCCGGCACCTGGCTCATCGGGCGGCTCCAAACCGAGCAGGACAAGAATCGTCTCGTCGACGGACTGCGAGCCGCCGACGGCGGCGTCGACGTCGCCGAAGTCGAGCGAACGATCAGCGGTCTCGGCAAACGGCAGTTCATTCTCCGCACGGCGAAGTCGTCGAAGCTTCCGCTGCTCACCACCCGGTGGGCCATGAGCTATCTGGCCGGTCCCCTCACGAGGGATCAGATCGGCGATCTGATGGCGGCCCAGAAGGGGGCTGCTGTCGAAACCCCACCGTCGCCGGCAACAGAGGCACCCGATCTGGCCGAGAACGAGTCATCGCTCCCGCCGAAGGTTCCCGACAACCTGCTGGTGCGATATGCCCACCCAACCGCGCCGTGGCTCGAGGCGGTCGATGCCGGCTCATCAGAGGGCAACGCCGAGGGGATTCGACTCGTGCCGGCACTGGCGGCCAGGATCAATCTGTTGTTCGACGACACCAAGGCCGATCTTCGCCACAGCGAAGAGTGGGAGGCAGTCATCCCGTTGCGGGGTGATGCGTTCGATGCCGACGACGCCGTCGAAGTCGATTTCGACGACCGCGATTTCGTCGCTGATCCCCCGGCCGAGGCCATCTATGTGATGCCCGAGTTCAACCTCACGGCCACCGCGCTGAAGAAGGCCCAAACCGATCTCAAAGGCCGCATTCACCGCGGTGAAACCCTTCAGCTCCACACCAACACCGATCTCAAACTGTGGAGTCGACCCGGCGAGTCCGTCGACGACTTCGCGACCCGCTGCGAAAAGGCAGCCGACGAGGCGGCCGACGCCGCTGCCGCCGCACTCCGATCCAAGCTCGAAACCAAGTACGACCGGGTGAAGGTCGCCTTGTCCAAGGCCGAAGACCGGTCGGCCGAGATCGAGGAACAGCAAAAGGGTCGCAAGAGCCAGAACCTGATCGATCTCGGTTCATCAGTGCTCGGTGGGCTCCTCGGCGGCAAGAAGTCGGCCCGTTCACTCAGCACTGCGGCCCGACGGATGGCCTCGGGCAACCGTCAGAGCAACTCCATCGATGCCCGGCTGCAAACAGCTCAGAATCGAGTGGCCGAAAAGATCGAGGAACTGGATCAGCTCGAAGCCGAACTCCAGGACGCCGTGATCGAGATCGACGACGAGTGGACGGCGAAGGCGCAGAACATCGATTCGGTCGACGTCCCGCTGGAGAAGACCGACATCACCATCGAAGATCTGATGCTCGTGTGGCTTCCGACGAACTGACGACGATCGATGATGTCCGAGCGGCGGCCCGTCGACTCGACGGGGTTGCCAATCTCACGCCCGTCCTCACGAGTCGTACCCTCGACGAACGGGTGGGAGCCACGGTTTTCCTGAAGGCCGAGTGTTTCCAACGGAGCGGCGCCTTCAAGTTTCGGGGGGCGTACAACAGCATCAATTCCCTGCCGCCCGATCTCCGTCGATCCGGAGTGGCCACGTTCTCGTCCGGAAATCACGGACAAGCGATCGCCCTTGCCGCCAAACTCCACGATGTTCCGGCGGTCATCGTGATGCCCACCGACGCTCCCCAGTCGAAGCTCGACGCCACCCGTGGTTATGGGGCCGAGGTCGTCACCTACGACCGCTACACCGAAGATCGGGAGGTCGTGGCCCGAGCCCTGGCGTCCGCCCGCGGACTCACAGTGATTCCGCCGTTCGACCATTGGCCGGTGATCGCCGGTCAGGGAACCGTCGCCCTCGAACTCTTCGACCAAGTGGGGCCGCTCGACACCCTCGTCGTCTGTGTCGGTGGCGGAGGACTCATTTCCGGATGTGCCACCGTGGCCAAGGCGCTGGGCGACACGCAGGTGATCGGCGTCGAGCCATCTGCCGGCGATGACGTGCTGCAATCCCTGAAGGCCGGCCACATCGTCGAGATCGAAACACCGATCACGATCGCCGACGGTCAACAAACGACGGCTCCGAGTGAACGCACCTTCGCCGTCATCAGCCGACTCGTCGACGACATCGCACTCGTCTCCGACGACGAGATCGTCAGCGCCATGCGTTTCGGGTTCGAACGACTCAACGTCGTGCTCGAACCGAGCGGGGCCAGCGCCCTGGCCGCCATCCTCGCGGGCCGGATCGACGTCACCGGGCAACGAGTTGGCATCACGCTGTCGGGCGGCAATGTCGACCTCGCCCGCTTCGCCGCCCTCACAGCCCTCTAATCAGCGGGGCGCGAGATCTCGCACCGCTTGGCGTTGATCGACACCGGCAAACGGCATCACCGCCAAGGCCGGAGTGGTGACACCCGCTTCCACATACCGGGCGATGTGAGCCCGACAGGCTTCCGGGCTGCCATGAATGATGAGTTCATCCACGACCGAATCGGGAATCGACGCCAACGCGGCCTTCCGATCTCCTGCCGCCCAGTGATCCCACATGGCCCGCAGTTCCTCCCGACCGAGCCATTGGTGGAAGGCGGCGTAGACGGGCACGTTCAGGTAGGCACTGATGGCGTATCGGGCTTGCGCCCGCACCGCCTCGGCGTCTTCGCTGGGGCAGACGAAGATGCGGGCGGTGATCTCGGGCTTCGGTTTACCGGCCGCGGCGGCTGCCCCCTCGACGATCGGTACGACCCGACGGACGTCGTCGGCTGACAACCAATTGATGATCGCACCGTCGGCCTCGCGTCCCGCCAGCTTCAGCATGCCCTCACGAAGGGCGGCGACGAGGATGGGGGGCTGCTGCGCCGGTTTGAGTCCGAGCTTGAACCCCTTGACCTCGAAGGTTCGATAGGTCTCGGTGACCTTCTCCCCGGTGAGCGCGAGCTTCAGGAACCGGACCGCGTCACGGGTGCGGTGATAGGGCTCCTCGAACGGGATGCCGTTCCATCGCTCGACGATCACGTTGGACGACGAGCCGATTCCCATCACGAAGCGACCGGGAGCGGCATCGGCCAGCGAGGCAACCGTCTGGGCGAGCAACGCCGGGCCGCGGGTGAAAGCGGGAATGATCGCAACGCCGAGCCGCAACTCGGGGGCCCACGCCGCAGCCAGCGCCAGCGGGGTGAAGCCATCAGCCCCGTCGGCCTCCGCCGTCCAAACGTCGCTGTACCCGAGATCGACCAACTCTCGATACGCCTCCCGGTGATCGGCCAACGGAAGGCCGGAGAAGGGAATGGTGATGCCGTAACGGGAGTTCATCCTGTCACTCTTCCATTCCCCATCAACGATGTCACACCCCCTCGTCATACTCATCCTCATGAAGAACGCTCAACTCGCACTCCTCCCCGAGCACACCGAATGGCAACTCGATCCCACCACCCGCAAGGTCGGACGAGACGGACTTCGCAAGGCTCGCGCCGCCCTCGCCCCCCACCTGTCCAAAGCGGAAGATCACGAGCTCGCGGCCTAAGCTCGAATTTCATGAATTCTCCCACTGATGTCGTCATCGTCGACGCTGTTCGCAGCCCCATCGGTCGCCGTAACGGCGGGCTTTCCACCATGCACCCGGCCGACCTCCTGTCCAAGGTCCAGCTCGAGTTGTTCAAACGCACGGGCGTCAATCCGGCCGAGGTCGGTCAGGTCGTCACCGGCTGCGTCAGCCAGGTCGGCGAGCAGTCCTTCAACATCGGCCGCACCGCGTGGCTGGCCGCCGGGCTCCCCCTCTCGGTGGCCAACACCACCGTCGACACCCAATGCGGGTCGTCCCAACAGGCCACCAACATGGCCGCAGCCTTGGTGATGGCCGGAGTGGTCGACGTCGCCGTCGCCTGTGGCGTCGAGGTGATGAGCCGGATCCCCATCGGAATCAATTCCTCGAAAAAACTCGGTCTCGGTGTGCCGATTCCGAAGCCCTACTTCGAGCAATACGAGATGACGAGCCAGTTCGAAGGCGCCGAGCGCATCGCCGACAAGTGGGGCATCACCCGAGCCGACACCGACGAGTTCGGTCTCCGATCCCAGCAACTCGCGGCCCAGGCCTGGAACGAGGATCGTTTCGGTCCGCAGGTGGTCAGCATCGAAGCACCCGACGTCGACGACGAGGGCAACGCCACCGGCTCCACTCACGTGGTCAGCCGCGATGAAGGCCTCCGGGAAACCACCCTCGAGGGTCTGGCCAAACTCAAGCCAGTGGGCCGGGAAGATGGTGTGCACACGGCCGGAAACTCGTCGCAGATCTCCGACGGTGCCGCCGCCGTCCTCATCATGACGGCGGCCAAGGCGGCCGAACTGGGGCTCACCCCGAAAGCTCGGATCGTCGACACCTGCAACATCGGCGTCGACCCCGTGCTCATGCTCACCGGCCCCATCGATGCCACCCAGCATCTGCTCAGTCGCACGGGACGCTCGGTGTCCGACATCGACGTCGCCGAAGTGAACGAAGCCTTCGCCTCGGTCGTGTTGGCCTTCGAACGTGAGCTCGGCGTTCCACGAGAGGTGATCAACCCCAACGGCGGGGCGATCGCACTCGGCCATCCGCTCGGAGGCACTGGTGCCTTCCTCATGACCAAAGCGGTCCACGAATTGGAGCGGGCCGACAAACAAACAGCACTCATCACCATGTGCTGCGGTGGAGGACTTGGCACCGGCACGCTCATCGAACGTCTCTAGATCG
>JBBKXQ010000023.1:0-33069 GCA_037969565.1 Acidimicrobiales bacterium | reverse complement strand
TCGTGCGGCGCCGTAGGTTTTGGCGATGCCGAGGCATTCGAGGCCGTCGGCGCGGTTGAGGGTTCCGCTGAGGGCTTCGCCCACGACGCGGCGTGCCTCGCAGAGCATCACTCGGATCGACTGAATTTCCATGGGCGGATCTTGGGCGAAGCCGCAGCTCATGTCTCGATCGACGGCCGACGGTTACCACAATTGGTAGCTCGCGGTGCTTCTCGACCTACCACCGTGGATGGGAATCGGAGAAACTCGAGCCCGGCCGACCTACCAATATCGGTGTGATCGGTTCGATTCGGTGGCGTCCAAAGCGAGCGGTGTTTAGATTCGTCGTTACGTTGCGATTTCGCCGCTGCGTCGTCGGACTCCTGTTTTGGTTCAGCGGTAGGAAGTGGACTGGGCAACAGCCACTTGCTCTTCTGGCAGTAAGCCAAAGACTCCCGTCGACGCCGTGCGGAGCCGCAACGCTTTCGGGCACTGCCAAAGGAGTCGTCCCCTGCGGCAGTGCCCGAAAGCCTTTTTAACCAGCGTTCGTTCTCAGCGAACGATCATCAGCGCTTGAGATTCACGATCTCTTGGAGCATCTCATCCGAGGTGGTGATCACTCGTGAGTTGGCCTGGAAACCTCGCTGCGTGCGAATGAGATTGGTGAACTCCTCAGCCAGGTCGACGTTCGACATCTCGAGCGCACCCGGTGCGACGATGCCCCGACCGCCGGAACTCGCCGTTCCGAGTTGGGCCAGGCCGGAGTTGACGGAGGCGACGAACATGGTTCCGGAAACTCGTTCCAGTCCCTCGGGATTGGCGAACGATGCAATGGAGACCTGAGCGATGCCCTTGACCTGTCCGTTGCTGTACGACCCCGTGATCACGCCGTCTTCGCCGACTCGGAGACCAACGAGTTGGCCGGTTGTCGAGCCGTCCTGCGTGATGGCCGAAACCGACCCGAGCGCAGCGAGCTGAGTGATCTTGCCGTTTGCGTTGCCGCCCATGGTGAGCGAGATCGCTCCCAGTCCGGGAATGGCGCCGGCGGCGATGTTGGCATCGAAATCGGCCGGCGCGACCAGCTGCCCAGCTGCGTCGAACTGCAAAGAACCGTCCGCCACGGCCACTGCGGTCGGAGGATCTCCATGCGTCGCCGTGACATCCCACGCATTGACGCCGGTCTTGGTGAAGACGAGGGCCAGTTCCGTTGTGGCTCCTTGGCTGTCGAAGACATTGAGGCTCATCGAGTGGGTTGCGCCCACGGCGCCACCAGCGGGAAGGTTGCCGCCGAGGTTGACCACCGATGTGACGATCGGTGCCACCTGCTCGCCGGCCGGAATACGAATACGTCCGGCCGGACCAGAGTTGTTGATGAGGCCGGCGCCATCGGCGGTCCAGCCCTGGACGAAACCGCCATCGCCGGCAACGAGGTTGCCGTTGGCGTCGACGAAGAAGGTGCCGGCTCTCGTGTACAGCTGCTGACCATCCTGCTCGACGTTGAAGAAGCCATCGCCTTGAATCGCGAGATCGAGATCTCGGCCCGTGCTCTGAAGAGCACCCTGCAAGAAGTTCTGAGCAATCGACCCGACCTGGGCTCCGAGACCGATCTGGGCCGCGTTGGTTCCACCGAGCGTTGCGGTCGGAGCCCCACCGCCGTTCAGCGTCTGGCTCAAGATGTCCTGAAAGATGACGTTGGACTTCTTGAAACCGTTGGTGTTGACGTTGGCGATGTTGTTTCCGACAACGTCCATCATCGTCTGGTGGGCCCGGAGGCCGGATACGGCGGCGTACATGGAACGGATCATGGTGTGGTTTCCTCTGCTGGTTGCTGAACGGTTGCGGGGTTGCCGGCCGTCGGTTCGGTTGCGGTTGTGTTCTCTGCGGGGACGTCGGTGCCGGTCGAGGGAGTAGCGGTCGAGGGAGTCGCGGTCGACGGAGTGGCGGTCGAGGGCGTCGCCGCTTTCGGGTTCGCAACGCCGATGCCGACGACCGATGCGAGGTCGACCGGTCCGTCTTCGGTCATCAGGCGCACTTGGCCGCCCACGACTTGGGCGCTGGTGACCACCGAAGAATTGATGGAGTCGTTGGCGCCCATGTAATCGACGCTTCGGCCCACGAGTGAGCTGGCCATGCTCAGCCCGGTCACGATGGCGTTGTTCGCGCCTTGCTGGGTCAACTCATCGAGTTTCTCGATGGTGGTGAACTGCGCCGTGGTGGCCATGAAATCGGCCGGATCCGAAGGGTTGAGCGGGTCTTGATAGCGGAGCTGGGCCACCAGGAGCTGGAGGAAGGCGTCCTTGTCCAACTGGTTGGACGTCGGGTCACCGACGGCCTTCTTCGGAGCCAAGTCGTCCAAGATGCTCGATGGTTTCTGAAGCGACGTTGCCGTCGATGTGGGAAGGGTGTCGATCATGGGCTTCGTTCCTTTCGTAGTTTCGGGGTCACATTCATTTGTTCGACAACGGTCATTGGTCGATCTCCGTCATGTGGATCACAGCGTCATGTCCACGGTGTGGCCGGCTCTTGCGCCCACACGGAGCCGGTCGATTCGGAGCCGTCCGGCGAGCGGCATTCGATTCGAGGTGGGGTTGCCCGCCAAGCTGCTGTCGCCGGGTCGGGCGTTCGATGAGCGGCCGCGCTCCCCGTTGGATGGTTGGTGCTGATGGCCGATGTCGACGAATCCGTTTTCGAACCCGGCTTTGGCCAGTTCGGCCGCAAGTCGTTGTTGATCGTCGAGGAGCGTCTGTTGAGCGGCGGGTGAACTGGCTACGAGGCGAACAGCCAAATGATCGCCACGGGTCTGGACCTGTACCAGAAGCTCGCCCAGCTCGGCCGGTTGAAGCCTCAGGCGAAGTTCTTGATTGTCGATGCCAGGGCGGAGACGTCCGAAGGCACGCTGAACCTGGTCCCAGAGTTCGGAATCGGGGCTTCCTTCGGAGTGGTCGACGAGTTGATTCGAAGCGTCCGCGGCATTTGCCTGGATCGCCTCGTCGAGCGCTGGTGCGACCGAATTTCCGGCGATATGGGCCAGCGGGACCGACCGTGATTCGACCATGACGGTTTCGTCGGAACGACCAGCGCCGACCTCGACCGGTGAGGCTTCGGTCATCCCATCGGGCAGACCGATGTCGTCGGGCAACGGATCCGAGCCGGTCGGGCGAATGGTGTCGGTCGGTTGTTGGCCGTTCGTTGCGCCCGAGATCGAAGAGGGGGTCTCCTCTGGCGGCAGCGTGCTGATGACTTCGGCCCCCGGCACCTGGTCGACCGATCTTTCAGCCTTGGCGGCTGATTGCGGGCTGGTTGCGGGGTTGTCCGCCAACTCGGCTGGTGGGTCGGCCGTCGGTGGGGCGACGAGTGGACTCGAGATTGTTTGCCCCGAATCCGTTGGCGTCGAGTCTGACAAAGACGATGGAATCGGATCGGCCATGGTCGGGACTGCATCGCTGGTCACCTCGGGTGCGGCCGCCGTTGCCAGGGCGGGATGCTGGCCATCGAGCAGGCCCGAAGCAGGCTGCGCCGGCACCTGGGCGGCGAGTCCGGCCCGAGCCGGCACCGCATCGTCGATGACGGGTGCTTCGGTGGTCGCATCTGATGGAGCAGACACGCCGGTGACGGTCCCCGCAGCGGTATCGAGTTGAACGGCGCTAGCGAGTTCAACGGGGGTACTGATTGCGACGGGGGTACTGATTGCAACGGGGGTGCTGAGTTCGACAGAACCGGCGGCGGGTCGGTCGGCGCGGTCGATCGTGAGAGCGATGGCAGCTTCATTCGAGTCGATGTCAACCGTCGGGGAGCCCGTTGAATCGCCCGGCAAGAGTGCAGAGTCGAGTTGGGTTGGAGGCAGAACGATCGGATGGAAACGGTGATCGGCACCCTCACGAACTCGATCGGAGTCCTGGTTGTCGGCACGAGGGCGGTCATCGGTGGCGTTGGGGTCATCGGTGACACTGCGGTCCTGCTCTGCATCTGACTCCGCCCGATCCTTTCCTGCCTGCTCTTCACGGCCTCGGGTCACTCGTGATGAGTCCAGCGCCTCGCGAGCTCTGCTGAACGCGGGAGCAAAGGACGAATCACTGGCGGCGCTCCCGAGATCGGACCGTTCGGAACGTTCACGATGGTGGTCGTTGCTCGTCGACTGGCCCGATTCAGCGTGGGCCGGGCGTGGCAACAAGCCGGGCGTGATCGACGGATTCATGTTCGGGCCTCCCATGATCGCATGACCTTCTGGACGTAGTTCTGTGTCTCGGCATACGGCGGAATGCCGCCATGTCGGCGCACCGCGCCGGCGCCGGCGTTGTAGGCGGCGATCGCCAAGTCGGCGCGGCCGAACCGGTCCATGCCGTCGGCCAAGTATCGAGCGGCGCCGTCGATCGCCGAAGCAGGGTCGAACGGGTCGACGCCCATTTCCGCCGCCGTTGCCGGCATGAACTGCATCAGGCCCTGGGCCCCTGCGGGGCTGACTGCGCCGGCGTTGAAGTTCGATTCGGTTTCGGCCACGGCCATCAGGAGCGCGGGGTCTATCCCATGCTTTGCCCCGGCGTTCTGGAACATGGAGATCCAGGCCGCCGGCGCTTGGCCGACGGTCCCACTGCTCGTCGGATTCAGGCCACCGGTGGTGAGGTCGACGCCCATGTCAAACGACAGATTCTGGGCCGAGGCTTGTTCGGCCATTGCCTGCCCGAGACTGATGGCAAACGTCGACCCCTGTGACCCGACGCCGTCTTGTTGCCGCGATCCGGAGGCCCGCTCGCTCGTCGTGGCCAGCAGCGGGGCAGATGTGTTGATCGGCGAAAGGGTGTTCATGGTCACCGGCCCCCGCCGGAGGCGCCATGCGAAACACCGCTCCCCACCAGTGATGACCGGGAATTGATCAGATCATCGAGTTCGTTGTCATTGAGCCGAGCACTGGCGATGTCATCGACCAGCTTGAACCGATCGACCAGCCGTTCGAGCGCGTCGACGGTTGTGCGCCGCTCGTTCCAGACGTCCTGCTTGCGTTCCTCGAGCCGCGATGCCATTTGGAGGTACTCTTCGCAAGCGCTGGCTGCCAGCCAACCCGACTCGATGAGGGCTCGGCCGAATCGCACCGACAGTTGGTCGGTGTTGTCGGCTGGAGGGTTGCTGGAGGTCGAGTCGGCAGCAGCGCGACGGCACTGGTCGAACACCGAGAGCAGCGCCATCTCGGCCGTCGCGGTCTCGCGACTGGCAACGGCGAGTTCGAGTCTGGCCATTCCTTCGCGGCTTTCGGCCAAGGCCGCAATCTTCGTGATTCGTTTGCTTCGGTTCATCGAACGTCTCAGTTCCTTGTCAGCGTGGTTTGAGAGATGGATGGCTCGTCGGAGCCGGTGGAGATGTGGTGAGGTTCGAGCGCAGCGTCGAGGGTCTGCCAGGTCGACTCCATCGTCTGGAGATCCGACATTGGTTGCTGGGAGAACTCGGTCATGCCTCTGATGCAGAGCAGCGCTTCGTCGATGTCGGGATCACTGCCGGTGGTGTACATGCCGAGCTCGACCAGGTCTCGAGCTTCCTCGTAGGTGGCGAGTAAACGGCGGAAGTGATGAGCAGACCGCTGTTGTGCACCGGTTGTCACCTTGTCTGCGACCCGCGAGGCCGATTGGAGAACGTCGATGCTCGGGAAGTGGCCGGCATTGGCCAAACGTCGGGTGAGCACGATGTGTCCGTCGAGGATGGCTCGGCTCGTGTCGCCGATTGGGTCGTTCATGTCGTCGCCTTCGACGAGCACGGAGTAGAAGCCCGTGATCGATCCGGTCGCCGAGGTTCCGGCCCGTTCCAGCAGCTGCGGTAACAACGCGAACACCGACGGGGGATAACCCTTCGACGTCGGCACCTCGCCCGCAGCGAGACCGATTTCACGTTGGGCCATGGCGAAGCGGGTCAGGCTGTCCATCAGGAGCAGCACGTCGGCGCCGTCGTCGCGAAAGCCTTCGGCAATCCGAGTGGCCAGGAACGCCGCATTGCGTCGAACCAGCGCCGGCTGATCCGAGGTTGCCACGACAACGACACACTTGGCGAGCCCTTCGGGTCCCAGGTCGTTGTCGATGAACTCCCGAACCTCTCGGCCTCGCTCGCCGACGAGTGCAAGCACGGTGACGTCGGCGTTGGTGCCACGAAGGAGCATCGAGAGCAGGCTCGACTTGCCAACGCCCGACCCGGCCATGATGCCGACACGTTGACCACGGCCCACGGTCAGCAGACCGTCGATTGCCCGAATACCCGTTTGGAGCGGTTGCGTCACCAGGGGTCGTTCCATCGGCGGTGGGGGAGTGTTGTACAGCGGTCGCCAATCAGCGCCGGCGAGATCTCCGCCACCGTCGATTGGACGTCCGAGACCGTCGAGAACTCGGCCGATGAGCGATAGCCCTGTTGGGGCCATGAGCGTTGACCCTGCGGACCTGACGACCTCGCCGGCCCGCATTCCGTGGAGCGAACCGAGCGGCAACGCCGTGAGTCGACCGGGACCGACCGACACCACTTCGGCCTGCACGGTCGGAGCCGTACCAATGTCGATGATGTCGCCGGTTCCCAGATTGAGCCCGGTCACTTCGGCATGCATGCCAACGATTCGGTCCAATCGGCCGACCCGTTCGGGCCGAGCTGCGATCCGGAGTCGTTCCTGAATCGACTCGTTGTCGTGGAGGTGGGTCATGGTCATGATCGCAATACCTCGGTCACGCGTTCGAGCGCGGCGGACAATGTGGCGTCGACCGATCCGCCTCCGAAATCTGCGACTGCGTCGCCGCTGCGGAGCCCAGGGTCGGCAACGAGCTCGATGGTGCGACCCGAGAGAAAGTCCGTCGAACCCAGTTGTTCGAGATCGGAGGGGTTGAGGCGGACAACGAGCTGATCGGACAACGCAAGCTGGTCGAAGCAACGGATGATCGCATCCCGGCCAGGGTCGACCGAGGTCGACAGTTCCCGCATCATGATCATCTCGGTGATCTCGAGTGCGAGGTCGGCGGCGTGCCTCGGAACGGTCTCGACCCATTGTTGTTTCCGGTGTTCGATGCCCTCGATCGCCGCTTCCAACGCACCGAGCACGTTCCTCTTCTCGGTTTCGAATTCTGCGCGGACGGCCGCCTGGCCTTCGTCCCAACCTCGTTGGAAGAGTTCCTGTTGCCGATCCTGCTCAGCCGATTGGTTGGGTCGATGTTGGGTCGACCTTGCATCGCCGTCTCTCGCGTCGGCGGGCCTGGATTCGCCGGGCCTCGAGCCCCCCGGAACGAGCGTCACCACCGGAAGACGCGAGAAGTCGGCGCCTCGGAGAACGTTGGGGCTCGAGCCGGAAGCAAACCCGACGGCTGTGTCAGGAGACAAAGTCATCACCACCACGGTTGATGACGAGCTCGCCACTCGCTTCGAGTTCCTGCACCGATTGCAGGATCGATGCCTGGGCTTCCGCAACATCGGCCATACGAACCGAGCCGAGTAGTTCCATCTCGTCCATCAGATTTTCCTTGGCCCGAGATGACAGGTTGTTGAGGAACTTGTCTCGGACCCCAGGACTCGTTCCCTTCAACGCAAGCGGCAGGATGTTCGAGTCGACCTGACGAAGAACGGTCTGCATCTGACGATCGTCGAGCAGCAGCAGATCGTCGAAGACGAACATCTGCCTGCGCACCTCGGCTCCGAGTTCGGAGTCGTACGCATCCAAAGCAGAGAGAATCTCCTCGCCGAGTGATTTCGGCAGGCTGCCCATGAGTTTGACCAAGGTGTCAACGCCTCCGCTCGTGGAGAAGAAGCGATTCTCGAGACTCGAGCGAAGCCGCTCCTCCATTGCCAACTCGACCTCGCGCACTGCAGCGCTCGAGACCTTGTCGATTGCTCCGAGTCGGACGCCGATCTCGGGAACGACTTCGGGCGGCAAATGCTCGAGAACCTTGCCGGAGTAGTCCACGTTCAGGGTCGAAAGGATCATCGCGATGGTCTGCGGGTGCTCGGAGGCGAGGTTCAGCGCGACGAGAGCGGGATCGAGCCGATCGAAGAACTGGAACGGAACGGTCGGAGCCGTGTTGTCCAGCGAGCTCAGGATCTCACGGGCCATCCGGTCGCCCAAGGCCTCTTCGAGGAAATGGCGGGCGAGTTCCGGATCGCCGATGGGCAGCGGAGGCTCACCCGTGGTGGCCCTGATGAATTCGGTGAGGACCGCATCGGCAGTCGTGTGTTCGACGGCCCCGAGTTTGGCCAGCTCGTGGGTGACCGCTGCCACCTCATGTTTTTTGAGACCGAACAGAAGGGGTCCGGCCTTCTCGACGCCGAGGCGGAGAATGAGAATTGCGACCTTTCTCGCGCCGGGCATCGGTGTGATGGTGGTCATCTGACCGACTCCGGCTGCGAGAGCCACTGCCGAAGGACGGCGGCGATGTCATCGGGTTGGTTGGCGACGAGTGCGAGGAGATCTTCTTCGGTCGCATCGGTCGAGCCGGCTCCAACGGCGAAGTTGTTGCCGAGGCCCGACTCCCCTGCGCCGAGCTGAGCAGCAGACAGTGCGGCGAGGTCGACGCTGTCGATCACCTGGCGACGGCTGGCACGACGCAGCATGAAGAGTCCGAGGAGCAAGACCAGCACGCCGAGAATGATGGCCCCACCGGTGCGGATCAGATCCACCATTCCTGCCCCGGACTCAGCGGCGGCCGGCTCGAGTGCCGCTGCCTCCAGCGCTGCGGCCTCTTGTTCTTCGAGCGAGACATCGAAGGGAAGCAAGCTGACGGCAATCAAGTCGCCCCTCACTGCGTTCGCGCCCACGGCTGCACCCACCATGGTTTCGATTTCGGCAAGTCGCGCTGCCGGCACGACCGTCTCATCGATGACGACCGACACGGACAACGAGCGGATGGCACCGGGCGCTTTCTCGGTGCTCACCACAACCGAGTCGAGTGCGAAGACGACGTCACGTTCGTCGAGGCGATAGGCCGTGGCCGCTGAGCCTGCCTCCGTCGGACCCTCCAGGATCTCGGTTTCGATGGTGACCAGACCTTCCTCGTCGGGCGAGGCGTTGCCGTACTCTTCGAGTCGGGTGATCTCGCTCTTCGGTAGCGTTTCCCCCGCTTCGTTCTGGGACTCGTTGAAGCTCTCCTCGGTTTGAACGACGGAGTCGAAGTCGAGGTCGGCAGCAACGGTGACCACCGATCGTCCGGGCCCGACGACGGCGATGAGGAGCTGCTCGAGTTGCTTCTGGACGTCGGCTTCGAACGCTTTACGCATGGACATCTGGTTGTCGGACTCCATGCCGATCAGCCCGTCCTCATCGCCTCCGGCAAGGAGTCGACCGGCGTCATCGGTGACGGTGACGTCACCCACGGTCAATCCCTCGACCGATGACGCCACCAAGTTCACGATGGCCTGCACCTGCCCGGAAGTGACGGATTCGCCGCTCTTCGTCTGGAGAAGCACCGAGGCCGACGCCTTGATCTCGTCATCGACGAACAGGTCTTGCTCCGGGATCACCAAGTGCACCTTGGCGCTCTCGACGCCGTCGATGACGGCGATCGTCGAAGCGAGCTCGCCCTCCATCGCCCGTTGGTAACCGACGCGCTGATCGAATTCGGATGAGGTGATGCCCTGGCTGTCGAGAATGGACCAACCATCTTGTGTCTCGGGAAGCCCGGCGGCACTCATGTCGAGCCGGGTTGCGGCGACCTCTTGACGGGGCACCCAGATCACGCGACCGGAATCGGTGAGTTCGTACGGAATGCCCTTGCTCTCCAACTCGTCCACAACACCCGCGGCCGTCTCTGGATCGAGCTCGGAATAGAGAATGCCCATCGAGGTCGAGCCACCGAGTTGGCTGGCGAAGATGATCAGGCCGACGACGGCGATGAACACCGCGCCCAGCACGAGCTGCTGGCTCGACGTGAGGCGTCGCAGCGAGGTCATCGCGGTTGATCCGCCAAATGGTTCGACACTGTTACCCGCCATCAGACCTGCATCCTCATGATCTCGTTGAACGATTCAATGGCCCGATTGCGCACCGCGACGGTGATCTCGGTGGTCAGCTGCGCTTCGGTCGAAGCGATCATGTAGTCGCTCACTGACGCGAGCTCGCCCGTTGCCCCCGCGAGTGCTGCCGAGTCGGCCCGTGCTTCGGCCGCTCCCATGTTGTTCAGTGCGGCGCCTACGGAGTCGCCGAAGCCGCTGGCCCCGGGGGCCGCATCCTTGGCTCGATCGGTCGCGGCAGAGCCGGGTCCGTTCAGGCCGCTGATGTTGACGCTTTGGACTGGATTGATCATCGTGCTCACTTACCGATCTCGAGGGCGCGGACGTAGGCGTCACGAGCTCGCTCGAAGGCCGCCACGTTTGCCGAGTAGGCCCGTTGAGCCGCCAACATGTGGGTCATCTGCGCGGTCAGGTCCATGTCGGGGGCCCGCACCATTCCTTCTTCGTCGGCCAGCGGATGGTTCGGGTCATAGACGACGATTCCCTCGGCGTTGCCGAATTCGGCCCGGGCAACCACGGCGCCAGCCGGCCGGCCGGATTCCTCGACGGCTTGGGCCACGATGAACCGCTCTTGATAGGCGACTTCGTCCGTGGACCGAATCGTGTTGACGTTGGCGATGTTGTCGGCGACTGCATCGAGCCAGGTCTGGTACACGTCCATACCGGATGAGGCGATGCTGAGTGAGTGAAAGGGACCGGACACGTCAGCGCGCGATCGCTGTGCGGATCAGCCGGTACTGCGCGTTGAGCGCTTCCGTCACGAGCTGTTGTTTCAGGGAGTTCTCGGCCAACCCGGTCAGCTCGTGGTCGAGCCGGACATTGTTGCCGTCGATCCGAGTGGGGTCGGTTGTGTTGGTCTGGTCGAGGCCGGCCCGATCGGGACGCCCGTCGTTGATGGCCCGCCGAAGCGATTGTTCGAAGTCGACCTTACGGGCGAGGTAACCAGGGGTCTCCACGTTGGCAATGTTCTGCTCGTGGGCCTGCTGTTGAGCTTCCAAACCCTTGAGGGCTTGGGTCAAGCTCTGAGTTGTCAGGTCTCCGATGATCACGTCGGGCGCTCCAGGAGGGGTGGGCAGAGGCACAGCGGCCGAGGCCACTGCTTGCCCGTCCCTGGGCGTCTTGTCATCGAGCTTCCTCGCTCGGCTGGAGTCTCGGCTGATCCGAAGCCACTATTAGGGCAATCGGGCAAGCCGGCTGGTTCAGAGTTTGGTGCTCACTCGTGCATGCTCGACCGCCGCTCGAGGTGGACGCCGTCTCCCCCGAGGCGGGGGCAGATCGATCATCTTTCGATTGAGTTCACTGGTGAGCTCGTCGGCCTTTTTGAGGAGTGAGTGCGCCAGCCCCCGAAGTTCATCCGGTATGGGTGTCGTGGGCAGCTCGGCCGGCGGCCAGTGGCTTGCGCCCAGAACTTCCTCGGTCTCGGCCAGATGTCGATGCTGGTCCAGCGACTGGTCGAAGGCGTCGAGCGCCGAGGTCCACCGCTTGTGATCGTCGTCGAAATGGCTCACGCGCTGGTGGCGCCGATCACGGCCGGGCGGCTCTGTTGCGTGATGACCAGCGCCTGTTGCCAGGCGTCCACGAGGGGCGCAACCACGGCGATGCATTCGTCGATCATCTCGACGGACTTGCGGAGGTTGGCCTCGATCATGCGGGTCTCGAGGTGGTCGTAGATGGATCGGAGGCCGGGGCCGCCGTCCCACTGGGTGTCGTCGAGGGCCAAAGAGAGCTCGTAGACGATCTCCTGTCCGTGCATCAGTGTTTGGTGGGCGATCTCGATCTGGTCGAGGGCAACGGCCTGCGACGCCCTTCGGAGATCGAGCAGTAGGCGCTCATAGAGCTTGACGAGGAGTTGGGGACGAGGCGTGACGGCCATGCCGTCGTCGTGATAGCGCTGAGCGAGCTTGGCATTCACTTCTACGATCCTCCGTTGGAGCGGTTGAGCGAGCTGAGCTGTCCAGCGAGCCAGTTTGATTGGTTGTTGAGGGTGCCGATGGCGACCTCGAGATTGGCGTACAACTTGCGGAGCGACGCCTCTTTGCGTTCGAAACGTGTCTCGAAGGCATCGATTTGTTTCGCGAACGCTTCGACCTTTCGTTTCTCGGAATCCTCGGCCGTCGAGAGCAGACCGGTGCCGAAAGCGGCGGCCTGATCGGATGCCTTGACCAAACGGTCGAGGAGCCCGTCTTCTTCGCCTTCAGCCGGTGATGTGAACAGCCGAGTGAGCTGATCGATGTCGGTTTTGGCGGTGTCGATGAACTTTTCTCGATCGAAGACCAGGGTGCCGTCACGCTGGAGGCTGATGCCCACCAGGCTCGGAGCGTTGAGCGTGCTGGCCGCTACCGGGTCGACGAACGCCCGCAACAGGGCTTGCTCGGACCGTCGGACGTTGGTGTTGAATGCCAGCGGAACCTGCGTTTTGCTGCCCGGGTCCACCCGAGTCGCCGACGCCATGGCCTTCTTCATCTCGTTGAATTGTTCGACGAGAGCACCAACACTGTCTGCAATCTTCTCGTAGTCGTGGGCAACCGTGACGGTGACGGGTGTGGCCGAAACCGCAGACACCGTGACATCGATGCCGGGCATGATGTCGGTGAAGGTGTTGGTGGGCGAAGTGATGCTGTAGGGGTTCAATCCGTCGAAGGTGATCTGGGCGTCGGCACCGATCGTCAACGTGGCGAAGCCGCCGACATCGACCGCCAGGGTTGGGTCATCGAGTGTGATCGAAGCATCTGCGCCGCTGTCCTTGGAAGCCAGCTGCAACCGAAACCCGCTTCCGGTTTGAACTGCGACAGCGAGATAGTTGAGAGTGTCGTTGTTGTTGATTTCGGCGATCACCTCCCCAAGTGTTCCCCGCACCCCGACGGCGCTGTCGAGCGAAGCGAACACGGTGTTGGAATAGATGACGTTGCTGGTGGCCAGCGCATCGACCTTGAAGGTGATGGCCCCGGTGAATCCGCCGGCCGTGGCGTCGACCTTCACCGAATCGCTCGTCGACGTTCCACTCAGTTGTTGCCAGCCGGAACTCAACCGGAGATCGAACACGCTGGACCGGAAGTTGGTGACACTGGTCCGGATGGCAGAGAGTTGGGTCGATGCCGCCTTGCTTCGTTCCTGCCGGGCGACGGCTCGTTGTTGCGGGAGCCGCTCGACGGCGAGGATCGCGTCGATGATTGCAGTGGTGTCCAGCCCCGTTGAAAGGCCATCGATGAACGACATGAAGAGAGTCCTGTGGTCCGGTTGTCTGGATGAGTGTCGGTCCTCGAGGACCGATCAGTAGCGGCGGTGGCCGACCGGGTCGCGGCGGGAACGAGGTTCCGAGCGCCGGACGGTCGGCTGGTGGATGCCGGGTCCTACTGGAGAAACCGGAGCCGGGTTGGCTTCATCCTTGAAACCAACCCGGCGCCGCGTCTGCGAGCGACCGTCTCCGGTCGAGCGTGTTTACTGAACCCAGTCCTACTGGAGAAGGCTGAGGACCGACTGCGGGATGGCGTTGGCCTGTCCGAGCATGGCGGTGCCTGCCTGTTGCAGGATCTGGGCCTTGGTGAAGTTCACCATTTCGGCGGCCATGTCGGTGTCACGGATTCGTGACTCCGAAGCGGCCAGGTTTTCGGTTGTCACCGACAGGTTGTTGATGGTGGATTCCAGCCGGTTCTGCACTGCGCCGAGTGTGCCTCGAGCGGTGGAGATGGTTTGGATGGATGTGTCGATTGCCTCGATCATCGTCCGGGCATTGGCCGCCGTGTCGACGGTTCCCGCTGTTGCCGCTGGTGCGGCGATGATGGCGATCGAGATCTGCCCGTTCGTGGAAAGGGCGGCGCCACCTTCGGAACCGACCTGCAGGTTGGTTGCTGCTGCTCCACCGAAGACGGCGGCGCCGGCGAAGGTGGTGTCGACGCCGATCCGGACGATCTCGGCGTTGAGCGCGTCGATTTCTGATTTGATGGCGGTTCGGGCCGAGGCGTCGTTGGTGTCGTTTGCCGCCTGGACGGCGAGGTCGCGCATGCGGCCCAGCATGTTGTGCACTTCACCGAGTGCACCTTCAGCGGTTTGCACGTACGAGATGCCGTCTTGGGCGTTGCGGGTGGCTTGCTTGAGGCCACCGATTTCGGCTCGGAGTTTCTGGCTGATGACGAGGCCTGCGGCGTCGTCGCCGGCCCGGTTGATTCGGTAGCCGGAGCTGAGCTTTTCGAGGCTCTTGCCGAGCATGTTGTTGCTGGCACCGAGGTTGCGGTTGGCGTTGAACGCCATGATGTTGTTGTTGATACGCATTGTCTCTCGTGGTTCCTTCCGTGGGAGAGATCTGGACCTTGCTGGTCTTTCACCCGATTGGAGAGGTCGCCATCCTTGGCGTCGACCCCAATCGGGTCATTGCTCTACGCTGGTCTTGCCCTGCCGGTGCTGCCTACTGGAGAAGGCTGAGGACCGACTGCGGGATGGCGTTGGCCTGTCCGAGCATGGCGGTGCCTGCCTGTTGCAGGATCTGGGCCTTGGTGAAGTTGACCATTTCGGCGGCCATGTCGGTGTCACGGATTCGTGACTCCGAAGCCGAGAGGTTCTCGGTGGTGACCGACAGGTTGTTGATGGTTGATTCCAGCCGGTTCTGCACCGCACCGAGTGTTCCTCGAGCGGTGGACACGGTGCCGATGGCGGTGTCGATTGCCTCGATCGCGGCCCGAGCCGAGGTCGAAGAAGTGACGTCGGCCGTGGCCCCCGTCGGTGCTGCCGTTGCGGCGACCGTGATCTGGCCGGTGGTACCACTGCCTTCAGAACCGACCTGAAGAACCAGAGCGGTCGTTCCGAAGACGGCGGCACCGGCGAACGTGGTGTCGACACCGATTCGAGTGATTTCCGCATTCAGTGCGGTGAGCTCGTTGTTGATGGCGGTTCGGGCCGAGGCGTCGTTGGTGTCGTTGGCGCCTTGGACGGCGAGGTCGCGCATGCGGCCGAGCATGTTGTGGATTTCACCGAGTGCACCTTCAGCGGTTTGCACGAACGAGATGCCGTCTTGGGCGTTGCGGGTGGCTTGCTTGAGGCCACCGATCTCAGCCCGGAGTTTCTGGCTGATGACGAGGCCTGCGGCGTCGTCGCCGGCCCGGTTGATTCGGTAGCCGGAGCTGAGCTTTTCGAGGCTCTTGCCGAGCATGTTGCTGCTGGCACCGAGGTTGCGGTTGGCGTTGAACGCCATGATGTTGTTGTTGATACGCATTGTCTCTCGTGGTTCCTTCCGCTGAGACGAAGTCTGCTTTGTCAGCCCTGAACAATCCGTGTTCCAGGCCCAGTCAGATGACTGGCTTCAGGAGCGTCGACCGGTCTCGGCCAGTCAGTAGGGCAGGACCGAAAAGCTTTCTGGATTGTTCACGCCGCTCGGGCCGGCATCAATGCGGTGGCCGGCCCATAGCCCCGGTCACTGCATCACGAGCACGGTGAACAGGACGCGAATGACCTTCTCGTCGCCGTACGCCGCTCGGAGTTCATTCGAGAGTGTGTCTTTCACCAGCTGCTTGCCGAGGGGGCTTCTGAGCTCCTCCGCTGACCGACCCGAGAGGTCATTGAGAATGATGTCCTTGGCGATCGCCGACTCACCCTCGAAATCGGCGGCCAGGGTCCCCTCCTCGAGCACGATGGCCACACCGATCCGCAGAAAGGTGACGCTGTCGTCTTCGATGTTGATCACCATCTCCGGGAGCTCGATGATCTCGCCCTCGATGGGATCGGGCTCCACGAGTGCAATCCCATCGGGCATTGGCTCTGGCGTTGGCTTCAAAACGAAGGAGTAGACCGCGAACAGGGCGCCGAGGACGCCACTGATCATCGCGAGCTTCTTCAGCCTTCCTCCGCCCTTCTTCGCTTCTTCCTCGCCCTCGACGGGTTCCGGATTCTTTGGTTTCTTTGCCACGTCTGTCACTCCTCGTTCTTGATCCGGCCACTCGTCGGGCCGGTTCGTCTATTGGCCGGATTCGCCGTCGGCATCGCCGGGTTCGGTCACCGGACCGACCAGCCCGGTTTGGATTGGATCGCCGATCGCATCGGAATCGGCACCGCCCGTCGCCGCGTCATTGGTGTCGCCAACGTCGGTGATGCTGCCGCTGATGGGATCGAGCCCGCTGACCACATCGATGTCACTGTTGAGCAGGCCATCGACCCGGACGACGATCTCGACCCGTCGATTCGTTGCTCGGTTGACGTCACTGTCGTTCGGTACGACCGGGCGGGTGAATGCCATCCCCACTGCCGCCAACTGTCGAGGCGGCATCCGGCCGTAGTCGATCAGCCAGCGAACCACGGCTGAGGCTCGCGCCGAGGACAGCTCCCAGTTGCTTATCCACCGTCCGCCTGTCGGCACGTCGTCGGTATGGCCTTCGATGTCCACCGGGTTGTCGATCAATTGCAGGACTTCGGCAGTTGCGACGAGGACGGCGTCACTGTCGACCCCGAGGTCGGCAGATCCGCTCTCGAACAGAACGCGGCCGTCGTACCGCACGACGACGCCGCGCTCGTCGATCGTGACCGACACGAACGGGGCAGCCCCGGTCTCGAGGAACTTTGCGGTCAGGAGGTCTTTGACCTCTTCGACGTTTTCGACCGACACCGATCCCAGGGCCTCGAGTTCGCCCTCGCCTTTGGTGATCTGATTGCGGAGGTCTTCGGTGGGCACGGTCGAGAGACCGAGGGTCAGCGCGATGCCATTACCCGACTCGAGCAGGCTGTCCGCCTGTTCCTGAATCGGATCAGACACGCCGATCGCGGTCACCATGCCCACTTTGAAATCGGCGAACTTTGTTTCATCGACGAGTGCGAAGGCGAACATCATGATGAAGAAGGCCAAGAGCAGGGTCATGGCATCGGCGTAGCTCTCCATCCATGACTTGTCGGGCCCTTCGTCTTCCTCGACGACCGAGGCCTTCCTAGGCACTCTTCTTCTCTTCGGTCAGGTCCTCTCGGGCTGCCGGTGGAAGGAAGGAAGCGAGCATGCTTGCGATGGCTCGAGGGTTGCTGCCGGCCTGCACGGCGAGAATGCCTTCGAGCACGATCTCCTTGGCCGCAAGCTCGTCGGCCGACATCTTCTTCAGCTTGTTGCCAATCGGTCCAAAGAAGAAGTTGGCGAGGAAGGCACCCCACAACGTGGTGAGGAAGGCGACCGCCATTGATGGGCCCAGCGAGGATGGGTCGTCGAGGTTGCCGAGCATGTCGACCAGCCCGATGACGGTTCCGATCATTCCCATGGCGGGCGCGTATCCGGCGGCGGTGACGAAGAACGAAGCCCCTTGCTTGTGTCGCTCTCGGGTTTTGTCGAGATCGATCTCGAGTTGGTCACGAAGATCTTCGGGGTCGGTGCCGTCCACCGCCATTTCCATGCCCTTTTTGAAGAACGGGTCGGTGATCTCTTCGAGCCTGGGCTCGAGGGCGAGCAGCCCGTCCCGTCGGGCCACGTCGGCAAAGCCGACCAGTAGCTTCACGTTCTCGGTCGGGTCCTCGACGGCACCACCGGTGAATGCCTTGATGAGGACCTTGGCGGCATTGATGACGGTCGGCATCGTGCCGCTCGCCATGGTGACGCCGATGGTCCCGCCCAACACCAGGATGATGGACGGTATGTCTGCGAGGAAGATGCCGACTGGGTTGAGGCCACCCATGAACATGGCGCCGAAGACGGCAGCCAGCGCGACGAGGATTCCGATGATGGTTGCCGGATCCATTACGGCCTGCGATTCGCCGGACGGACCTCGTCCGTGGCGTCATTGTCACGGCCTCGATCTGCGCGGTCGTCGTGAACGTCGACGTTGCTGTCGATGAGCCGAAGCGGCGGTTCGATCCTGTGCTCGGCCTCGGCCGGCGTGTACGAGATCCGGAGGACATTGGCTCGGTATTGGACGACGAGCTCGATGACTTGGTCGAGCGACTCACGCACGATGTACTTCCGGCCATCCAGAAGAGTCAAGACCGTGTCTGGCGTTTCTTCGACCCGCTCGATGTGTTCGGCGTTGATGCCGAACCGTTCTTCGTTGAGTCGACTGACGATGATCATTGCCTGCTCCTCCGTGATGGGTCGGGACGCAGTCGTTTCGTCCGTGACTGCCGATTCCTCCAGCGAGTCTCGGCCTGGTCCCCCCGATCGTGAGGTGCGAGTGCCGACTCAGCCGAGGTCGTATCGGCCATCGAGTGGCCGTGATCCGGGATCAGCGGAGGAAGTCGAGAAGCGAACGGCCGAGGCTGCGGCTGGCGGCGGAAAGTGTTGCCTCGTAGCTGGTCTCAGCCGAGCGAAGTCGAATGATTGCATCCGCCATGTCGACGTCGCGTACTTCACTGATCTGGGCTCTGGTGGCGATCTGACTCTCTTGATTTCGCCCGTCGATCTCTCCGAGTCGCGACGACAATCCGCCGATCCGACCCAGCTCGCCCTGTATCCGGCTGATCGCTTTGTCGAGCGCTTCCATACCGAGGCGTGTTCGAGCTACGTCACCGGACTCGACGGCGGCGGCAACGTCGTTGATCATTTGAAAGACGGTTCCCTCGAGCGGGTTGCCGACGTTCGTGGTTCCGAACACGACGGGGCCCGAAGCGGCAACGGAGAACGAATCGGTTGTGGTCACCGAACGAAGTACCAGACCGGCGTCGCCCTGGAACGTTCCGGACGCGTCATACGCCAACGAGGTGTCAGCGGTGCCGGCGAAGATCGGTCGGCCATTCACCGAGGAATTGGCCAGGGAGATCAGTTCGGCACTGACGGATCGAAGGTTGGCCGCAATGGCAGCGCGAGCTTCTGGCGAGTTCGTGTCGTTTGCCCCTTGCACCGCCAGGGTGCGGGCTTGAATCACCGACGAGACGGCGTCGGTGAGGGCGGTGTCGGCGCTGTCCATCCACAACTTTGCGTTCACAGCGTTGCGCTGGAGTTGTGCGAGCCGGTCCAATGAGCGTTGGTTGCGGAGAACTGCGGCCGCATCGGCTGGGCCTTCCGAGGCGCGTTCGAACCGCACGCCAGTCGCCACCTGTTTCTGGCTTTCGGCTTGCTGGCGACCGGCGGCCGCCATCCAGTCCTTGATCGATTCGGTGCTACCCAGCGTGGTCACTCGTTGCATGATGCCTACTTTCGGGTCAGGGCTCAGCGGCCGACGAGGCCGGTGCGGTTGATGAGGGTGTCGAGCATCTCGTCAATGGCGGAGATCATCCGGGCCGAGGCCTCGTATGACCGTTGGGCGGAGACGAGATCGGCGAGTTCCTCGTCGAGGTTGACTCCGACGGCGGCCTGATTGAGACCTGCGGCCCGCCCGGAAGCCAAGGATGCGGTTCGTGCTCGATCCGAGATCGTTCGCACCCGATTGCCCAGGGTGGTGAGCATGTCGGTGTGCAACGCGGTCGGTCCGTTGGGGTCGGTGCCGAGCGCAGCCAGCGCGAGGGCGACCTTGTTGTCAAGTGCGGCCGATCCGTCCGATGCGGCGAGCCGTTCGGGGTTGGAACGAAGGTCCACGGAAACGGCCATGGTCGCCGCAGTCGTCCCGGCCGGATCGAAGAGTGCGAATCCCGTGGATCCATCGAGACCGGCGCCGGCCATGTGGAGCGCGTTGACTGTGCTGACGATCGAGGCGGCAACACCGTCGAGCGCCCGGCGTTGTTCGGGCATGAGATCGTTGGCGACCGAGATCGTTCCGTGGAGTGAACCGCCTGCGATGTTCAGCTGGGTTCCATTCGGCGTGACGACGGAGACTCGTTGATAACCGAGCCCTCCGAGCGCGGTGTCAGGAGTCTGGAGCAGCTCGATGTTTCTCTGTTGCCCGTCGGCAACCAGATTGTGGCCGCCGATGCTGATTCTGACTTGGCCGGTCTCTTGGTGAGCCACTTGCACGTCGACCATGCTCGCCAGTTCCGAGATTCGGGCGTCCCGTTGGTCGATCAGACCATTCGGAGGATTGCCGGCGGCCACGCCCGCGACAATCGACTTGTCGAGGAGCGCGATCGAACTGGACAGTTGGTTGATCTGGGTGACCAGGACCTTCGCTTGGTCCACCGCCGCCCCACGTCCGGCGTCGATCACCGACGACTCGTTGTTGATCGTGGAGGCAACCGCTTCGGCGTTGCCGAGAACCACGTTTCTGACCGCCAGATCCTTCGGATCGTTGGCGAGATCATCGAAGGCGTCCCAAAGCTTTTGGAGTCGATCCGCCAGGCCACCGGCATCGAGCGAGCCGATCTCGGTTTCGAGGCGCTCCAACGTGCCGGCCTGGGTTTCGAGACTGGAAGCCCGACTCTGTTCTTGTCGGGCACTGTTCTCGAGTAGTTCGTCCCATCGTCGGTTCACCGAGGCGCTGACGCCGCCGTGTTCTCCGCCCGAACCGCTGAACAGTCCAGGCCGTTGGGTGCTGATGGCCGTGAGTTCGGTGACTTGACGGTGATATCCGGGGGTGTCGATGTTGGCGATGTTCTCGCCGATCACGTCGATCCGCTGCCGGTGGGCGTAGAGCCCGGTGATGGCCGTGTTCAGTGCGGAGAAGTCGCTCATCGAATACTGCTTCTCAGGCTCGGCTGTCGAACAGGACCGAGCGCGATGACGACCGGACGGTTCGTCCTTGGCGGTCGTAGCCGGTCCCGGATGGTTTGGAATCGTTGTTGACGAGCTGGTCGATCAAATCGAGCGTGGCGCTCATCGTGTGCCGGCCCTGATTGGTCAGCTGTTGCAGTCGTAGCACGGTCTGTTCGAACCATCTCTGGTGATCGCGGAACATGGTCGACCATGGCTCGTCGGACAGTTCGGCGAGCTGGGACAAGCTCGGAGGGCGATCGGCGCCGAATTGGTCGGACGTGTCTTGCGAATTGTGCAGCAGGACTTCTCGGTGCAGATCGAGTTCGCCGATCGACGTTGCCGTTTCGTCGAGGAGATCAGCGATGACGGCAAGACGATTGTCACGTCCCGATGATCCGAATATCAGCTGGGCCTCGAGCAAGAACTCGACGCGTTCGAGGGATGATCGGTAGCGCCACAGAATCGAACCGAGCTCTCGCTGCTGATCCTCTGTTGGCTTGACTTCGGTCCTCATGGGACGGAGTCTCGGCTGCGGAGGACGCGTCATTAGGCCGGATCAAACGGCGGCGAGTTTCTCCCCTTGACCCAGTCGATCTCGCCAGGAGGAAGCCTCACCGAGCGCGTTGTTGTAAGCGCCCTGCCTCGGGCTCGATGTCGCCGGCGCTTCGACATCGTCGAGGTTGGCTTCCAGGCCACCCTTGAGCATTGTCAGTGCTTCGCCCTTGAGTTGGGAGGCTCGAGATTGCGTGACGCCCAGCAGTTCACCCAGCTCGGTCATCGACTTGCCGTCGAGAAAGTGGCCAACGATCACGACCCGGTGACGCTCGGGAAGAAGCCGGATTCCATCTCGGAGATACCCCATGAGCTCTTGATGCTCGAGATCTTCATGTCCGAGGCTGCCGAGCGCCACCGGCGAGTCGGCCTCGGCTGTCGTTGAGTCATCTTCATTGGTACGGCCGCTCACGAACAGTGAGCTGACCCGGGCCTGGGCAACATCGGCCCGGAGGCTGTGGATCTGGTCCAGACCCGTTCCCATCGATTCCCCCAACTCACTCGGGGTCGGCTTGCGACCGAGCGACGAGGTCAACTGAGCTTCGACGTCGTGGAGTTGACGCTCGTTGCGGCGAACCGACCGGGGGGCCCAGTCCGCCCGGCGCAGCAGGTCGAGTACGGCACCCTCGATCCGGCGGCCGGCAAACGTCGAGAAACTGAAGCCTCGCTCGGGATCGAATCGTTGGGTGGCCTCGATCAACCCGACCAGGCCGGCTTGGACGAGATCATCACGTTGATCGGCCGACGGGAAGTTCTGCGTCATCCGGGTCACGATGTGATGGACCAGCGCAATGTTGCGTTCGACTGTCGCTTCTTGCTCAGGGGTGAGGCGCTGAACGAGATTTGATTGCTCTGAAGTTGATGCTTGCGGTGCGAACATTGCCCACGGATCGGTGCTTCACCAAGCAACCTGATTGAATCCGCCTTGAACTACTCACGTGGGTAGGTCGGGTCTCCGAGGCCCGAATTCAGTGATTGGGATGTAGAAGAGGTGTGGGCCTCTCCGAAATGATCCATTGGCCCTAATACTGATCTCAGGGGAGGCGAAGCTCACCGGCGTGAGTCCAACCGGTCGAGAACGAAACGTGTCCGACACCTCCGAAGCGATCCCATACTCATTCGGCAAGTCGGCCCATTTGACGACGGAAAAGTCCGCTCTCTACACCGAGGCCGCGCACCAGATTGCATCGGACATGTCCGAGCAACTGACCGACTGGCTGCAGGGTTTCACGGTCGAAGCCGGCTCCCTCATCGAGGCCGAGCCTGGTGATGAACTCCACGATCGTGTTGATGATTTTGACGAGGCAACCATTCTCGGCAACCTCGACACGAGTGGACCAGAGCGGTGTGGATCCGTTCTGACCGAATTCTCGCTCGGACTCACACTCACCGCCGGGCTGCTCGGTGGTTCCACGATGGCCTCGGGCGAACCACGCCCGCTCACCTCGATCGAACGGCGGGTGTTGGATCTCGTGTCGGTGAACTTCGTCGAGGTTGCGGCCCGGACGCTGCTCATCGGACAAGGCGGGCTCAACGGGAATCCCCTGGTCATCGATCGCAGTCGCGACGGCGCCTTCGCCGCCAGCGATGACGATGCCCCTTCGGCCCGTGTCGGATTCAGTTTCCGAATTCAGGGACCGGGCGGAAGCGGTCTGATGATCTTGGGGATCGACGTCTGGGCCTTACAGAAGTTCTCCGACACCATCGACGTTCGTCTGTCAGGGCGACGAGCGGCCATCCCGACCGTGGTCAACCCGCTCACCGCTGCCGCCTTGGGGTCTGTTCCCATCCCCTTCGCTGTTGGGCTCGGACGCATCAATCTCACGGCTCGAGAAGTCGTCGGTCTCCAAGAAGGTGACGTGATCCGAACCAGGCAGAGCGTTGATGCCGACGTGATCGCGTCGGTCGACGCCGTCGACCTCTTCATCGTCCGACTCGGGCAACGGGGCCAAACACTCACGGCCGAAATTCTTGCTTCGATCGACTCCTTCGGGTCGATCGACCGCTCAACGGTAAGGAACGTCAATCGATGACCGCGCTCCAAGACACGACGGAACTCACCCGATCACTGATCGGTGAATACGCCCAGCATGATCTCACCCTTCTCGATTCTGATCATCCGACGCTCGATGGCCCCTTGTCGGTGGTTCGGTTCCGGTCACTCGATGGTGATGGATCCTTCCCACTCACGGTCGCCGTAGCGGCGAGCGCCGGGCTCGAGCTGCTGGATCTCGTCATCGCCGCAACCCAACGGGCTGATTCCGGCCTCGTCCCGGAGGCGCCCACCTCGATCGCGTCGCTCGCCGAGCTCGATGAACTGGGTGGTGTCACGGCTGGGAGTTCGTCCTTGCTGTTCGGTGGGACGCCGATCGGGGTTGTCATTCGTCAGAACGATCGACGGAATGGGTCCGACCACTCCCAAAATTCGCCGTCGGGATTCGCCCCCCAGACCGGCCCTACCGGGGGCGCTCCATCGGGAGCGGGAATGCCACTAGGGCGAGACCTCACCATGCTCCGCGATGTCGTGCTCGACGTGACGGTAGAGCTCGGTCGGGACTCGCTGACGCTGGCCCAGATGCTCAATCTGACCATCGGTTCTGTCGTGGAACTCGACCGTGCTGCTGGTTCACCGGTTGATATTCGGGTGAATGGGATCTTGTTCGGGCGGGGTGAAGTGGTCGTTGTCGACGACGAATACGCCGTTCGAATCACCGAGATTCTCGCCTCTTCGGGGTCTTAGTCCATGATGACCTTTCTACGCGTTCTCGGATCCTTTGTCATCGTTGGGATCCTGCTCTGGTCGTTCTCACGGGCCAGTGCCGGTCGGCTGGGCAAGTTGGTCGGTGGTTCGGCCAAAGGGCGATCAACGGACCCGCTGACGATTGTCGATCGCCGCCAGCTCACCCGAAGCACGGGTCTCGCCGTTGTGAGGGCCGGCAGCCGTCATCTGCTCATCGGGATCAGCGACACCGGCGTTCAGCTTCTGGCCGAAGGTGATGATCTGATGCCCGAGGTGGCGGATGCAGTCGAACCCGACCCGATTGGGTCCGACGCTCCTCATCGGAGCGGCGCGTCACAGAAACAACTTCTCTCGTCAACTGACCAACAGAGCGCAGGGACGCGCATCTGGAGGGCCAATGGGCCCAAGCCGGCACGGATGAATTTCTTAGCCGCTCTCCGGGAGATGACCGTCCGACGGTCGTGACTCGGAGGCCTCTGGGGCCTTCATGTACAACATTTCTCCTCGCGGGATCCACACCCTCGGCGTCACGCTGCTTCGAGTTCTTCTGTTCTCGATCGGGCTGCTTTTCGTGCTGGCAATTGCCGGCGCTCCGGCCGAAGCCGCCATCGAGCCTGGTGTCCCGGTGCTTCCGGGACCATCATTTCAACCACCCGACATCCCGTCCTTCGGTGGCCCGGCCGACACCGAAGACACCCCTGAATCCGACGGATTGACCATCGAACTCGGGTCGGGCGGAGACGCGCCGAGCCAATCCGTGCTGCTGATCGTCGGACTCTCGCTGTTGTCACTCGCCCCGTCGTTGGTGATCATGCTGACGAGTTTCACCCGCATCGCCGTTGTTCTGTCGCTCACTCGAAACGCGCTCGGACTCCAAGGGGTTCCACCCAACCAGGTCATCATCGGCCTCGCGCTCTTCCTCTCGCTGTTCGTGATGGGACCGACCCTCCAGACGATCAACGACGAGGCGCTTCAGCCTTACCTCGATGGTCGTATCGAACAGGGCGAGGCGTACAACCGGGCCACCGGACCGATGCAGGATTTCATGTTGGCCAACACGCGAGCGGCCGAACTCGAACTGATGATGGAGGCGACCCCGGGTGGTCGACCGGACACGATCGACGACGTCGGACTGACCACGGTCATCCCGGCCTTCGTGCTCTCCGAGCTGAAGACCGCATTCCTCATGGGTTTCGTGATCTTCATTCCGTTCTTGATCATCGATCTCGTCGTCGCCAGCGTCCTGATGTCGCTCGGAATGATGATGCTTCCCCCCGTTTTCGTGTCCCTTCCGTTCAAGCTTCTGCTGTTCGTCCTCGTCGGCGGATGGTCGTTGATCATCGAAGCGCTCCTCGCGAGCTATGTCTGAGAGGCAACCGTGTCCCAAGCCGAGGTCATGCAAATCATCACCAGTGCGATGTGGGTGGCAGCGAGAATCGCCACGCCGATTCTCCTCACGTCAATCGTGGTCGGGGTCGTCATCGGTCTGCTCCAGTCCGTCACCCAGATCCAGGAACCGACGCTGGCCTTCGTTCCCAAGTTCGCCGCGATTGGCCTCGTGATCGTGATCAGCGGTCCGTGGATGGTCGACGAGATGGTCACGTTCACTCGGGCCCTCATCCTCGGGCTGCCGGCCATGCTCTCGTGAGCGTGTCTCGACGATCCCCGGCCTGACGATGCAGCTCAATTTCGCCGTCGAATCCATTGTCACCTTTCTCCTCGTGTCGACGAGGATGCTGGCGACCTTCACCGTTGCCCCACCGTTCAACGGTGGCATGGTGCCCCTGCGGATTCGACTCGGGCTGGCGGTGGCCATCGGTCTGCTGCTCGCCTCCGGTGGAGGGGAAGTCAACGCAGGATCAGTCCCGCTGGAAGTACCAGCGCTCGTCCTGGCCATCGTTTCCCAGATCGTGGTCGGCCTGATCTTCGGCTTCTTCGTCCAGCTCTTGATGGCGGCCTTTCAAGTGGCCGGTTCGATCATCGACTTGAGCGCCGGGCTGAGTGCCGGGGCACTGTACGACCCGATGACCCAATCCCAGGTCGCACCAGTCGGCCGTATGTATCAGCTCGTGAGCCTGGCGCTGTTGGTGGCCCTGGATGGACACTTGCTGATTGTTCAAGGGGTGATCCGGAGCTACTCGGTTGCCCCGGCGGGGGTGGTCAACACGGAGGCTCTCGGACCGGCTTTGGCCGAAGGCGCGGGGCAACTCTTCATCGCGGCGCTGGAGGTCGGGTTCCCGGTTTTGGCCGCGCTCATGCTCACCGAGGTTGCCCTGGCAATTGCCAGCCGGGCCGCGCCCAAGATGAACATCATGGCCATCGGGTTCGGTGTGAAATCGCTCGTCCTGTTCTTCGTGTTGGGCATCGGCCTTCCGGTCATCGCCAACGCCACGGCCAACCTCCTCGAGACCGGGCTCCGGTCTGGCTCTGCGCTGATCGGCGGCTGACATGGCCGCAGATTCAGGTGACAAGTCCGAGAAACCGACACCGAAGAAGCTCAGGGACGCCCGCAAGAAGGGTCAGATCCCCCGTTCGGTGGATCTCGTTCAATGGCTGACACTCTTGGGTGCCAGCTTCTTGCTGCCGACCGTGCTCGGAAACATCCTCAGCCAACTGGCCGATGGCTCGAGGAACATGATCGGCCTGGCCGCCCAAGGCGAACCCGGGCCGGCCATGGCTGCTGCCGCTTCGGTCGCCCGAGGTGCCGCGTTCGGAATGATCCCACTCTTCGGATTCGTGGTAGCGGCGGCCATCATCGGGATGGCGGCGCAGGGTGGCCTCGTCCTCACCGGCGAACCACTCAAGCCCAAGTGGGACCGAGTTTCGCCGAAGGCCGGACTCAAACGGATCTTCTCTATGCAGAGCGTTTTCGAGACAGCCAAAGCTGTTGCCCGGCTCGCCGTGCTGGGATTGTTGGTGGGAACGACACTCTTTGCATCAGCTCGCGACCATTTGGCCGCCAACGGTGTTGATCTTCGCAGTTCTGCGGAGATGTTGATCGGGCAGACACTGATGTTGTTCCGCCTCGCCGCCTTGATCGGATCGGTGATTGGTCTCGCCGACTACGCCTTCCAGCGCTGGCAGACGATGAAGAAAATGAAGATGTCGAAGCAGGAAGTGAAGCAGGAACATCGCAGTTCCGAGGGGGACCCGATGACGCGAGGTCGACGACGGGCGGCGCACGCCAAGTTGACCCGCAACCAGATGTTGACTGCTGTCAAGGACGCAACGGTGATCGTCGTGAACCCGTCCCACTACGCCGTCGCCCTGTCGTATCGCAACGATGGCGGCGCGCCGGTGGTGGTCGCCAAGGGAACGGAAGAGTTGGCGTTGCGTATTCGTGAGCGAGCGAAGCAGAGCAACGTTCCGATCATCGAATCGCCACCACTGGCTCGCGCCCTGCACGCTTCGGCCGACGTCGGCTCGGCGATCCCCGAGGACTTCTTCGAGGCCGTGGCCATCGTGCTGGCGTTCGTGATGAGGCCCAGAGCCAACAACTCGCAGACCATCCGTCGAGTCACCGTTCCGAACTCGAAGATCCCCACATCGGTCGGCTGACTCTTCCGATCGGGACGATGCTGTCGGCACGATGCGGGCTGAACGCGACTGGGCACCCAACCCCGACGGTTGGTCCGTCGAATGTTGAGTGCCCAGGTTTGAGTTGCCCCGAGGTTCAGGAACCGGAGTCGGTGGTTTCCATCGTGTGGGCCGAGCTGGCTGTCACGAGCGCCTTCTCGTCAGCGACGGGAGCGTCTGGTTGTGCTTGGTCGAAGCCCGTTCGCTCCAGCGACTCCCATCCTCCGTCGGCCTGACGAAGAGCGGCAACGAGGCCCTCGAGTCTCCAGAAGGCATGGATCGGGCGGAACACGACCGTTTCCACCACGGATGCCATGACCGAGATCCCCAGATCTCGCCAGTTCTCGTAGCGGTGGTAAGAGAATTCTTCGATGGTGATGGCAGCGGCCGAGACCAGAAGGCTGTAGGCCCAGGCTGCTGCTGCGAACAGGAGCATCGTCTGCACATCCAGGATTCCGAACGCATAGCTGAGGCCAACGGCGAAGAATCCGGTGAGCTCGACGACGGCACCGAGGAGTTCGAACATCAGGTAGTACGGCAGGACGACCATGCCGATTCGGCCGTACTTGGGATTGCCGATCATCCTGCGGTGTGACCACATCATCTCGGCCAGGCCGCGGCTCCAACGCCGCCGCTGCATCCGCAGTTGCCCCGCTGTGTCGGGAGTTTCGGTCCAGCAGACGGGCTGAGCCACGAATTCGATCCGATAGTCGATGTCGGCATCGCGAAGATCTCGGTGGAGACGGGTCACGAGCTCGGCATCCTCGGCCAGCGACTCGAGATCGAGCCCACCGGCCTTGACGACAACGTCGCGCCGGAACACGCCGAAGGCCCCGGAGACGATCAGCAAACCCTTGAGACGCGACCACGCGACCCGTCCGAGGAGGAACGATCGAAGGTATTCGAGCACCTGAACTCGGGCGATCCACGATTGGGGGTGGGTCGGTTCCTGCACTCGTCCGGCCTCGACGCGTGTGCCGTTGACGACGCGGATGGTTCCGCCGACGGCGACCATACGAACGGGGTCATCGAGGAACGGCCGGACCATGTGGAGCAACGCTGCTTCGTCCATGACCGAGTCGGCATCGGTGATGCCGATGAGTTGCTTCCGGGCGGCGTTGATCCCCACATTGATCGGATCGGATCGACGTCCTGCGTTGGCCTTTCTGATGACAAGCAAGGGCTCGCCACGAAGAGATCGGTGGACGGAGTGAACCTCGCCGATATGGGCGACGTCGTTGGCCAAATGGCGATCGACGGGACCGAGATCGAACGCCGTTTTGAGTCGGGCGAAGGTCTCATCGGTCGACCCATCATCGACGACGATGATTTCGAGATCGGGGTAGCGAAGATCGAGCATGCTTCGGACCGATTGAACGATGTGGATCTCCTCGTTGAAGGCAGGGACGATCATCGAGACACCGGGGGACAGCGGGCTGGCGAAGATCTCATCCTCCTCGGTGGGCGTCATATCGCGAACGGTTCTCGAAACGACCTTCGCTGCGATCAACATCAACCCGAGAAGAATGGAGTTGAGTGTGAAGAAATAGACGATGACGATGGCATCAAAGACCTGGATGATGTCGATGATCAAGTTTCTCATGCTGCGATCCGTCCTCTCGGTGGGCCGGTTGTGTCCAGGGCTTCGCGAGCGAATGCGCCAACTTGTCCGCCGGATTGGGAGAGAACTCGGAGCCGCTCGATGCCGGGCTCTCGTAGGCGGGTCAGTGATTCGGTGGCGGCCCGAATGACGGATGGTTCGCGGTCGAGAGCGGCCGAGCCGAGGGCGGCCAGCGCGTCGTCGCTGCCGATGCGCCCGAGCGCGGTAGCTGCCTCGGCCCGAACGCTTGGTCCCACATCTCGGGTCAGGGTGACCACGAGTTGTTGGATGGCCGAAGGGCTTCCGATGCGGCCCAAGGCCCGCAGCGCCGTCTGGAGAACTTCTGGTGTCTGTTCCCGTTCGACCAAGGCGATGAGTTCGGGGAGCGCGTCGAGTGCTCCCGACATTCCGAGACAATCGGCCGCGAGCAGTCGTTCCTGCGGGTGTTCAGCCGTCAGGCTGGATCGAAGCGCATCGTTGCCGCTCGGGCCGATGTGAACGATCGCCATACCAACCACGCTCAACGGAACCTGGTCGGCCGTCAGGGCTGCCATGAGGCCGGGTATCGACGACGGGTCGCCGAACTTGCCGATGGCACGAGCTGCTGCTTTGCGGACTTCGTTGTTCCGATCGGTCAGGAGGTTCGTGAGGTCGGGGAGCGCGGCGTGGACTTTACAGTCGCCCAACAGCTCGGCAGCCCGAATTCTCTGTGCTGGACGCCGGCTTCGAGTGCTGAGCCGGGACTGCTCGAAGACTCCCCGCGTCTCGAGAAGATCGTGAAGGATCTGTCGATCGGAGCCTCGGAGCTTTCGCATCATGCCGCCGACCAGTTGATCGAAGGTCCCCGAGCGCGCTGAGCGCTCCGCCGGACCGAACTCGACACCCGCAAGGTCTGGTTCGTCCTGGGCGAGCAGTTCGATGAGAAGCGGTCGGAACTCGGCCTCGGCCTTCAGGTTCTGTCTGACATTGCGGGTCCGAACCGATTTTTGAATCGATGCGGAGACAGCAAGAACCACAATGCCGCCCGCTCCGCCGAGAAGGAGCCATATGAAGAAGGTTGTCACAGGCCGCTACCTGGTCGCTCGTGCCAACACTGCGTCAACACGGCTGAGGAGTTCGCGCGGGCTGAAGGGCTTGACGATGTAGTCGTCGGCCCCGGCGGCGAACCCTCGCTCGATCTCGGACTCCTGGGCCCGCGCCGTGAGCATGATGACCGGGATCTTGGCCGTCTCTTCCACCTCACGGAGCCGAAGCAGCATCTCGAGGCCGCTCAGCTTTGGCATCATCCAGTCGAGGAGGATGACGTCGGGTAGCAACTCCACGGCTGCTGCCAGACCAGATTCGCCGTTGTCTTCTTCCACGACTTCGAAATTTGCCTGCCTCAGTTTGAAGGCGACGAGAGCCCGGATGTCGATGTCGTCCTCGACGACGAGTGCGGTGGATGTCATTGGTGTACTCCGGTTGGGTGTTGGTATGTGTTGCGGAAATCGTTGCTCGGGTCGTCGTTCGTCAGTCGTAGATCGACAGGAACTCGGAACGAGACGGAAGTGCCTCGGCCGACTTCGGAGGTCACCGACAACTCGCCTCGGTGGGCGTCGATGATCGACTTGACGATGCCGAGGCCCAGGCCTGTACCCGGCACTTCGCTGGCCACGGCATCGGTGCCTCGTGCAAAGGGCGTGAACAGATCCTCGAGATCGCCGGCCCTGATGCCGGGCCCGTTGTCGGTCGTGGTGATCTCGACCGCGTTCTCCGCGGTCAGCAGTTGGAGGTTGACGCCGACCGATCCGCCGGGCGGCGTGAACTTGATGGCGTTGCCGACCACATTGAAGAGCACCCGCTCGAGCTGGCGCCGATCGCCCCAAACGAGGGGAATGGTGTCTCGCAGGGAGACCGAGAGGTCCTGGGACTTCGCTTGTGCGGTGAGTTGAATGGTTTCGATGACGGTTTCCACCACCTGCACCAGGTTCACCCGTTCCCGAGTCATGTGCATCTGGGTCGAGTCGAGCTCGGACGTGATCAGCAGATCTTCGACGAGCATCAACAGTCGCTGACTGTTGCGAGCCACGACCTCCACGGCGCTCTTGGTGAGCGCCGATCCCTGCTCGCCGATTTCTTCGACGAGGATGTCCGAGTAACCGATGATGCTCGTGAGCGGGGTGCGGAGTTCGTGCGAGACATTGGCCAAGAACTCAGTCTTGGCTTCGTTTGCCCTCTTGAGCTGGGCGATCGTCTCCGAGAGCAGCACCTGTTCCTCACGAAGCCGATCCTCGACTTCGCCTCGACGCCGGACCTCGTCGGCCAGCTCGTCGGAACGGAGAAGAAGTTTCACGAGTGAGAGACGGAGCGAGCGTTCGGACTCGGCTCTCGTGAGGGCGAGTCGAACGGTTCGACCCAGTCCTGGGGCGTCCAGGGTGCCTTTGACCACATAATCCTGGGCCCCTTCCTGGAGACTCTGAACCGCGATCGCCTCGTCACTCTTGCCTGAAAGAACGACGATCGGTGTGGCCGGAGCGAGCTGGCGGACAGCGTGCACGACTTCGGACCCTTGGCCGTCTGGAAGGCCCAGGTCGAGGAGGATGACCTCACCGATTCCCTGACGAAGATGGGTCGTCGCGGCCGCCAAACTCATGAACCAATCGATTCTCAGCTCACCGAGTCCGGACATTTGAAGAAGGGTGCGGGTGACTTTCGCATCGACTTCGTTGTCCTCGATCAGTACGATCCGGCGGACGAGGTCTGTGTCCGAAGGTTCGGCAATCGCGATTTCGGGAACGCGGTGGCGGACGCCTCGCAAGTAGTCGACCAGCTGAGCCCGATCCGCGGCGATTCCCTGCTTGAGACGTTCGCGCCGCTCGGCGTGTTCGAGTTGTGCGGCGTTCAATGAAGGGGACGACCGATCGTCAGGTGCTGTTTGGCCAGCGGCGACCTCTTGCATGTTGTGCTCCTCATCTCGGCGTCTGTTGGGCTCATTTCCCTTCCGTTGCGTGTCGAAGGGTGGTGATCCGGGGCAAGTCTCGGCAACTATTCACTGGGAATGAGGACCTAGATCGCGAAATGTGACCCGCTCCACCTGGGATCCGAGGCAAGAAAAGTTGGGTGACGTCACCACCGCCGGCTACTGACTGTTGTTCCTCGGCCGATGCTCAGAACGACCATGACGGTCATCGTCTGCCACGGAAGGCCGACTCTTTTCGAGGTTCCGTGAAAGCGACACGCATAGGAGGAGGGCTGCTATCGGCCTTGGTCATCGGGGTCGTTGCCCTCATGATCATCCCGTTACCGGCTGCGATTCTCGACTTCTTGCTGGCAATCAACATCGCCCTTGGCGTCACACTGCTCCTCACGACGATCTTGTCGACCCGGTCGCTCGACATGGCGTCGTTTCCATCACTCCTGCTGATTGCCACCCTCTTCCGGCTCGCGCTGAACGTCAGCTCCACCCGCCTCATCCTCACGACCGGCTCAGCCGGTGGCGTGATCGCATCCTTCGGCTCGTTCGTTGTCGGTGGTTCGATTGTTGTCGGACTCGTCGTGTTCCTGATCCTCGTGATCATCCAGTTCGTGGTGATCACCAACGGTGCCTCGCGAGTGGCCGAAGTCGGAGCCCGATTCACCCTCGACGCGATGCCGGGCAAGCAGATGGCCATCGACGCCGATCTCGGGGCCGGCCTCATCGATGAGGAGACCGCTCGAAACCGACGGCAGGAGATCAGCCAAGAGGCCGACTTCTACGGCGCGATGGACGGCGCATCGAAGTTCGTCAAGGGTGACGCCATTGCCGGTGTGCTCATCACGGTCATCAACCTGCTCGGCGGCATGATCATCGGCGTCGTCGAACAGGGCATGGGCTTCTCCGAGGCGGTGACCAACTTCTCGACCTTGACGGTCGGCGACGGATTGGTCAGCCAGATCCCGGCCCTGCTGATCTCGATTGCCAGCGGCATCATCGTCACCCGCGCCGCCGGCGGGTCCGATCTCGGATCGGACATCGGATCGCAGATCGGCGCCCAGTTCCGAGCGCTCCGCTACGGAGGAATCGCCATTGCCGGTCTGGGACTGGCGCCCGGCCTGCCGATCATCCCGTTCGTCAGCGTGGGGGCAGCGATGATCCTCACCAGCCGCCGTCTCGAGCAGAACCAGAATCAGGCC
>JBBKXQ010000022.1:0-24532 GCA_037969565.1 Acidimicrobiales bacterium | reverse complement strand
CGCCCTGATGTTCAGCTACACCGCCGAACTCGCCGTTCACGGATGGGACCTCGCCAAGGCAACCGGCCGCGAGTTCACGATCGACGACGATCTGCTGCACGGAGCCCTCGTGGCCGCGAGGTGGATCCCAGCCGAGGGCCGCGACACACCGGAGATGCCGTTCAGCCCAGTGGTCGACCACGGCCCCGACGCATCGTCGCTCGACCAGATGGCGGGTTGGATGGGTCGCGACGTCCTGGCCTGACCCTCGGGGCCGGGGCAAGCAAGGGTGTTCGAGGCGATCGCGGCGGCTATACAGACGGGCACCCGCCGACGAAGCGAGACCGTGTGTCCTCACCCCTGCATCCGGATGACGTCATCGTCGTCGGCAACTCTTCCGATGATCCCTTCGCCATCGATGTTGCGTTCGCCTTCGGCCAGTCTCAGGACATCGCCGACCTGATCAGCATGAAGACGTTCGCCAATGGCGAGTTCTGTCCCCGCTTCATCTCCGACGAAAACGACCTCACCCGGATCGGCGAGCAGCTTGCTGGAAAGACGGTGGTCATCGTCAGCACCACCAGCCTGGCGATGAGTCGGAACACGTTGGCGATGCGCAACCTTCTCATCGCTCGGGCGGCCAAGGACAACGGTGCGGCCGACGTTGTCCTGGCCGAACCCGACCTCTACTACAGCGCCCAGGATCGGGGTCCCAGAGCCGATCACGGGTCAGCCGATTTCGAGCGCGACCTCAAGGACCGCAAGAAGTTCGACGGTCAGCCGTTCTCGTCTCGCCTGTATGCGCAGATGCTTCGTCTGGCCGGCGTCGATCGCGTGATCACGGTCCACAATCACTCGGTCTCGGTCCAAACCGAGTTCACCGAAGAGTTCGAGGGTCGGTTTCACAATTTGACCCCATGCGATCTCTACGCCGACTACCTCCGGCACTCGAACATCGTCGACTACGGCGCCAAGGGCGAAGGACTTGTCTTGTGCGCTCCCGACAAAGGGGCTCGCGAATTCGTTCGTCAGATGTTCGTCACGCTTGCCCTGCCCGAGGCAAAGTTCGTCCTGCTTGACAAGCAGCGCAGCGGTGAGCGGGAGGTCGAAATCACCCTTCACGCCGAAAGCGAGACGACGATCGACGAAATCAGCGGCCACGATGTCGTCTTGTTCGATGACATGGTGCGAACGGGGTCAACCGTCGTGGAGTCGTGCGAGTTCTTGAAACAGGGCAATCCGAACAAAACCGTTTTCGCCGTTTCCCACTTCTATGCGAGCGAAGAGGGACGGGAGAAGATGGCGAGCCCCGCCATCGACGAAATCCTGGCCCTCAATACGCTCCCGACAGTTCTCAACCGTGATGTCCAAGGTCGGCTTCGGAAGAAGATCGTGGTGTTGAAGATCGAGCAATGGTTGGCCCGCAACCTCTGTGAGATTCTGGGGATCCAGAAACCCGTACGGGACAGCCTCTACCAGATCGACATGTCGTCGAAGAACCCTCGTTTCAAACAGAAGATCTGGACGAGCGACCAGCTGCCCAGCTTGCACAACCGCTGACACAACTCGTCAGCCATGGCAACCAAACGGCGCGAGCAACTCGGCGCGAGCAACTCGCTTCGGCAGCTACTCGAGTGCGCCCGCCAAACGGTCGAGTGTTGCCTCCATGCCGGCCCGGTTGTGAGCGAGGCGATCGGTCACACCCGAGATGGCAACGCTTCGCTCCAGGGCGCTCTCGGGACGCAGGTCTTGTGAGTATTCGGTTACGACGCAACCTCCCTCGGTTGGCTCGATCGCATAGCCCCATTTCGAGAAGACGAAACCGCGGACCATGCAGTCGAAGAAGAACCGCTCGTTCGGAACGAGCTCGACGATCTTGGCCTCGGTGCTCCACTCCTTGTCGCCATTGCGATTGCGCCCCGTGAACACGGCTCCGATCGCAGCCTCCGAGCATCCGTCGTTCCACTCCGCTTCGTAGGTTTCGGGCGACCACTCACCCATGCGATTGATGTCGACGATGGCTGTGAAGACACGCTCAGGGCTGGCGGCGATGGTGCGGGATACCTCGAGATCGGGAGTCATCGTCCGCACCATAGTCCCCGGCCGGTACGCCGCTCTCCGGTCTCGGGTCTTCCGAGGAAGAGATTCTTGCGGCGGGCGATCACACCCATCGACACAGAATCGCCCTTGCCAGATTTGACGAAATCGTCTATTCGTTTCACAGGAGTTCCTTCAGCTCCGGTTCAGCGGCACAGGGGTTTCCGGCGAAGGTCAAGTGGGGGTCAATTGCTGTGTTTGGCGTACACGCGATCATGGTCAGGCAAGGGGCAGACCGATGATCAGGCGGATCATCGATTCGAGCGTGAGAGGCAGGGGGCTCATGGTCGCTTTTGCGGCGGCCCTGTTCCTCTTCGCTGCGGTGCAGCTCGACGAGAGCGAGGTCGACACCGTCCCCGAGTTTCTTCCGCCGGTCGTCGAGGTCCAGACCGAAGCCCTTGGGCTCTCGGCTTCGGAAGTAGAGCAGCTCATCACCGTTCCGCTGGAAGCCAACCTTCTGAACGGCGTCGCTTGGCTCGACACGATCGAATCGGAATCGATGCCCGGTCTGTCGTCGATCGTGATGACCTTCGAACCGGGCACCGATCTCTTCCAGGCTCGACAGGTCGTGCAGGAGCGGCTCACCCAGGCCAAGGGTCTCCCCAATGTTTCGCGGGCACCGGCCATGGTGCAGCCGGTGTCATCGGAGGGTCGGGTGATGATGGTCGGTCTCTCCTCCGACACGGTGTCACTCATCGATATGTCGGTCCTCGCCCGCTGGACCATCCGTCCGTTCCTCATGGGGGTCAACGGCGTCGCCAACGTGGCCGTCTGGGGCCAACGCGAGCGTCAACTCCAGGTTCTTGCCGATCAGCGCGACCTGGTCGCGGCCGACGTCACGCTGCTCGACGTCGTCAGAACCACCGGCAATGCGCTCTGGGTCTCGCCGCTCACCTACCTCGAAGCGTCGACCCCGGGAGCCGGCGGGTTCATCGACGGCCCCAACCAACGCATCGGTATCCAACACATCCTCGGAATCGAGTCTCCTGAAGACCTCGCCGCCGTGTCCATCGAGGGTCGCGAGGGCATCACCCTCGGCGATGTGGCCACGGTCGTCGAGGATCATCAAGCCCTCATCGGCGATGCCGTCGTCGACGAGGGCCCCGGCTTATTTCTCATCGTTGAGAAGTTCCCGTGGAGCAATACGGTCGATACCACCACGGCCGTCGAGAAAGCCCTCGAGGAGCTGGCCCCTGGCCTGACCGGAATCCAAGTCGAAACCGATCTCTTCCGGCCCGCGGGATATCTGGAGCGCTCGATCGACAATGTGCAGCGCACGGCGATCATGAGCCTGATCCTCGTGATCTTGGCGATGTTCGCATTGCTCAGCCGCTGGCGAGTTGCGGCCGTCAGTGCCCTGTCGATGATCCTGTCCTTGGCCACGGCAGGAGTAGTGCTCTTCATCACCCGCACCGAGATCAACAGCATGGTTCTCGCCGGGCTGGTGCTTGCCATCGGGTTCATCGTCTTCGACTCCGTCGATGACGCCGAACGGGTGCAGAGCCGCCTTTGGTCGAGAGGTGCGGACACGGCCGATGCCACGATCGGTGACTCGTTGGCGAAGAGCCGTTGGCTCTCGTTCTCGACGTTCGTCATTGTGGCCGTCGCCTTGGTGCCGGTCTTTGTGATGGATGGCGCAGCCGGCGAGTTCCTGCCCGACATCGGGCTCACGATGTTGGCCGCGCTGCTGCTGTCGATCATCGTGAGCATCACGGTCACACCCGTGCTCGGCGCTCTCCTGCTCGCCGACGACTCCGAGCATCGTGAGTCTTGGCTGGTGACGAAGTTGGGTCGCGGTTTCCGGCGGACACACACATCAGAACGAGGTTCGGGCCTTCGGGCTGCGGTAGCTACCGCTGTTCTGGCCGTCGTCGCTGTCGCATTACTTCCAACAATCGAACGCAGCTACGTGCCCGAATTCCGACAGACCGACCTTCTGATTCGTTTCGATGGTGTGGCCGGCACGTCGTTACAGGCGTCGAAGCGGGTCGTGGCCTCGGCTGCATCGGAGATCGGCGCTCTTTCGGGGGTCGAAGACGTGGGAGCGCACGTCGGCCGAGCCGTCCTGTCGGATGAGGTGGTCAACGTCAATTCAAGTGAGTTGTGGGTCAAGATCGATCCGGACGCCAACTACAGCAACACCATTGACGCCATCCAGGAGATCGTTGATGGCTACCCCGGCCACGGAACGCCCCAGGCCGTGTCCTACTCCAACGCGAGAGTCGACGACGTGCTGCGACGGCCCGCCGACGATGTCGTGGTTCGCCTCTACGGTGAGAATCCGGCGGTACTCGACTCACTGGCCGAGGAACTGGTCGCCCTCGTCGATGAGGTCGATGGCACGGGGAACGTTCGGGCCCTCCATTCGCGGCGGGAACCGGCGGTAGAAATCGAGGTCGATTTGGAGAAGGCCGCCGCATTCGGGCTGAAACCGGGCGACATTCGCCGCACCGCGGCGACGCTGTTGTCGGGCATCCAAGTGGGGAGTCTGTTCGAGCAACAGAAGGTCTTCGATGTGGTTGTGTGGAGTCCACCGGAGCATCGCCAGAACGTCTCGAGCGTCGAAACACTGCTGATCGGCACGCCCGATCGTGATGTCGTGCAACTCTCCGAAGTCGCAGACGTGCGCATTGCGCCGGTCGAGAACGTGATCCGCCGCGAGGCAGTTTCCCGCTACATCGACGTGGTAGCCGACGTCTCGGGTCGCAGCGCCGAATCAGTCCGCAACGACATCACTGCCGCCATCGAGGCCCGGGGTTTGCCCTTTGAATATCACGCCCGAATTCTCGACGATCAGAGTGAGTCGGCTTCGAACCAGAATCGGGTGTTCGCGCTCACCATCGCCGTGGCCCTGACGATTCTGCTTGTGCTCCAGGCGGCTTTCGGAAGCTGGCGTCTGGCTCTCTTGCTGTTCGCAACGTCATTGCTTGCACTCTCCGGTGGCGTTGTCGCACTTGCCGTCAGCGGGGGCGTCTACTCGATCGGATCGTCAATCGGGCTCTTCGCCCTGTTCGGTCTCGCGGTTCGCTCGGAGTTGAGTCTTGTCGCCCATCTGAACTCTCTCCAGTTGGACGATGGAATGAGTCCGGGGCCCGTACTCATGACCAGGGGACTTGCGGAACGGTTTGCTTCCACCGTGACGCCCCTGATCACAACCGCCTTGGCCATGGTGCCGATCATCGTGTTTGGCGAGTCTGCCGGCCTCGAGGTGATTCGGCCGCTGGCGATCGTCGTGTTCGGAGGGCTGATCAGCATCGCTCTGGTCACGCTGTTGATCGTGCCGGCCGCTTACGCACGCTTCGCAAAGCCTGCCGTGCGGCAGGAATCGTTGGTCTGAGCCGTGTCTCGAGAAGGGGAGCGTATGAAAACCAAGGGGTGGTTCCCGAAGCCGATCCAGGCGGGCAGTCTGCTCTTTGCAGCCACCCTGGTTGGCGTGGCGTGCTCGGAGTCGTCCGACTACGTCTACGTCGAACCGGCCACGGTGCAGGAGGCCGGGGACGAGCTCTGGCAGATCGAGCTGACCGAGAGTGGGGCTCGGCGCACCGGCCTCGAGGTCGTCGAGGTGGCGATGCAAATGGTTGGTGGCGTCGAGCGACTCGTTGTTCCCTACTCAGCCGTCACGTACCACTTTGATGGAACGACGTGGACCTACACCAACCCGTCGACGCTCACCTACATCCGCGAGCCGATCGAGATCGATTACATCGACGGCACGCTCGCTGTCCTTCTCGACGGTCCAGACGTGGGCACCAACGTTGTGACGGTGGGTGCGGCTGAGCTCTACGGGGTCGAATTCGGGATCGGAAAGTAGGGCCCGCCATGGGTGGAACGGGCGCGGTGGGCCGACCACGGTCGAGGAGGGACCCACGATGATGCGTTGGGTCGTCAGCAAGAGCCTCCGGTTCAAGTACCTGGCGGTATTTCTTCCGATCATGATCATGATGTTCGGTGGAGTGCAGCTGCGGGACGCTCCCGTAGATGTATTCCCCGAGTTTTCGCCACCGAAGGTCGAGATTCAGACCGCGGCGCTCGGATTGTCGCCGGCTGAAGTCGAGCAACTCGTCACGGTCCCGCTGGAGCACGCGCTGACCGGCGTCGATGGTCTCGACGTCATCCGGTCCAAGTCGGTGTCCGATTTGTCGTCGATTCAGATGATCTTCGACCCCGGCACCGACCTGATCGAGGCACGGCAACTCGTTCAAGAACGTCTCGCTGTTGTCGCACCAACGCTGCCCAGTTGGTCCACCCCACCGGTGATGTTGCAGCCCCTGTCGGCGACGAGTCGGGCGATGAAAATCGGCATCACCTCCGACGAGTACTCACTCATCGATCTCTCGATGACGGCGTACTGGCGGATCCGCCAGCGCCTCATGCAAGTGCCGGGCGTGGCCAATGTGGCGATCTGGGGCCAACGAAAGGAGATGTATCAGGTTCGGGTCGACCCCGGGAGGCTCAATGACAACCAGGTCTCACTGACGACCTTGATGCAGGTCACCGCCAATGCGCTCGACTCGGGTCTGCTGCAATACACCAGCGGGTCGACCGTTGGCACGGGCGGGTTCATCGACACCCCGAACCAGCGGTTGAGCGTTCGGAACGTGGTCCCGATCATCGACGCCGAAGACCTGGCCCAAATTCCGGTGGCCGAGCGTGACGGAAAGGTCCTACGTCTCGGTGACCTCGCCAATGTGGTCATCGACCACCAACCACTGGTGGGCGATGCCGTCATCAACGACGGACCCGGTCTCATGTTGATTGTCGAGAAGTTCCCATGGGGGAACACCCTCGAGCTGACCGAGGGCGTCGAGGATGCCCTTGATGAGCTTCGACCTGGCTTGCAAGGCGTCGAGATCGACTCCGAGATCTTCCGACCCGCCACGTTCATCAGTCTGTCGCTGGACAATCTCACCAATGCCCTGCTCATCGGGTCGCTTCTCGTGGTGGTCATCCTGTTCCTCTTTCTGTACGAGTGGCGGGTCGCACTGATCAGCCTGATCGCGATCCCGATGTCGCTCGTTGCTGCCGCCCTGGTGCTTTACGTGCGGGGCACAACCATCAACGTGATGGTGCTGGCTGGGTTCGTCATCGCGCTCGGAGCCGTCGTCGACGATGGGATCATCGATGTAGAAAACATCGTTCGCCGGCTCAGACAAAACCGTCATGAGGGAACCGGCGTGTCTACGGCCAGGGTTGTGCTCGAAGCTTCGTTGGAGGTTCGCAGCGCCATCGTGTTCGCAACCCTCATCGAGGTCGCGGCGCTCATTCCGGTGTTCTTCCTCGAGGGCCTGTCGGGTGCCTTTTTCCGGCCACTCGCGCTCTCGTACGGTCTGGCGATCATCGCTTCGATGTTTGTCGCTCTCACGGTGACGCCGGCATTGAGTCTCATCCTGTTGCGGAATCGAGATCTGGAAAAACGGGAATCGCCCTTGGTGCCATGGCTGAAACGGGGCTACCAGCCGGTGCTCACTCGCACGGTCCGAAGCCCACGACCCGGCTATGCCGCGGTCGGAGCGCTCATGGTGATCGGGCTTTCGCTGGCACCATCGTTGGGTCAAGAGTTGCTCCCGTCATTCAAGGAACGCGACTTTCTGATGCATTGGCTGACCCGACCGGGAACGTCCCAACCGGAAATGGCTCGGATCACCACGTTGGTGAGCCCCGAACTTCGAGCCATACCCGGGGTCCGGAATTTCGGGGCCCACATCGGCCAGGCGGCCAACGCCGACGAGGTCGTTGGCATCGACTTCGGCGAGAACTGGATCAGCGTCGATCCGTCAGTCGACTACGACAAGACCGTGGACGCGGTCCAGACGACCGTTGATGGCTATCCGGGCATTTTCCGCGACGTTCAGACCTATCTGAAGGAACGAATCAGGGAGGTCCTGAGCGGATCGAGCGATGCCATCGTCATTCGTGTGTTCGGCCCCGATCTGGACGTGCTGAACGAGAAGGCGCACGAGATCGAGGCGCAGCTTCAATCGGTCGAAGGCCTCACGGATCTGCACGTCGAACTGCATGTCAAGATCCCCCAGATCCAGATCGAACCCGACCTCCAGGCGACCCAGGAATGGGGCCTCAAACCTGGTGATCTCCGAAGAGCCGTTGCGGCCGTCATGGCCAGCGAGGAGGTCGGGGACGTGTACCGCGACGGACGAACCTACGACGTTCGGGTGTGGGGCACCACCGAAAGTCGTAACAGTGTCGACGATGTGGGTCGACTCCTCATCGACACGCCATCGGGCGAACAGGTCCCGCTCTCCGAGGTGGCGGATGTCCGAATAGTGCCGACCGACAATTCGATCGAACGGGAAAACCAGTCTCGCCGCCTCGACGTCAGCGCCAACGCTGTTGGTAGCGATCTCGGTTCGATCGCCCGCCAGGTGACGGAGATCGTGGAGAGCGTCGAGCTACCACTTGGATTCCGGGCCGAGATCATCGGCGAGTACAAGGAACGTCAGGAGACGCAGAGTTCGCTGCTCCGCTATTCCATCATCGCGGCAGCCGCCATCCTGCTGCTCCTGTATTCATCGTTCCGCAGCTTTCGGCTATCGGTCTTGGCGTTCGCATGTCTGCCGGTGGCGCTCGTCGGGGGCATCATCGCAGCGTGGATGACTGGCGGAATCATCTCGTTGGGGTCGCTCGTCGGCTTCCTCACCGTTCTCGGGATCGCGGCCCGCAACGGCATCATGATGATCAACCACTTCCAACATCTCGAACGGGAAGAAGGAATGACACTCGGACGAGATCTCGTGGTACGGGGTGCCGAGGAACGGCTCTCGCCGATCCTCATGACCGCCCTCACCACCGGACTTGCTCTGCTACCGCTGGTCATCGCCGGCGACATCGCTGGTCACGAGATCGAGCATCCAATGGCGATCGTGATTCTGGGCGGACTTGTCACGTCCACGATCCTCAACCTCTTCATCGTCCCCTCGCTGTACCTGCGCTTCGCCCGCCCCGGTGACGGCCACGCCGCTGCGATCCAGCCTGCGCACTGAGTTCCTCAGCGCTCCTGCGGTTTGACCGGATCGAGCGGTTGACACGACGTTTCGGCTGAACACTCCCTATTCGAGCAGAACCGAGTCTTTTCTGTTCAACCCTGCATCTTGTGAAGCATGTGGTCCAGTACCTCGGTGTGTTCGTGTTGCGGGCTGAACAGAATCACATCGGCGTCGTCGGTTACTCGAACGCTGTGGCCGGGAGGCCAATAGAAGATGTCGCCACCGCGGCACGTGTCCACCGAACCGTCGGTGTAGTCGACGACGACGCCTCCGGAAAGCATGTAGCCCCAGTGAGGTGCTTGGCAGGCGTCGTCCTTCAGGCCTTGGAGCAGGGGAGCGATGTCGGTGCCGGCTCCGAGCGAGAAGAACTCGCCGCTGATGGTCCCGAATCCGGTTGGGTCGCCGAAGTCGGGCAGTTGGCGGGCGATCGCGCCCGGGACGTTGAACTTGACGGGGATGTCTTCCTTCGTGATTTGCATGATCGGCTGCTTTCGTCTCGTGGTTTTGGTCTTCGATGAAGGGCGTGAGAATCGATGTCACAATGGAACAGTCGGCACTGAAACAGGCCGGCACTGACAGCACGGATTCAGAGTGTGCGGCCGCTGAAGGCAACCAGCTTTTCGAGGACGGATGCTCCGTCCGGAGCCGTCGTCTCGAGAGCGAACGTGTCGCCGTCGCGTAACTCAGGCCCTACTGCTTCTCGGGCGAATGCATCCACAGCCGCCACGACGTCGTCCGGCGGGTCGTACGGCTGACCGGTTGCGGACGTGAGGTCGTAGCCATGGATGAGACCGTCGAAGGCAACGAAGCGGGCGAAGACCGAGCCGGGAACGTCTCCGAATGGCGCTGCGATCGTCCGGTCCATTGCGCCCGGGCTGTTCACCGCAGCCAGGAGGTTGCTCATCGCCTGACGAAACTCCGTAGCGGGGTCCAAACCGGTGGAGGCCAACGACGCCGGTGGCTGTGGGGGCACTTCGCCCCGGAAGGCCGGAACGAAGACGGCGGCTCCTCCGATCATGTGATCGAGCACGCCGAGAACGGTGAAATTCGTGCACGGTGTCGAATTCGGGAGGTCACTGACTCGAATCTGGTCGACGATCGCCGTGAGCGCCGGAATGATGACGGATAGTTGTTCGGCTGGTTCCATGAGTCTGCCTTTCGTAGGTGTTTCTCGGAGGGCGCGACAATCGGTGTCACAATGGAAGCGTGATCGACGAATTTCGAGGGCGTGGCCGTGTGCACTCGGTTTTCGAAGGGGCCTTTCGGTGAGCCTCTCGGCCTGTGAGGACAATCGAGTGGGCGCGGTTCGGGAGGCCGTCGCTCAGGCTCGTTGGGGCGACGCGATCGAAATGCTGGACGCTTATCACGCGGACTCGGAAGGATCAGAAGGAGCGGCCGAACTCGAACTCCGGGGTGTCGCGGCTTATGGCGCGGGCGACCCCGAGGCATCGATTGCGGCGTGGGAAGCCCTTTATCGCTTGCACGTCGCGGCCGACGAGAGGATTCCGGCGGCGAGAGCCGCTGCCATGGTGGCCATGTATCTGATGATCGACAGCGGTCTGATGTCACCGATTCGGGGCTGGCTCCGTCGGGCCGAGCGTTTGATCGAAGACTCCGGCGAGACGCCGGTGCACGCTGTTGTGGCCATGGTGCGAACGTACGAGAGATTGTGGTGCGGTGACATGGAAGGCGCGGGCGCCAACGCTCGACAGTCGATCGAGTTGGGCCGACGCCAACTCGTCCCCGCGTCGGTGCTGGTTGCAACCGTCGCGCTGGCCCGCCTCCACATCTTCGAGGGCGACACCGATGTGGGCGTCGAGATGCTCGACGATGTGGCCCTCACCTTGGCATCGGGTGATGTGGATGACATGACCTCGGGGATGGCGTACTGCGAAATCATCTGTGCTGCGCAGGGTCTCGCGTTGTATGAGCGAGCAGCCGAGTGGACCGAAGGGATGGAGCGTTGGTCGCAGCGCTCTGGTTTCGGCGGTTTCAGTGGCCGATGCCGAGTCCACCGGGCCGAGATCTTCCGTCTCACGGGACCGTGCGACCGGGCCGAGGATGAGGCGCTGGAAGCGTGTGAGGAACTTCGTCCGTGGATGCGGCGCGAGTTCGGTTGGCCACTCACCGAACTCGGCAACATCAGACTCCGCAAGGGCGATCTTGCCGGTGCCGAAGAGGCGTATCTCGCCGCTCACGGAAACAGCTGGACCCCGCAGCCAGGGTTGGCACTACTCAGGTTGGCCCAGGGCGAGATCGAGACTGCGGCGGAACTCATCAAGGACGCGATCGACCATCCGTTCGACGTACCGTCGAAGGAACGGCCGCCGTATGGCGGTTTGCGTATCGCCCCTCTACTCGACGCCCAAGTCGAAATCGCCGTCGCAGGCGGCGACCTCGAGACGGCTCGCTGTGCCGCCGACTCATTGTTGGCCATCGCCGATTCCTTCCAGAGCCATGCACTCGCGGCGTGTGCGGCTCAGGCTCAAGGTCGAGCGTTTCTCGTTGAGAACGATGCGCAGCAGGCAATTGGTCATTGCGAGCGGGCTCTGGCGGCATGGATCGAGATCGGTGCTCCGTTCGAAGCTGCCGTTGTCCGGATGACACTCGGTCCGGCTCGCGCTCTCCTCGGCAATCTCGAGGGGGCGCGTATGGAATGGCGCGCCGCGCAGCGTGCTTTCGAGGCCTACGGCGCCATCGGCTGGGCAGAACAGGCGATGAGCGCGGCGCAGGGATCAATGGCCCGGCCTTCGCCCGCACCCCAGTCCACACCGAGCAGTACCTTCCGTTGCGACGGTGACACCCGCACCGTCAGCTTCGATGGCGTCACGGTTCTGATCCATGATCTGAAAGGCTTCCGGTACCTCGAACGACTCTTGGCCGAACCCAACCGCGAGTTCCACGCGCTCGACCTGCTCGCCGTCGAGCGAGGATCGCTCCCCACCACCGGGCCACCCGCCAGAAGGCACATGCTCGAGTCCGACAATGTCTCCCATCGTGAGGGTCATGCCGGTCTCCATCTCGACGAGCAGGCCCGTCAGGCCTACAAGCGACGACTCGTCGACATCGACGAGGACATCGAACACGCAACGAGAATGAACGACCCCGAGCGGATCGCGCTGGCCGAAGCCGACCGTGAATATCTGATCAAGGAACTTTCGCGGGCAATCGGATTGGGAGGCCGCCCCCGGGTCGCCGGCGCAACCTCGGAACGGGCCCGAACCAGTGTCACCCGTTCCCTCCGCTACGCCGTGGCCCGGATCGCCGAGCATCACCCCAGCCTCGGGGAACATCTTGGACGGGCCGTGGTCACGGGTACGTACTGCGCCTATCGACCCGATCCTCGGGTTTCGTCCTCGTGGCACGTGTGACCAAACCGAGCGAGACCACGTAGCTCCTGGCCGCTGCGAGGGACCTTGGTCTCTAGGGCCCACGGCGGCGTGTGGCTAGCGTCGAAGTCATGACCACCGTCGACGTTCCTGCCCCCGCTCGCTGGATCGTCGGCGTTGACGGATCAGCGGGCTCGGTGCATGCGCTGCGATGGTCGACCTCGCAAGCCGGTAGCCAAGCAGCGTCGATCCGAGTGATACGAGCCTGGCAACCGAGCTTCGTCGGTCTGGCCGACCGCGACATCGCGTCTGTGCTCGACCTGGGGCCGAAATCGATACAGGCGGCACTGGCCGAAATGGCCGCTGATCTGGGCGACGTCGGACGCACGATCGAATGGACCGTCGAGGTCGGCAATCCGGCGGGCACTCTTCTGGACAACACCGACGATGCCTCGCTCCTCGTGTTGGGCACTCGCGGGGCGGGTGGCTTCAGGCGCCTGCTCCTCGGATCGGTCAGTCATCAGTGCGCGGCCCATGCTCGAGTTCCGGTTGCGGTTGTTCCGCCGTCAGCGGCGCTCGACGGCAACCTCGACCGAATAGTCGTCGGCATGGACGGGTCTGACAATGCGAAGGCTGCGCTCCGGTGGGCTCTGGGCTTCGCCAAACCCGACACGACGATTGAAGTGGTCGGCGCCTGGGAACCTTCGTCGTTGGCCACGGTGGCCGATCGCGCAGACTTCGACTATCTGGCAGCACCGGCCAGAGAGCGGTTCTCCGATGCAATCGAGGAGGTCTGCGGTCCCCTCGGATCGACCAAGGCGAGGATCGAGACGGACTTCCAATACACCAACCCGGCCAAGGTGCTTCTCGAGCGCAGCTCCGACGCCGACCTCCTGGTGGTTGGCACCCGCGGCCAAGGCTGGCTCGCCTCGGCTGTGCTCGGCTCGGTGAGCGCCCGAGTGCTCCATGAAGCATCATGCCCGGTCGTGGTCGTACCCGACCGAGGATGAATTGGAGGCGACCCCGCTCGTCTCGCGGCGGCGATTGCTGTCTGCAGTAGCGTTTGGGCCTCATGGATGGCAACCCAGCATCACGCACGGTCCGGTCGGTCGAAGGGGGGCCGATCACGGCCGTGCTCTTCGACAAGGATGGAACGCTCATCGACTTCCACCGCACCTGGGATGCTGCGGTGGGCCAGGCCCTCCGTGAAGCGGCGCCCTCGGTCGAAGTGATGCATCGTGCTGCGGAACTTCTCGATTTCGACCTCGGCAGCAACTCGATTCGTCCGGGATCGGTGATCGTCGCCGAGTCGAACGATGTGATCACCACACTGTTGGAGCCGATTCTCGATGCGAGCAGATGGCTCGAGATCGTGCTGACCAGCGCGATGACGATGGTGACCGCAGCGGCTGGTGTCCCTGATGCCCTTCACGAACTGCGAGCATGCGAAATCAGCTTGGGGGTGGTGACCAATGACGACGCCAACGTTGCGGCCCGCCAGCTCGAGATCCTGGGCTGGCGCGACCTGTTCGCTCAGGTTGTTGGTGCCGACTCGGGGTTCGGGGCGAAGCCGGAACCGGGAATGATCACCGGCGTGCTGGCGCTGCTCGGCGTCGAACCGAGCAATGCCATCGTGGTGGGTGACAGCGGACATGACCTCGAGGCCGGACGCCGAGCGGGGGTCACCACGGTGCTCGTGACGAACGGGGTGTCGAACGAGTCACTCGCAGCGATGGCCGACATCACCATCGAATCGGTCGCGGAACTCTTGTCCCGTCTGCGACAGGAGCGCCTGCTCGGCGGGAACGGCTGACACGATCGGGCCCGTTTTGAGGTGCGGGCCCGGCGTGCGGAGTCGACAGCGCTGATCGGCGTGGTTAGGAGACGTGCCGATCGTTGGCCTTTGCGGCCTGCTTGTCCTTCTTGGACTGGCGTTTCTCTTTGTTGGTCTTGGCGGCGGGAGTCTTTGCACTCCGCCCACCCTTGTCCTTACCGGCCATGTCGGCCTCTCTCCGGTCGGGCCGATGCCGACCAGAACCCACTGTCCCACGTATTGCGACCAAGTGGCGAGCATTTGGGCTGCGATTCTGTCGTGGTGCTCTCTTGGTGGCGCATCGGCACTCGGAGCGTGGTGACGTAGTTGCCTCCCGCATCAGCGATGAAGGTCCGCCAGTCGGTCTATCAGAAAAGCCCAAAATCACAATCGAACGGGAAGATAGGTCGTTGCGATAGCGGCTCCCGCCATGAGCAAGGCCAAGACGGCGTACAGCAGCCAGAACGGCCCAACGAGAAGCACGAGAACTGCGAGACCGGGGGTGATCATGAACGACATCTCACGCCAGGTTGCGAACACGGTGGCCATGGCGGCCCGCTCCCGGGGTTTGACGAGGCGCATGAACGGGATGTTGCCGAGAACGTCGACGATCCCGCCGCCGATGGCGCCAATCAGCCAGAAGGCGACCCCGATCGGCTCGGCTGATCCGAGTACTGCCAACGCGACCAGCGAGAAACCCATGAGTGCAAATCCGGCAAGGATCACTCGGCGCACCCCGACCTGGTCGGCGGCTCGCTGCACAACGGGGCTGAGAAACAGGGTGGCGCTGGCCGCCGAGAGGAACGCTCCGGCCGCCCACGGGCGAAGGCCGGCCTCGACGACGTAGATCGGACCGTAGACGAACAAGGCGGACCAGAAGATCGCTCGGGCACAAGTGATGACGTAGGCGACCCGAAGATTTCTTTGGGCGAAGAATCGCGGGATGGTAGTGAGGGGTCCTGGCACCGTGAGTGGGCGTGCGAGCAGGACCTCATTGGCCTCGAGTCGGAGGTACCAGTGGTAGGCGATGAGGACGGCGGAGAGAACGATCGATGTGAAGAACGGAATGTCGGCACCGACGTTCGACCAGAGCCACGTTCCCAGGAATGGCCCGATCAGCCAAGCAGTGGCGATGTAGAAGATTCGGTGGCTCTCGACTTTCAACAGTTGGCCCTTGCCAACGAAGTCCATGATGTACAGAGACAACACAACGGAGAAGATCGATGCCTCGCTCGAACGCAGGGCAATGGCGACAGGAATGGTCCACGCCGGACCGATGGCGAACAACTGGGCGGCGATGATCAACGCCAGCATCCCGCCGGTGAGGATGAATCGACGGGGCACATGATGATCCAACCGAGCGAGGTTCACCGTCACGAGGAGGGTCACCGAGGACCCGGCGAAAAACGCCACTGAAACCGCCGATTTCGAACCGAGGGTCTCGAGCGCAGCCAACGGCACGGTGCCCACCATGATCGCCCTGGCGAACCCCTCGATTCCGCTCAATCGAGCAAGCGGTTGGCCGACTGCGGCCGGAACTGAATCGATGCCCAGTGGCCGACGATCGCGCACTCGGGGACGCTAGTTCGACGCTGATCGGATGGCACATTTGATTTCGTCTGACTCGACGTCGTCATCGACACGTAGCGACAATGGCTCGCAACGACGATGGCATAGCAGTCAGCGAGTCCAGCCATGCTCAGAACCACCGAACAAGTGGCCCCAGAATCGATCAGGTCACAACCCATCAGCCCGGAGCCCATCAGCCGAGACCCGCCAGTGCACCATCGGCACCCCGTGCTGCAACAGCACTGGGGAGAACTCGCCTACTTTCACTGGCCCTACGAACCCGAAGTAGTTCAGCGTTGCCTGCCACAGGGTGTCACCGTCGACTTGTTCGAGGGATCTGCCTGGGTCGGTTTGATCCCCTTCGAGATGCGCAAGGTCCAACTCGGTCCGACTCCGCCGTTGCCCTGGTTGGGGAGCTTCATCGAGATCAACGTGCGCACCTACGTGACCGATGCACTCGGCCGTCGGGCCGTGTGGTTCTTCTCACTCGACGTGCCCCGGGCGGTGATCGTTGCGGTCGCCAGGTCGGCCTTTGCGCTGCCGTACTGCTGGGCCAAAGCCGGACATGAACGGCACGGTGACCGCCATCGATACCAGACCACCCGACGCTGGCCGTTGGCTGATGCCGGTCGTTCTGCCGACATGGCGTTCACTGTCGCGCAACCGATCGACGCCGCTGAAGTTGGTGATTTGGAACATTTCTTGACCGCCCGTTGGGCACTTCTCACGCAACGTCGAACCCCGCTGTTGCAACCCAATCTGCTCTACGGTGAGGTGCGTCACGCCCGGTGGCCGCTGCATCGCGTCGAGAATGTGCAGATCGATCAGAACCTCATCGAAGCCGCCGGGCTACCAGGGCCGACCGGGCCACCGCACTCGCTCTATTCCCCGGGCGTCGATGTGCAGGTCGCCTGGTTCCAGAAGGTGGCGGGGGAGGAGCCAACGTGACGGGGCTGTCGGCTACATCCGATGTCACCGCATGACCATCGTCCTGGTCGCTGGCACCGTGGCTCTGCTTTCCACACTGGTGGTGCAGGTGCCACTTCACCGCCAGTTGGCTCAGCGGCACGACAGCCGGCTCGCGCAACGCCTGGTCACGACGAACTGGATTCGGACGATGGCGTGGACAGTACGAGGACTCGTGTTGGCCGGCGTTGTTTTGGCGAGAGGGTGAACGTTCGATTCTCGAGAACACCGCCCGAAAGCGGTGATCAGCAGGGAGTGAATGGATCAGTCGATCGGGTCGGCGTCGGTGCGGCTTGGTGAATGAAGTCGTCGAGCCAGCTCATTGCCGCCGCGGAGTCTTGGCAGCCCCTGAAGCGGCGCTCGTAGGAGTGGTCGATACGACCGTCGAGGATGGGTAGGAACGGAGGGGCGACTCCGATTCCGATTTCGTCGATCACGGTGGACGAACCGGTGTCGAACAGCCTGGCTCCCTCGGAGTTGGAGAATCCCGTTCCGGTGCCGTCGACCAAGCCGGTGTAGGCAGGTCCGCCGACCAGATAGTGCTGCCCGGGGGCCAGCATGATGTTCGGGAGGTTGAACACGGTTGCACCGGCGGGCTTCTGCAAGAGGATGCCGTTTAGCGACAGGGGAGCTCCCGTGGGGTTGAAGATCTCGGCGAATTCGTCGCTTCCGCCCGTAGGACCATCGGTCCGGTATTCGCTGATGACGAGATGCGTCGGCGGCGTCGGTGCGACTGGCGTTCCGCAGGGTGTTGCAGGGTCGGAGCTGGACTGGGGGTTCACCTGCGAAGCGGTGAAATTTCGACTGAAGTCGGCCGAGTTGTCATCGGTGTCGACACAGTTGCCGAACCCGCGGGTCGACTTGCGTTCCCAGCTCGGGGTGTATGAGGCAGAATCGATCAGTGGTGGAAGGCCGGTGCCTTCCTTCCACAACGCGGCCGGCACGGTACCGCTCCAGTTTCGAGCGCGGGTACCGACCGTATCCACGACCAAACCGCCGTTGCGGATCCGAGCCGAGAAGCTGTCGGTCAGCGAACTGGAAAGTGACTGATCCTGTCCGCTCCCAGTGGCCAGTAGGTAGTGGCCTCCCGGCGGGAGCAGCGTTGAGGCTCCGGTGAGTGTGATGGTTTGGGTGATCGTGGTGTCATCGGTGATCTCGAGGACCCAGCCCTCGATACTGACTGATGCCGGCGAAGCGTTGTAGAGCTCGATGAAATCATTGCTGAGGAGTGCATCCCCTACGTTCGAGTATTCACTGATCACGAGCCCTGCCGTGCTCCTCGTGGCGATCGTGACCCTTGCGGTGTTCGAGGTGAGCCCATCAGGGTCGGTCACGGTGTAGGTGAAGCTGTCGGTGCCGATGTAGTCGAGGTTGGGTGTGTAGCCAAAGGTGCCGTCGCCATTGTTGGTCAGTACGCCGTTGGTGGTCGTGGCAACGATCGAAAGGGTGGTCGGGTCGATCGCATCATCTGGATCGCTGTCGTTGCCGGTGATGTTGGTGGTGGTGATCGGGTTGTTCTTCGCCGTGGTGAAATTGTCATCGGTTGCCACCGGTGCATCATTGACCGGGTTTACCGTGACCGTCACCGTGGCCCTGGTGGAGACGAGGCTGCCGTCGGAAACGGTGTAGGTGAAGGTATCGATGCCTGCGTAATCGGCTGGCGGAATGTAGGTGACCGTTCCGTTGGTCTCGATCAGCACGGCGCTGGCCACTGATCGGAGCGGGACGTTCCATTGCAGAGGCTGTCCGTCGGGATCACTGTCGTTGATCCCGATGGCGATGTCGATCGAGACGTCCTCGCTTGTCGTCGAGAAGTCGTCGACAGCCGTTGGCACGTCGTTGACGTCGTTGACCGTGATCGCAACACTGATCACGGTCGTCAAGTTGCCGTCATCAACCGATATCTCGATCGTGTGGAGCGGAGCAACCCGATAGTCGAGTGGAGCAACGAGGAAGACGAATCCACTCCCATCGATCCTGAAACGGCCAGTCGTGTCACCACTGGAGATGCGGTAGGACACAGCGTCGAGTTCGGGATCGGTGGTCGCGACAAACAACAGCGAAGTCCCGACGCTGATGTTTTCGTCGACTGCGATGTCGGAAGCTGACACGATCGGAGGATCGTTGACCGGGGTGACGTTGACCGTGACGGTTGCCGGCTGAGACTCGAGTCCCTTGGAATCGGCCGCGGTGTATGCGAACTCGTCGACTCCGTTGAAGTTCGGAGAGGGTGTGTACCGGATGCTCCCACCCACCAGCGTCGCCGTACCGTTCGTCGGCCTTCCGATCACGACAACGGAAACCGACTCACCGTCGGGGTCGGTGTCGTTGGACAACACGTTGATGATGATGGCTTCGTCCTCGGTGGTCGTCGCACTGTCATCAACGGTCACCGGCCGACCATTGGGAGGCGGTGTCGCGGTCGTCGTGGGTGTCGTCGTGGCCGGGGCGGTTGTGGCCGGGGCGGTTGTGGCCGGGACGAAGGTCGTGGTCGGAGCTGTGGTGGTTGGGATCGTCGACGAGGGTTCGGTGCGAGGTTGAACCTCGAACGGGATGGGCTCGTCGACGATTTCCTCGATGACGATCGAGGTTGGGGGATCGAGCGCGAGGAGTCGATCGGGTTGCACCGTGGCTCCCCCCAACGTGCTGGTGCCGACAGTGATGAGGCCGACCGCCGACGTTGCGACGGCCCACGTCGCGCCGGCCGAGGGCATCGGGATCCGAGCCGCCCCAGTGAGATTCATCAGCCAGGGAAGGGGCCCCGCCACCGTACGGATTCGGCCCAGTCCAATTCTCAAGAAGGCACGAACGATGGCCGGATCGAATTGGGTCCCGGCGCAGTCCGTCAGTTCTTGGCGGGCGATCTCGGGATCGAGAGGCTTCTTGTAGCTGCGAGCGCTCGTCATCACATCGAACGCATCGGCCACCCCGACCAGTCGCCCAGCCAGTGAGATCTCGGTGCCGGCGAGCTTGTCGGGATATCCCGTTCCGTCCCAGCGGCAATGGTGCTGATCGGCGGAGTGAATCCAGTCGCCGAGCCAGCCTCGCAGCGGTTCGAGCATGTTTCCGCCGACGGCAGGATGTGTCGCCAGAACCTGCCACTCCTCATCGGTCGGCCTGCCGTCCTTGTTCAGGACCTCGTAGGGAACCGCCAACTTCCCGACGTCGTGCAACAGGGCGGACCACCGCAACTTGTTCATCTCGTCGTCGTCCAGGTCGAGTTCCTCACCGATCATCTCGGCGTAGGCCCGGACCCGCTCCGAGTGACCACGGGTCAAGCGGTCATGATCGTTGACCTCCTTGAGCAGCTGCACGATGTAGTCGCCATGCAGGACTTCGTCGGTGGTCTCGCCCCGGAGACGCCCTTGCTCGATGTTTCGGAGCATGGTTCGTGAGTTCGATTTACGAAGGGTCGCCTTGGTCCGCGACGGCGCGTTGTCGGGAAAGACCAGCGTGAGCTTCATGAGGGCAACTAGCGGGATGAGTCGTTCGGTAGCCCGGCGGAGGACGACCAGGAGGCCGTTGGCCAGGAAGAACACCACGGCGATCCAGAGCCAGCGGTTGACTCCGATCTTTTCGGGCGGAGCGATCTCGCCCGCAGTCCAAGTGAAACCGAAGGCGCCGACCAGGGGTGTGAGGAAGATCGCAAGCCTGAGGAGGCGCGCCAACCAAGGATGCGACTTCCACCGCTGAATGGTCTGCGCATGGCGCTCGGCGCCTTGTGTGGGCCCAATACTCACTCAGTCAAGACTCGGCTGATCAGGGCCGGACTTGAGCCGATCCCCGTGCCTTTGGGCAACTCTGCTTTCCTATGGCGTGAGCAAGAGCCCCGTGGCGGTCATTGCCCCTGCAGCTGCATCTCCGACGTACAGGTCCCACCAACGCTTCATGCGATTGGCGTGATGGCCCGGCACGAGAACCACGTGATTGCCGAGCGGACGCTCGAGAAGCTCGGTAGCGGCGCTTGGAGGAACCAGAACCGTTGCCTGTGTGCGGCAGAGATCGGGGTCGTGGCCGCTGGTCACCAACTCGCCGTCGGTGATCCAGATCTGCTCCAGATCGGCACCACCGATCCGAACGAGGCAAACATCCTGATGACGGAATCGACCGGAGATTCCCACGCCGATCCCCGACTCGAAGTGGGTGGTGAGTTCCGCGTCCTCGACGAGGGATGGAGCGACCGTGCAGTGAGCAAGCACGATCTCACCCAGTTCAGGATCGATCGTGGCGGGATTGGCCATCCACGAAGCGGTTCCGAACATGGCATGCACCCACATCATTGCGATCGCGCTGGGCAGGTCACCCTCGCATCCGGCCACGATGCCCTGACCGTTGAGTTCGGCGAGGGCGAGGCAACCCGAGGTGTGGGCCGATTCGAGCAGATCGAAGCATCGAACGGTCACGGCATCCAGTCCATGCTCGTCGATGAGATCCACGAGTGGTTGGTGTATCGCCGCCGCTCGTTGCATTTCGGACACAGCGATGGAGCCGCTCTCGTCGAACCGTGACCAGCGCCGACCGAGTGCGACCGAGACTTCAGATGGCGCCGCTGTGCCGGCGAGCGCAAGGGCCGTCGTGGGGAGCGGAACGAGGGTTGGTCCCCAGCGACGCTGCACAACTTCGGCGGGAGGGCTGCTGGCAATCAGCCAAGACGAAGGTATGCCAATCTGTCCGAGCCGCGCCTTCCGGAGAATCAGATACGCCGTTTGATCTTGAACTGCGCGTGCGAGTTCGGCGAGCCGATCGGACATGACGATTCGCCCGTGACCTCCCTGCTGGCGTATGTACGCCAGCGCCTCGAGCGATGCAGCCAGGGAGTTCTGGCCATGATGGGCAACGAGAAGCGCTGGTTCATTGATGTTCATCGACTGGCGGACACGCCACCGGTCGATGATCTGGCTCTCCGTTCCGCCCGTACCAACGACGGTCACGAACGGGAGATCGGCGGATTTCGACGCCGGTGACCCCACTCCCTCCAACTCGCGAAGGCGACCGGCGACCGCTGCCGTCACCTCGGCGAGACTCTGGGGGTCGTGAAGGGCCGAACCGACGATCTCGTAGTGAAACGATGCGGTCATCGACCTTCCTCCAGCGAGGGGATGATGAGCAGAGGACAGGACAGGTGGTGAACGGCATATGTGGTCACCGAACCCAGAAGGAGTCCACGGAAACCGCCGTAGCCGCGTGAGCCGAGCACGACCAGCTCAGCGAGGCCGTCGTCACCGCCCTGAGCAGCGCGTATGACCTCGGTGCCGGTATGGCCGATCGCCACTCGTTGTTCGATGGAAACCGGAATACCGCCGTCCGTGTCGTTCTCGATCTTCATGATCTCGGCGGCCAAGAACGCTGCGCCTTCGGCCAGGATGCCATCCATGTCCAGGGTTATGGTGCTGAACTCGTAGCCCATCACCACCGGTGATGGCAGCACGTGGAGAGCCACAATCGATGCGTTCCTCCATTCGGCCTCTCGCACCGCCTGCCGAAACGCCTCGCGGGCAGTCTCGGAGCTATCGATTCCCACAACAATGAAACCCATGACGCAACCTCCAGGGTTGGATCGAAGATGTGTCTTCGGCTTCATGTTCGATCTCGATGGGACACGCTGGCAGGGCCTAACGTCACCCATTCAGCGTGGGTTCACCCGGTTGATGGGTCGGGCGGGTGGCGGGGCAAGCGAACAGTGAGGGTCAGACCGGTTGCACGCGCTGGTCACCAAGCCCGGAGTCACTGATGGCCGAGGCGCTCGCTTCAACCTGGTGGAGCGGGCGGAGTCCGAGCCGGATCGGCCACCACGCAAGGGTGAGCACAGCCGCGACTGCGCCGGCACTTGCGACGAGCAACGCAACAACCAGGCGACCCCGGGTTTCGTTCACTTCGTGAAGTGACTCACCGACCACGAGACTGAGCCCGTCGGGCCGAGTGTCGACGAGAATCCGCATTTTTCCGCCGTCATCGACGGCGACGGTCTGGGTCCTCCGGGCCACGTCGATTCGGTTGATGTCGAGGACCGAGACCGATGGTTCGCCCGCGTCGCGAGCCGGAATCTCGAACTCTGTCTGGCCGGCGTCATCGGGGCATCATCGATCCTCGAACCGACCATGCGGCCGTGTCGATAGCGAGTGCAACGGTGGTCGGTCCCGATCTGACGATCGCCGACGGTTATGCGACGGCCGTGTTCGTGATGGGCTTGGAAGGACTGGACTGGATCGAGAATCGAGTGGGATACGAGGCGTATGTGATCACTCACGACGGCCAGACGATGTGGAGCCCGGGTTTCGCTCGATACCGAATCTGACGCACCGAGAATGGTGCCTTCGGTAGTTTCCGCCCCTGATCTGGTGCTTCTGGAGGCCTGTACCGTCGATTTCGACGGTATGCGCCTCCAGATCGTGCTCAGGTCGCCGCGGGAAGAAGGTGCTCAGGTCGCCGCGGGATCCTGGCGGTAGAACCCGGCAAGAGCGGCATAGAGGTCTGGTTTGCCGGCACGGAGGTCGGCGGGGCGACAGAAGAACGTCTCGGTGGCCACCGCGAAGAATTCGGCTGGGCTGGTCCATGCGTAGTCGCGGAGAACCGAGTCGGAATCGTCCGGCTCGGAACGCTCGTACTCGCTGGTGAGAAGGGCTGTCCATCGTTCGAGGTCGATGCCTCGAACCGGCGGTGTGCCATCGCTGTATCCGTCGCTCATGTCGATCTTGTGAGCGAATTCATGGATGATGACATTGCGACCGGTGCCGGGATTCCGGCTTTCCGCCAGAGAGGCATCCCAGGACAGCGACAGCGGTCCGGAATTCGGAGTCGCCAGGCCAACGATGCGCGCCGGGTCATCCTTGAAGACGCCGCTCGTCGGACCTGATCGCAAACCATGGGACACCGTGGTGCTCGGATGGATGATGATCCATTTCACGTATCGATAGACCCAGTCATCGAGTTCGAGAATCGGGATCGCAGCATTCGCGGCGATCGTGACGAGAACTTCCGGCGTGAGCTCGACGCCCTTGGTCGCTTCCCACCGTTTGGCGGTGATGAGGCCTGCAGTGACGGAGGTGAGTCGCCCCCGTGCGTCAGGTCCGAGTCGACCCGCCAATGCCACATTTCTGGTGATGATGTCGTCGACCTCTGCGGCCTCGAGCGCAGTTGGTTCATTCTTCCGGCGCCAAGACATCATTGCGCTCGTGTTGCCGACATCGAACCAACTGTAGAGGTCGGGGCCCGGCACACACCCGTTTGGACGGTGCAGCCACGAGTGACCTGCCATACTGCTTCGGACCAACCATTTACTAGGGGGACTTGGTTGATCTATCGGTTCGACAAATGCGAACTCGACCTGACCCGAGTCGTGATCCGGCGCGATGGAGCCGAAGTCCATGTCGAACCGCAGGTCTTCGACCTGCTGGTCTGTCTCGTCGAGAATCGGGGCCAGATCGTTCTGAAGGAACAACTCCTCGACCGCGTTTGGGGTGACCGATTCGTGAGCGACTCGGCGTTGACCACCCGCATCAAATCCGCTCGCCAAGCCGTCGGCGACGACGGCACCCAGCAGGGGGTCATCAGGACAGTGCACGGCCGCGGGTACGAGTTCGTGGCCGAGGTGACCAGTAGCGACGAATCGGGTCAGATCGAACCGTCCCCAACCGCCGACCCGCCGACCCACCTCAGACCTTCCTCACTTCCGGGGGCGCTTCAGCCGCTCATCGGACGAGGCGTGCTCCTCCAGCGCCTTGTCGAGGAACTCGCAGCCAACCGGCTGATCACACTGGTCGGGCCGGGCGGGGTCGGGA
>JBBKXQ010000021.1:0-5412 GCA_037969565.1 Acidimicrobiales bacterium | reverse complement strand
TATCGGCGGACATGAAAAAGCCCGCGAAGCATTTGCTGCGCGGGCCCAGTATTACGATTTAAATAGAACTACTTTTTCTTTGCAGCTTTCTTCTTGGCCGGAGCTTTCTTTGCTGCGGCCTTCGTGGCGCGAGCTGAGCTCGTTGCCGTTGCTGCCTTCTTGGCCGGAGCCTTCTTTGGTGCTGCCTTCTTTGAGGCTTTCTTAGTTGCCACTTGGGTTCTGCTCCTTGTGTGATGTGCCTCTCCCACCGAGTCATCGACGGATGCCGATCTCGCATTGGGTTGATTCGGTTGGTGTGAGGCACCTTCACCAACCACTGATCCAACATCGACCAATTCGACGTTGATCCCGCGTCGTTCGGCATCGAGTGATACGACCCTCACGGTTACGGATTGTTGCTGCGACACGACGTCGCGCGCTCTTGTGGGCGGCGGATCGCCCATCGACTTCGATGGCAGATAACACTGCGCCGAAGCAGCTCGCACGTAACAACCGTGCGAAGAGAAACGCTCGACCACACCCTCGACATCGCTTCCGATGGAGTAGTTGGTGACGAACGACAGAAAGGTCATTGGTTCGTTGAGCGCTTCGGGCTCGGAGCGACGTTTGGTCTGCTGCTTTGCCTGCGCTCGCGGTTTCGACTTCTTGGCCGGGGGGTCGGGCTTGGCGACGGCGGAAGTGGGTGGTGGCTTCTTCGGCGCACCGAGCGGTTCGGCAGGTGCAGGTTTCGAACTCGAACGTCCCCTCGAGCGCCCGCTGGCCTGGCGCTTCGATGAACCGTCCTTTGCTTCGCGGATGGCCCGGCGGCTTGCCGGTCCGCGAACAGGCACACGATCCACGAAGACCCAACCGACGTGTTCGATCGGCTTGCCCCCGACGAGGCGACCCTCCTCGAACAACCAGTCGTGCTCGCCGTGGAACTCCTGGAAGGAGTCGTTCGACAACACGACGGCGTTGGCCTTGTCGGCCACCATCAAGATGAAGGCGTCGCCCCGGCCGACTACTCCGGCGGGAGGGGTGATGATTTCGCCGGCGTTCACGGCGTCTTCGTAGACGTCCTTTTCGGAGTCGGCGATGCGGTGCGCGAAGGTGGCATCGACGATGACGGTGATCGAGTCGATCGAACGTTCCGACGCAATCGCCTTCACAGCCTCATCGAGTTGATGAAGGCTCGGAAGGCTGCGGCCTTCGGTAGCGATGTTCGAACCGTCGACGACGAGGTGACGATGGGCTTTGGACATGACTTGACTAGTGAAGCACCGAACGGCGACAAAACTTGGGACCGACATTTATCATCGCCTGGTGAACATCGACCCAAGCACGAATTTCGACGCCGTCCTCTTTGATTTTGGAGGCGTGATCCTGACCTCGCCCTTCGACGCTTTTGCCGATTATGAACGAGTTAACAACTTGCCGTCGGACTTCATCCGTTCGATCAACGCCAGCAACGCTGATCACAACGCCTGGGCTCGGTTCGAACGAGGAGACGTCGATGTCGACGGTTTTGTTCCGCTCTTCGAAGCGGAGGCGAGAGGGCGGGGGCACGAGGTCAATGGTCGGCAAATCCTCGGCCTGATCAAGGGAAGCGTCCGGCCGGAGATGGTCGAGGCCTTGTCGCGAGTCAAGGCTGCTGGTTACAAAACGGCTTGTCTCACGAACAACTTTCGAAGCGACGACGACCGAGCTGACGATCGAGTCGATCCACATCGGGCTTCGGTCAACGAAGTGATGGCGATGTTCGATGAGGTGATCGAGTCGAGTCGAGTCGGTGTGCGAAAGCCCGAGCTCCGCTTCTACGAGCTCGCGCTCGAACTGATCGATGCCCCGGCGTCGCGATGCGTTTTCCTCGACGACCTGGGTGTCAATCTCAAACCGGCACGGGCCATGGGCATGACCACGATCAAGGTTGTCGGAGCCGATCAAGCGATCAGCGAACTCGGAGCTCTGCTGGGAATCTCGCTTTGACCCTCCGCTAGAAGCGGAAGGCTCGCTCCAACAGTTCAGCCTGTTCCTGTTTGTGGATGGCGTTGGAACCGGTGGCGGGGCTTCCCGATTCGGTGCGACTCACGCGCCGGATCGAATGGGTGTCGCCGTGCCGTTCGTAGAGCCGGCCCTTGACCGAGTTCCACGCTCCCATGTTCTCGGGCTCTTCTTGGAGCCACACGATCTCGTTGGCGTTGCTGTAACGCTCGAGAGTCTTGGCCACATCATCGAAGGGCCACGGGTAGAGCTGTTCGATCCGCACGACCGCGGCCGGGGACCCATTTTGATCGCGGTGGTCGATCGCCTCGGCTGCCACCTTGCCGCTGGCGAGTACGACTCGCCGGATGGAAGCGGGATCAGTGACGCTCGGATCATCGAGCACCTCTTGGAACGATCCGGTCAGGAGGTCTTCCACCCGGCTCCGGCTCCACTTGGCCCGAAGCCCGGACTTGGGCGTGAAGACCACGAGCGGCTTCTTGATATCACGGACCACCTGGCGCCGAATGAGGTGGAACAACTGGGCCGCAGTGGTGGCGTTGGCCACCTGGATGTTGTCTTCTGCGCAGAGAAGCAGGAAGCGCTCGAGTCGACCGGATGAATGCTCGGGGCCCTGGCCCTCGAACCCGTGAGGAAGCAACATCACGAGGCTGTTGCGTTCCTTCCACTTGTCTTCGGCCGCCACCAAGAACTGATCGATGATGATCTGGGCGCCGTTGACGAAGTCGCCGAATTGGGCTTCCCACATGACCAGTGCGTCTGGATTGGCAACGGAATACCCGTACTCGAAACCGAGCGCCGCATATTCGGAGAGCGTCGAGTCGTAGATCCACAGGTTGGTCTGTTCGGGGCCGAGCTCGGCCAGGGGTGTGAACTCTTCGCCGTTCTCGTAATCGTGGAGTGTGGCGTGTCGGTGAGCGAACGTGCCTCGCCTCGAGTCTTGGCCTGCGAGTCGCACCGAGGTGCCTTCGACGAGCAGCGAGCCCAGGGCAAACGCCTCGCCGAGGGCCCAATCGATGTCGCCGGCGGCCCACATCTTGGTTCGACTGGCCAGCTGTTTGGCCAGCTTGGGGTGAACGGTGAAGCCGTCTGGCACGTGGGCCATGGCGGCATAGACCTCGTCGAGCACCGCCTTGCTGACCGAGGTGTCGACGTGGGGCAGCACACCGACCGGCGGCGGCGAAGGCTTGGCGAGGTTTCCGGGATCGGGAGCTGCGTCGCGTGTCTCGTCGAGGCCCTGTTGGAGGAGTGCCTGGAAGTAGTCGAGCGCGGCTTCGGCTTCGGCGACGGTGATGTCACCCCGGTCGATCAGCGCCTGGGTGTAGATCGTTCTCACCGAGGGCCGCTCGGCGATCTTCCGGTACATCAAGGGCTGGGTGTAGCTCGGATCGTCGCCCTCGTTGTGTCCATGTCGGCGGTAGCCGATCATGTCGACCACGACGTCCTTGTTGAATCGCTGCCGATAATCGAACGCCAACTGCGACACCCGCACACAGGCCTCGGGATCGTCGGCATTGACGTGGAGAATCGGTGCCTGGACCATCTTGGCGACATCGGTGGAGTAGTCGGAGCTGCGGCTGTGGTGAGGGGCCGTGGTGTAGCCGAGTTGGTTGTTGATGATGAGGTGAATCGTGCCACCGACCTTGTAGCCCTTGATCTGGCTGAGGTTCAGTGTTTCGGGCACGACTCCCTGGCCCGCGAACGCGGCATCTCCGTGCAGGAGAACTGGCAACACCGGGTAGTTGCCCGTGTCGGACTGATCCATGTAGGCCCGGGCCATGCCGACAACGACCGGGTCGACGGCCTCGAGGTGTGAAGGGTTGGCCGCGAGTTCGATGTCGAGTTCGTTACCGGCCTGGCTCGTGTGGAGGCCGGTGAATCCCAAGTGATATTTGACGTCGCCCGAGCCCTGGATGGCGTCTTCGGAGATCGCACCCTCGAACTCGGTGAACAGGTCTCGGTGTCCTTTGCCCATCGTGTTGACCAGCACATTGAGTCGGCCGCGGTGTGTCATGCCGATGATCGCCCGTTCCATCCCTGCGTCGGCCGCGGCCGAGAGAACCGCGTCGAGAATGGGGATGGTGCTCTCGGCTCCTTCGAGGCCGAAGCGCTTCTGCCCGACATAACGGGCGGCGAGAAACTTCTCCAACGCCTCTGCCGCGCTGAGCCGTTCGAGAATGTGATGCTGTTCGTCTCGAGTGAACGAATAGGGCCGGCCTTCGACCTGTTCCTGCATCCAACGCTTCTGCTCGGGGTCGGCGATGTGCATGTATTCGATGCCGACCGATCGGCAGTAGGCATCGCGGAGGACTCCGAGGATGTCGCCGAGTTTCATCTTCTGGGACTCGCCGCCCACGGATGCGTAGAGGCCCGCATTGTTGCCGGTGAGGAACTCTCGATCGAGATCCCAGATCGTGAGTCCGAAGGTGGCCGGATCGAGTTCGGGATGCATCTCGGAGGGGCCGTCGGACAACGGATCGGTGTTGGCGATGAGGTGGCCGCGCACCCGATATTGATTGATGAGGGTGTTGACAGCCATCTGTTTGGCCATGGCGCCATCGATGTCACCGTTGTCGGTGGCTCCGTGGTCGTTACGCCACTTCACCGCCTCGTAGGGAACGCGCATGTCAACGAAGAGGTCGTCGTAGAAGCCGTCTTGGCCGAGCAGCATCTCGTGAACGGTCTTCAGGAACTCTCCGGATTCGGCGCCCTGGATGATGCGGTGGTCGTAGGTGGAGGTCATCACCATGACCTTGGAGATGCCCAACTGGGCCAGCATCTTCGGGTCGGCGGCCTGGAAGGCGGTTGGATAACCCATCCGTCCGACGCCCACGATCACACCCTGCCCCGGCATCAGGCGCGGAACCGATTGCACGGTGCCGATCGTGCCGACGTTGGTGAGGCTGACGTTGGCTCCGACGAGATCGTCGACGCCGATCTTGTTGTCTCGCACCTTTTTGATCAGGCTCTCGTAAGCATCGACGAACTCGGCAAAGTTCATCTTGTCGGCGCCCTTGATCACCGGAACGATCAATGAACGTGATCCGTCTTTCTTCTGCTGGTCGACCGCGATCCCGAGATTCACGTGATCGTTGCGGATGATCCGCGGTTTGCCGTCGGCGTCGGTGACGTACACGTTGTTCATCGACTGGACGTGATCGGCGATCGCCCGCACGATCGCATAACCGATGATGTGGGTGAAGCTGGTTTTGCCGCCCCTGATGCGGACGAGGTGATTGTTGAGAACCTTCCGGTTCAGTTCGAGGAGCTTCGCCGGAATCTCCCGAAAGCTCGTGGCCGTCGGCACCTGGAGGCTGGCTTCCATGTTGGCGACGATGCGAGCGGCGACGCCCCGAAGCGGTTCTGACCCATCGTCGACGGGTGCCTTTGCCTTTGCCGGTTCCGGGGCGGGGGTCTTTGCCGGTTCCGGGG